>NZ_JAJFEB020000006.1:0-312502 GCF_020709765.2 Clostridium pacaense
GTCGGCTGTGCGTCCCACTTTGTGGGAGATTTGGTCCCGATGATGGAGGCGTAGCGGGCTACGCTGACTGAATCGGGTCCAAATATACCGCGAAGTGGGGCGTGCAGACGGCGGGAATGAATTTTCAAACACGCTCTAGCAAGGTATACAACTATGCGCCATCAATTTCTTCTTAATATGGTGATATATTACTATATTATCATAAGGTTTGTGGTAAATAAAGTAAATCTTTCGGTATGTTTCATCTGTATAACGGTTTACCCGTCCTGCGTCGTTTTCATCTTTTACCTTCCGTTTCCCGCGTCTGTGACGTGAAGAAGATTCATGTAATTGCAGATTGATTCCCCTGTCTGCAATGAGAATCAAACGGGAAAAATCCAGAGTATCATAGATGTTGTCTGGATTAAAGTCAGTCAGGACAGGATTTCTATGCCTGTTTCCAGGACTTAATGTGGGTTTATAGGATTCCCACAACATACGCATGGATGTCTTTCCTTCCCCCTGGAAATCCATGACGCCCTCTTATCATTTCTTCCAGTCTGTGCTATACTTCTAATCATGGTCATGGTTTTAGACAGAAACAGCAAAATCACAATGAATCAGGAGCATACGCCATGGATAAACAGAGAATCCGCATAATCAAAAAGAATGATGAATTTTCAATGGAATATCAGGCCGGAGACATCTTTGCAGTGGACAGTACCTGGTACGGAGGGGTGAATGTGACCAGCGCGTCGGGAATCCCTCTGTCCTTGGACCGGGATGAGTATGAGGAAGTAAAGGATGATGGGAAGGATACCCGTCCCATTGACCCATATTCATACCAGGCCGGTGTAATGGACTGCTTTTGCGAGATGGTCTCTTCTGGCCTTAAGAAGCTGGCCATGAGCCATCCGTGTGACACCAGGGAGGAGCGGGACAGCTATCTGGGCGAAGTAAAGAGACTTTGCGGCCAGTATGGGATATCCTATTACCCGGAAGACCAGGCATTTATCACGGACCTGTTCCCTGCAAAGGCGAATCAGGATAAATTTAACTACCTCTTTTACCGTACGGAGGATGTGCTGGAACAATACCTGGGTTTAAAGGAGAGGCAGAAGCGCCTGATACAGGATGATGCCTACACACAGCAGGCGCGCCATGACCTTGCAGTGGAATTTGGACGGCTGCTGTCTTATCCCGAAGAGGGGATCGGGCGTCTGATGAAGCAGGCGGCAGAGGAACAGTGATAAATACGTGTAATAAAAGAAATGATAATTCATCGGGAGGAAAACGTGGAAAATAGAGGACAGGAGAACCAGACCCAGGAAAGCCAGGGCCATCAGGCCCAGGAGCACAGGAGGCGTGTCCGCTACAAGGGCACACACCCCAGGAAATACAATGAAAAATATAAAGAATTACAGCCGGAGAAATATCCGGAAACCGTTGCAAAGGTAATCAGCAAGGGAAGCACCCCGGTGGGCATGCACATTTCCATCATGGTAAAGGAAATCCTGGATTTCCTGCAGATCCAGCCGGGCCAGACCGGACTGGACGCCACCCTTGGATATGGCGGTCACACCCAGGAAATGCTCAGGTGCCTGCAAGGCCAGGGGCATCTTCATGCCCTGGACGTGGACACCATAGAGATGGCCAAGACCAGGGAGCGTCTTGGGAAACTGGGATACGGCCCGGAGATACTGACCATCAGGCAGCTGAACTTTGCGGATATTGACCAGCTGGCGGCTGAAACAGGTCCCTTTGACTTTGTGCTGGCCGATCTGGGGGTATCCTCCATGCAGATAGATAACCCGGAGCGGGGATTTTCTTTTAAGAAGGACGGTCCCCTGGATCTGCGTCTGGATTCCAGCCGTGGCATACCTGCATCGGAGCGGCTGAGACATATTTCCAGGGAAGAACTGACGGGAATGCTAATCGAGAATTCAGACGAGCCATATGCAGAGGAGATTTCCAGGGCGGTTGTGAACCGGATTAAGCGGGGGGACGGGATTGACACCACGACCCAGCTCAGGGAAACAATCGAACAGACGCTTTCATTTATTCCGGAATCAGACCGGAAGGAGGCGGTTAAGAAATCCTGCCAGAGGACATTCCAGGCCCTGCGCATTGATATTAACAGTGAATTTGAGGTTCTGTACCAGTTCCTGGAAAAGCTTCCGGGCGTGCTTGCAAAGGGCGGACGTGTGGCTGTCCTGACCTTCCACTCCGGGGAAGACAGGATTGTTAAAAAATCATTTAAGGATCTGTACCGGCAGGGTATTTACAGTGAGATTGCCGGGGATGTGATCCGCCCGTCCGCAGAAGAGTGCAGCATGAACAGCCGCGCCAGGTCCACCAAGATGCGCTGGGCCATTAAGTCGTGATAACATTGCATGAAAATCCCATTTCCAGGGCATTCTGAATAACAGATTGAGAATGAAAGGCAGAAATGGAGAAATGGCGATGATTCATGCAATATCTAAAATCACACTTTATGTTAACAATCAGGAAGAAGCCAAGGCTTTCTGGACTGAAAAGGCCGGATTTGAGGTACGGGCTGAGGAGCAGATGGGGCCGGATATGAAGTGGATTGAAGTGGGGCCTGCCCAAGGGGACGGAACCGTATTTGTACTGTACGATAAGAAGCTGATGGAGGCCCAGAACCCAAAGGTCAATGTAGGCCACCCCTCTGTCATGATGAGTACGGATAATATTGAGGAGGCCTATAAAGAACTGTTGGAAAAGGGCGTCAGCGTGGGTGAGATTAAGAGGATGCCTTATGGAAATATGTTCCAGTTCGAGGATATGGATGGGAACCAGTTCCTTCTCAGGGAGGATACCATGTCCGGGTGGCGGACCGGGATAATCTCTTAGTAAGAGGATTGGATGATTGGGGGCCTTCCATGCTTCTGGCATATGAGGCCCCGTTTTCTTTTTTATAGCCTGACCTGGATTTAGCCTTGATCCGGTCAATGAAACCTGCAACGCTTTCCGCGTCAGAATCGGATTTCCCACAAAGTGGGATGAACAGCTGACGGAAAGAATTTTTCAAACACATTTCCTTCAAATTCATTCCGACTCGAGAATTTTGTGCATGGTGTACAACAAAAGCATATAAAATTTATCATGATATACAAAAATAATAAAACCACTTGTCAGCTCTAATTGTTTATGCTATAGTATGACCATAGTTGAAAGCGAGTTTTCAACTTGTTAATTTAAACAATCAGTTAAACGTTTAACTGAATAGGAAAGAAAGGGGAGAAAGTCATAGCAACTCTGAAAGATATAGCGAAGCTGGCAGATGTCAGTGTATGCACTGTGTCCAGATATCTTAACAGCGATATCGTTATCAAGAAGGAGACAGAAGAGCGTATCCGCCAGGCCATTAAGGAACTGGGATATGTCCCGAACGTGGTTGCCAAGTCCCTGAAGCGCAATGAGACCACCAACGTGGCCGTCATCCTGCCAAAGATTGATAATCTATATTATGCAGCCATGACAGCGGGTATTGGCGAGATATTAGGAAACCACCATTACAATCTGTTCATCTATGAGGTGAACCACCTGAACTTGGATGAGCGGGAGGTGCTGCAGCTGATGCGGGAGAACATGGTGGCAGGCGTCATATTCATCGGCCTTTCTTATGACATGTCCTTTAAGGACAGCATACAGATATTGCTGGACTGGAACATCCCTGTGGTGTACATGAACCGCCAGATCCCGTATAACGGCTATCCCCTCATCTACCCGGACTTCATGAAGGCAGGAGGCCTGGCAGCGGAGCATCTTCGCGGGAAGGGAAGGAAGAGGACGGCATTTGTCTATAAGAATAAAAGCAGCGAGTTCATACAATCCAATATTAATGCGTACAAAGATGCATACCCGGAATCAGATGAACTGATCATGATTGATTTGGACGGGTATATGGATATGGACCGGTGTGTTGACCGGCTCCTGGAGGAAAAGGCGGACAGTGTGTTTGTCCTCAGTGAGCTTCTGACAGCGAACCTGACAAAGCGCCTGATACAAAGAGGCGTCCGTGTACCAGAGGATATTGCAGCCATTGGCTTTGGTTATTCCCTTATATCTGAGATTTCCACACCGGAACTGACCTGTCTGGATTTTGGGGATAAGGAGATGGGGCGTAAAGGCGCAGAGCTGATCCTAAGCCAGATACATAAGAAAAAAGTTGAACCGGTAACCGTGCTGCCTGTGAGATTGGTAGAGCGGGAATCAACGTGACCGGGTAGCGTAGCCGCAATTATAATGCAATCCTTAAAATTACCATGTAACCTGATTTTAAGGATTGAATATTTTCTCATTTAGTTAAACGTTTCACTTTACATAAAACATGAAAATAAAATCAGGATAAGACCAGGGTGGGGGCCCTGCTTATATAGAATAAAATGATAAAAGGAGACAGGAATTATGATGAAAGCAACAATGAACCATTTGGAGGAAGTACACGCAATCTTTGATGTGCTGCACGGCAGGAAAGAAGCAGATTTACTAATGAAGAACCTGAACATACTGGATGTCCACGGTGAGACGGTTTACAGCGGTTCCCTTTTAATTTACCACAAAAGGATTGTGGCGTTAAATCCGGATGAGAGCATTGTCAAGGCAAAAGAGGTGTTTGACGGACAGGGGCTGTATGCAATCCCGGGACTGATTGACTGCCATTTCCACTTTGAATCACAGCTGGCAAATCCGGTGGCCCTTGCAGAGGCCATGGTGCCCTGCGGCACAACCACGATTTTCGCGGAATGTCTTGATATCCTCAGTTCAGCGGGCAAAGACGGCATCCAGGCAGCAAAGGATCTGTTCCATGACTATGACAAGCTTCCATACCGCCTCTTTGCATTTGCACCGGGAAAGAAAACGGATGCATCCGTGACAAAAGCGGTCCTTGATATGGAACCGGTCATCGGGCTGGGTGAATTTGAACATTTTACATACAGCGCAGGGGATGAGGATGATTTCCAGAAGGCTGCATGGGTAAGGGAAAAAGGCGGATTCATCAATGGACACTGGGGCCTGACCGCGCTCCCGCAGATGACCCTTAATTATCTTCCTGCAATCGGCGTTACCAACAACCATGATGTGTGGAACGGGGATGATATTGCAAAGAGCATCCGCTACGGCTTCTGCACCCAGATTAAATTCGGCGTGGGCAGCAATGAGGTAATAAAGACATTAATCCGCGCCATTGTGGACCGCAAGTTCCCCACTGAGAACTTCACGCTGTGCTGCGATAACATTTCCATTGAGCGTCTGCTGAAAATGGGCCATATGGACTGGATTGTGTCCCTGTGCGCCGAGATGGGCCTGAATCCAATCAAGGCCATCAAGATGGCATCCCTTAACGCAGCCAGATATTACCACATGGATGACCAGATCGGTTCCCTTACTCCCGGCCGTTTTGCAGATATCGTGCTGACAGACAGCTTATCCAAAATCAATCCCCTGTTCGTATTCAAGGATGGCGAGCTGATTGCCAAGGATAAGAAGCTTCTGAAAAATGCTGACAATGATTACTCCTGCATGGTGACCAAGGGCGTTGCCGGGCTGGATGACCTGACTCCACAGCAGCTTGACCTTGTGCCCATGGAGGTATCCGAAGATAAGACCCAGGCAAAGGTATACCTGTTTGATGTGTACGGCAGGGGCCATGCCAAATTCTATCAGGAAATCTGGGTGCCCATGAAGGATGGGAAAATCATTCCCGAGTATGAGGGACAAAGGCTGAGCCGCCTGTCCGTGGTACGCCGTTACGCGGACGGCAGCCGCCATATTGTCAATGGCCTGTTCAAGGGCGTGACCGTTGACAGCGGGGCTGTGTGCACCTCCTTCCCGGCTCCTGTCCCCTATCTTGTCATTGTTGGAAATGACAGTGAGGAAATGTGCTTCTGCGCAAAGGAAGTAGATAAATACTCCGGCGCATGCATTGTGACCGATAATCAGGAAATCAAATCCGTAATGCCTATTGAGATTTACGGGATGATGGCCAATATGACCATTGACGAGCTGACCTCACATGCAGATGAGATTGATGCTGAACTTGAGAAGCTGGGCAATCACAACGAGGGAGAGCCGGTTGTCAATAAGCTGTTAAGCCTGTTCATTTCCCTGCACCGCTTCCGTTTCATGGAATAATCAGGAGGAGAGGAATCTTTATGGAAAAGAAAAATATCCCTTTGAGCCGCTGGCTCAGCTATCTGGCAGGCATTTTCATCATGAACACCGGTATCGCCCTTACCATACGGGCGGGAGTGGGCCTCTCTCCCATCAGCAGCCTTACAAGGGTCATGACCGTGGTGTATCCTCCGCTTACCCAGGGCACATATTCCTTCCTCCTGAACTTTGTCATGTTCTTTGGGGAATTTGTGGTACTGCCAAAAGATTTCCGGCTGAAGAACTTCACACAGCTGATTCCGGCCATGATTTCCGGCATATTCCTGGACGCCAACCTGTATCTGTTCAGCTTCCTGACAGTGGAGAATTATGTATTAAGGCTCTGCCTCCTGGTACTGGGATGCGCGGTCCTGGCCCTTGGCCTGTACCTTATGATTGAAGCTGATTTAATCCTGATGCCCGCCGATGCATTCAACAGTGTGGTGGTGAAGAGGACCCGCATGAAGTGGGGAAATGTAAAATCCATGGTGGACTGCGGCCTGCTTGTCATATCCGCTGTCATCGGCTTGGTATTCTTAGGAAAGATCATGTTCATACGTGAAGGCACCCTGATTAATGCCATTATCTGCGGTCAGTTCATAAAAATGCATACCTGGATTTTCAACCATTTAAAAAAAAGCGTTCCTGAAGCTGTAGTTAATTAGGGCGTGTTTGAAACGTGCGTTCTGTCAGATGTGCGCCCTGTTTTGTAGGAAATCTGTTCCGATGAGGGAGGCGCGGGCTGCGTTGACCGAATTGAGACCAGATATGCCGCGAAGTGGGATGTACAGATGGCAGGAATGAATGTTTAAACAGGCCATAATGTCCTGACGAAGGAAAGCTCCTGCCCCGGTGCCGTTTGATGGCCGGGGCAGGACTTTTGTGGTTTCCGGGTTTCTATTGGGTATGGGCTATTAGGTAAGGGCTACCAGGAGTGGGTTACTAGGCAAGGGCTGCTAGGTGTGGGTTACTAGGCAAGGACTGCTAGGTGTGGGTTACTAGGCAAGGACTGCTAGGTGTGGGTTACTAGGCAAGGGCTGCCAGAAGTGGGGTACTAGGCAAGGGCTGCTAGATATGGGCTGTCAGGCAAGGATTATCAGGCATGATGGCATTATCAATGAAATCAATTGATGGATACCGTCCCGTCTGTTATAATGTGGTATAAAATACAGGCATTGCGCCATTTACACGGTAAAATGGTGAAATGCCCAAACAGGATGTGACCACGGGAGAGCGGATATGAACATACAGATATTTGGAAAATCCAAGTGCTTTGATACAAAGAAAGCAGAGCGGTATTTTAAGGAACGGGGAATCCGGTTCCAGTCCATCAACCTGAATGAAAAGGGCATGAGCAAGGGTGAATTCAACCGGGTAAAACAGGCGGTCGGGGGGCTGGACGCTATGATTGATAAGGAGTGTAAGGATAAGGACCTTCTGGCACTGATTCAGTATATCGCGGCGGAGGACAGGGACGGGAAGGTTTTGGAGAATCAGAAAGTGTTAAAGACACCGATTGTGAGGAATGGAGCCAAAGCAACGGTGGGGTATCAGCCGGATGTGTGGAAGACGTGGGAGTGAGTGCCGGGAATGGATGGGAATAGGAAAAAGGAAGAGGATAGGAAAAAAGAACTGACTAGTAAAAAAGAACTGGGAAGGAAACAGGAAGATAGTAGGAAAAGGCAGGAAAACAGGAAGCAGGAATTGAGGAAACTCGTGCGGCTCCAGGTTTCCGGCCTGAGCCAAGAATACTGTATACAGGCAGACCGGGCCATCTGCCAGACGGTGACTGGGCTGGATGAATATCATGAGGCGCGGACGGTGTTCATCTTTGTGGGAACCCAGGAGGAAATTAATACCAGGCCCATAATTACCGATGCATTAAAGCAGGGAAAGCGGGTTGCCGTTCCGAAATGTATATCAAAGGGAGTGATGGAAGCGTGCCTGATTGATTCATTGGACAATCTGGAGGCGGGCAGTTACGGCATTCAAGAGCCGGGGAATGATGCGGTGAGGGTGCAGCCGGAGGAGATTGACCTGGCGGTCATCCCATGCTGTACATGCAGCCATACGGGCAAACGCCTGGGGTACGGAGGCGGGTATTATGACCGTTATCTGGGGCGTGTGGAAGGAATGAAGGCGGTCATATGCAGGGAAAGGATCATGCGGGATGACATACCGGTGGAAGAACATGACCAGGCGGTGGATATGGTCATATCGGAGGGTGGAACCTGGAGGATGACATGATGACATAGGGATGATTGAGGACCACGGCTTTGCGGGATGCAGGGAAGCGGTCCTTTTTCAAATTCGTTTGCATCATGTTCTTTTGCATTTGGGTATTGCGAAATAAACAACTGTATGCTATACTCAAGATATTTAGTAATGTCACTGAACAAATTAATGGAGGGGGAGATTTGGTGAAAAAATATAACCAGCTTCTAATCAAAGATAACAATAAAAAACAGATATACCAGCTCATAGAGGATTTTCCCGGAATCAGCAGGACACAGATTGCGGAACAGCTCAAACTCAGCAAGACAACGGTTTCGGCCCTGGTGGATGAGATGATGCAGGAAATGTTTGTAATAGATGAAGGCGCATCAGAAAGCAACCGTCAGGGAAGAAAGCCGAACAGCCTTACTGTCAATAACAGTACCAATTATGTGATTGTTTTAAACTGGCATAAAGATAACCTTGAGATTGCCCTGGTGGATTCGGCCATGAATATTGTGCTGTGCAGGGAATACGACATGAAGAACACAGGAGATGCCCTGGCAGAATTAAAAGGATATTTTGAGGAATTCAGGGAAGCGCAATGTGTGGATATCCATGTAATGGGCGTCTGCGTGATTGTACCCGGGATGATTGATGAAAAACATGATGAAATCATATCCGTGGTACTGCCCACGGAAAGCCAGGGAAATTATAAGATCAGCCGGTTGAGGAGTATGCTGGACGGGTATCCCCTGGCCATTTTAAACGACACGGCATGTTTTGCCTACGCGGAAACGGCCTTTGGGAAGCTAGATGGGGAGAACTACATTTATATTAACATCAATGACGGGGTTGGTGCGGCCATTATCCACGACGGCCATCTTCTTAGCGGGGCCAGCGGGATGGCAACACAGTTTGGGCATTTTTCAGTGGACCGGAATGGATACCCCTGCGCCTGCGGCAATCGGGGATGTCTTGAGAACCAGATTGGAGAACTGGCGCTTCCAAGGCTGTTTGAGGAATTTGGTCTTGATGTGCCAAAATCATCCGGGGAAAAGCTGCTGTTCAAAGACCTGGCGGCCCTGGTGCGGGCAGAGGATGAGGACGCGTTAAAACTCATGTCTTATATGGCAGAGGATTTTGCATATGCCCTTTGCAATGCCATTACCTTGTTCCATCCGGAGCTGGTCATTATTGGAGGAATAGGACGCAAGCTGGGAGACCGTTTTTTGGAATTGCTGAAGGGAAAGATGCGGCAGTTTGGTTTCCGCCAGTTCGTATCGGATGTGGATGTGGTTTACACAAAGCTGGGGGAGGCATCGGTTGTCAGGGGAGCTGCCAAATACTATATTAACCGTTATTTTAAATTCAATGACATGGAACCTTCGCAGCTGTTTTGCGGATAATGATGTGGATTGACAGGTAAAGGAGGAAGCCTATGAAACCATTGGGAATTGCAGTCATTATGGGGGAAGACCTTAAGGAGACCCTCCGCTGGGCAAAGGACAGCGGTTTTCATAACTGCCAGCTGCAGCTTTGGGATATGTCCCATCTGTGCAGGGAACATGCAGGGTATGTTAAGGAACTTCTGGAACAATTAGATATGGAGGCAACCGGACTGTGGTGCGGCTGGCACGGTCCGGTTAAATGGGACTTTGCCGAAGGCCCTTCCATTCTGGGAATTGTTCCGCCGGAATACAGGTCATCCCGTGTGAAGAACCTATTGGATGGGGCAGAATATGCCAGGATACTCGGAATCAGGGATATCATTACCCACCTTGGTTTTGTTCCTACTAACTGCAGGGACGTGAATTACACAGGTGTGGTAAGTGCGCTGAGATATATTACATCGGAACTGAAAAAGCATGGGCAGAATTTCTTAATGGAAACAGGGCAGGAACCGCCAATCGTGCTCCGGCGCCTGATTGAGGATGTGGGAAGCGACAATCTGTTTGTTAATTATGACCCCGCCAACCTCATGATGTATGGCAATGCCAATCCGGTGGATGGCCTGGACGTATTGGGACAATATGTGCGCAGTGTACATGCAAAGGATGGAAGCTATCCTGAAAAAGGATATGAGCTAGGATGTGAATATCCCATTGGAAAAGGTAAGGTGGATTTCCCCAGGTTCATAAGGAAGCTGAAGGAGATTGGATATAACGGTCCTATTTCCGTGGAATATGAGATAGAAGCCGGCAATGAGAGACAAAAGCAGGAGATTATCGATGGAAAGGAATATTTAGAGAGCATATTGTAAGGATTTTGACAGCATATTCCAACGGACATGATTGTGGAGGTTATTTATGAAGGTGGCTATATGGGGTGCCGGGAAGATGGGACAGGTTCATGGCCAGGCCTATAAAGGGATGGGAAACGATGTTGAGATAGCATATATAGTTGAACGGGATGTGGGAAAGGCGGCTGAATTTTCTGAGAGGTTCCGGTGCAGGGCCGTAGACAGCCTGAGCGGGCTGGAGGGAAAACAGGTAGATGTGATTGACATATGCCTTCCAACGTATCTGCACAGGGAAGCCATTGAGCAGGCCATGGACATATGTGACTATATATTCTGCGAAAAGCCGGTATGCCTTACAAAGGATGATTATTATGAACTCTGCCGCATTGCAGATACAAAGACATGCCATCTGATGGTGGGCCAGGTCCTTAGGTTCTGGAATGGGTATGTGAAGGCCAGGGAAATGGTACTTGACGGCGTGATTGGCAAACCAAGGCTGATTACATGTTTCAGGAGACAGAAGATGCCTTCCTGGTCAAAGGGAAACTGGCTTATGGACAACAGACAGAGCGGCGGGCTGCTGATGGATCTGTGCATACATGATATAGACTATCTATACTGGCTGCTGGGAACACCGGAACAGGTGTCCTGTAAAATCGTGGAGAGGGAGGAGACAACCCTTCATGGAATCCTCAACATAGTATACGGCGGCTGCTGTGCCAATGTGGTGGGTTCCTGGGGAATGCCCGAAGGATTCCATGACGGGGGCCTGGAATCCCTGCTGGAGATTGTGGGGGACACCGGGATGATTACATATTCCGGAGGAGATTGTCTGGAATTGATCCGCGGAAACGAAAAGCAGTGCATCAATCTGGAACATGAGGACGGGTATGAAGAAGAACTTAAATATTTCGTGGAATGTGTAAAATGCCATAAGGAACCAGAACAGTCAAACCTGGTCTCTGTTGAAGGTACCATGAAAATATTATGGGCTGCGAAAGAGGCTGCGGATTCGAGGCAGTTTATTTCAATCGATGCCAGACAGCTGTGTGAGCAATAGAAAGAGGGATTGGGCAATATGATGAAACGTTATATTAAGAAAAAGCCATATATACCGTATATTGCACCAGCCATGGCCATCATGACGGTACTGACGGTATTTCCGACAGTTTTCCTGTACCTTATCAGTATTACGGATTATCAGCTGGGGTGGGATCTGGGGCGTATCCGTCTAGTCTGGTTTGATAATTACATCCGCCTGTTCTCCGGCAGGGATCCTGACTTCTGGAATGCTGTCTATATCAGCCTTAAATTCATGGTCATTACAACAGGAATTGAGATGGTGCTTGGGTTTATGATTGGTAAGCTGCTGTGTGATTCGGAGTTCAAGCTGAAGCCGGTCGTATTTGCTATATTAATCATACCAATTGTGATGACGCCCAGTATTGCTGGAAATATTTGGAAACTAATGTTGAATTCAGAATATGGAATTGTAAATTATTTCCTGAATCTGGTGGGCATATCAAATGTAACGTGGCTGGACGCCAATCTGTCATTCACATCTGTCGTCCTGGCGGATGTCTGGCAATGGACACCGTTTGTATCTTTAATCAGCTATGCAGGACTGTGCTCATTGCCTGCGGATCAGTATGAGGCGGCCAGGATTGACGGCGGCAACGCATTCCAGCTGTTCCGCTATATAACGCTTCCGTCACTCCGGCCATTGATTTTCCTGACCTTGATATTCAGGACCATAGACTCGCTGAAGATATATGACATGCCGTTTGTCCTGACCCAGGGCGGTCCGGGAAATTCTACGGAATTCCTCAGCCTGCATATTTACAGGCTGGCAAATGCACAGAACGGATTGATTGGAAGGGCGGCTGCCAATGCCATCATACTGATGGTTATCTCCACCATGGTCAGCAAGCTCCTGATCCATTACCAGAGAAAGGGGGACTAAGCCGTGAAGATGAGCAGAAAAAACAAAAGGGCTTTTCTGGGAATCGGAAAAGGAATTATCTTTTTCATTGTATGCCTGTTTTTTATAGCTCCCTATCTGTGGATGGTATTAATCAGCCTGAAACCGCGTGTGGATATTTTTGATCCGGGAAAGTTTATATTCCAGCCAACCCTGGAGAACTATGCCAGTATCATAAAGAATGCCCATATACTGGATTATTTTGCCAACAGCGCTGTCGTATCTGTGGTTTCTACCATTGTATCCCTGGTAATCGGTTCCTTTGCAGCATATGGATTCGCAAGATTTAACTGGAAGAAAAGGGAGAACACTGCTTTTCTGGTCTTAAGCCAGAGGATGCTGCCGGCCATGGCCATTGTAATCCCATACTTCCTGATGGCAATGGCGGCCAGGCTTCTTGATACACGGGTGATACTGATAATCTGTTACCTGCTGTTTAACATACCGTTCACAATCCTTATGATGCGTGGATTCTTTGAAGACATACCAATGGAGATTGAGGAGGCCGGTAAGATTGATGGGTGCAATGGACTTCAGGTTTTCAAAGAGCTGATACTGCCGCTGTCCCTTCCCGGACTGACAGCAACGGCAATATTCTGCCTTATTAATTCCTGGAACGAATTTGTCTTTGCAAACTTCCTTACCAGTGTAAATGCCAAGACAGTTCCTACCTCTGTCATGCTTTTCTTGTCCGTGTCAGGGACAAAATGGGGAGAGATGGCAGCGACCGGGGTACTTTCCAGTCTTCCGGTAATCCTCTTTGGGATAATTGTCCAGAAATATATGATACGCGGCTTAACATTCGGAGCAGTGAAGGGTTAACAAATGTAATTTTTAAAATAAGGAGGAAATGCTATGAAAAGAAAGTTGTATTCGACGGCAACAGCATTGATGCTTGTATTGTCAATGACAGCCTGCTCTGCCAGCAAGGGGGCGCCTGCTTCATCCGCGCCTGCAGACACCTCGAAATCAGGGACCGAAGCCCAGGATACTGCCGCTCAAGAGGGCACGGAAGCCGCCGCGGATGCTTCAACCATGGAGGGCTGGGGCAAGCTGATGAAGGAACAGTATGATGGTACCAGGATTGTTGTATCCATGGCATCCCATCCATCAACCGAAGCCTTCCAGACAATGGCTGGAGAATTTACTGATTTAACAGGTATTCAGGTGGAGTGGGATGTGGTGGAGCAGACCTATCTTAAGAACAAACAGCTTCTGGACTTCCAGGGTGCGCACAGCTATGATGTCTTCATGGTTGACAGTTTCTGGAATGCGGAATATGGAGCTAAGAACGTGGTCCAGCCCCTTGATGATTATATGAATGACCCTCAGAAAACACCGGAATGGTATGACAAAGCCGACCTGATTCCTGCCTACTGCGACCTGGGCCAATACAAAGGGGAAACCATCGGCATTCCCATAGCAGGCGAAACCAGGTTCCTCGCCTACCGGACGGACCTGTTTGAGAAATACGGCAAGGAGCCGCCTAAAACCATGGATGAATTCCTGGAACTGGCAAGATTCTTTAATGGCAAAGAGGATGGTCTGTATGGGGTTGCCCTGAGGGCACAGAGAGGAATCCACTTTGCGTCCGGATGGCTGACCACCATGTATGCATTCTGTGACGGCATGATGGACCAGAAAACACTGGAGCCTAAAATTAACGACCCGGGAGTGGTGGAATCCCTGCAATGGTATCTTGACATGCTGGAGTGCGCACCGCCAGATGTTTCGACTTATACACATGAGGAAGCCCTTGGGGCATTTATGTCAGGCAAGACAGCCATGTGGCTGGATGCAACCGCAATAGCTTCTGCGATTACGGATCCGCAGAAGTCAAAGGTTTACGACAAGGTAGCATTTGCAGCACCGCCCGATGGACCGGCAGGAGAGTCGGCAGCCCTGGCAGACTGGAACATTTCCATACCCAACGGCGCCAAGAACCCGGATGCGGCATGGGCGTTCATGATGTATATGACAAGCCGTGAGAAGAGTCTGGAATACGTAAAGAACGGCGGCGCTGCAACCAGGTATTCCGTATATGAGAACGAAGAGCTGATAAAGGAGAATCCGTCCTATCCGGCACAGCTGGCAGCACTGGAGAAGGCCAACGGCCTTGTTAAGAGGGGCCTTCAGTGGACACCGCCCCACGAGCAGATTAACCAGATGCTGGATATAATGGGAAGCTATGCATCACGTGCACAGGCAGGCGAGATGACGGCGCAGGAAGCCTGCGACAAAGCCCAGGCCGACGTACTGGATTTACTGAAATAGCAAAAATTTTCCGCTTTCCCCTTGACATTTATTCAAAAAAGGGATAAACTCATTAAAACTTCATAAGCAAGGCAACACAGCTAAAGAGGGAGTAGTTTAAATATATTGTCAACAACCTCGGTTCTGCACGGAACCTGGCAATATATGCCGATACGGTTACAAGACTTTTATGCGTGGCTTGCAGATATGTTACATATTCTGGCAAGCCATCCATGGAAGTCTTTTTTTATGCAGAAGACCAAAGGGTATTTGGGAACCACTCATCCTGAAGTACCCGGGGATGGCGCCGGAGATGTACTGAATAAGGAGGAAAGCATATGAAAGAATGGTATCAACAGACAAAGGAAGAGCTACTGGAGCATTTTCATGTAACGGAACATGGGCTGTCCGGTGAGGAGGCCGGGAAGCGGCTGGCTGAGAAAGGGGAAAATGTCCTTAAGGAGGGTAAGCGCAAAAGCACCCTTCAGGTGTTTTTTGAGCAGTTCTGCGACCTTTTGGTGGTAATCCTGATCATTGCCGCACTTATATCCATGGTAAGCGGCAATGTGGAAAGCACTATCGTGATCATCGCCGTTATCGTACTTAATGCAATCCTGGGAACCGTGCAGCATGCAAAAGCGGAGAAATCCCTGGACAGCCTTAAATCCCTGTCTTCGCCCAGCGCCAAGGTGATGAGGGACGGACATAAGATTGAGGTTCCATCGGCGCAGGTGGTTCCGGGCGACATCCTGTACCTGGAGGCCGGGGACCTGGTGGTTGCTGACGGAAGGATACTGGAAAATTATTCCCTGCAGGTGAACGAAAGCTCCCTTACAGGGGAATCCACCAATGTGGATAAAAGCGACGGCCTGATCCATGATGACTGCGCCCTGGCAGACCGGGCCAATATGGTATATTCCAGCGGCCTTGTGACCTACGGAAGGGCTGTGGTGCTGGTGACATCCACTGGAATGGAAACGGAAATCGGTAAGATAGCAGCCCTCATGAACGCCACGAAGGAGAAAAAGACCCCGCTGCAGATCAGCCTGGACCAGTTCGGCAGCCGTCTGGCCATGGCCATCATGGTAATCTGCGCGCTTGTGTTCCTGCTGAGCCTGTACCGCGACATGCCAATTCTGGATTCACTGATGTTTGCGGTTGCGCTGGCAGTTGCGGCAATCCCTGAGGCGCTCAGCTCCATCGTAACCATTGTCCAGGCAATGGGAACGCAGAAAATGGCAAGGGAACATGCCATCATCAAAGAACTGAAGGCAGTGGAAAGCCTGGGCTGTGTATCTGTCATCTGTTCCGACAAGACAGGTACCTTAACCCAGAATAAGATGACGGTTCAGAATATCTATGTTAATAATGAAACCATTTCCATCGACCGTCTGGACCTGTGCAACCAGCTTCACCGCTACCTGCTCTATGACGCCATCCTGACTAATGATTCGTCCATTGTGGACGGAAAGGGAATCGGCGACCCGACAGAGTTTGCATTGGTGGAAATGGGGCGCAAGGCCACTGTGGATGAAAACCTCCTCAGGGAACTGATGCCCCGTCTGGAAGAAATTCCCTTTGATTCAGACCGTAAACTGATGAGTACAAAATACGAACTTCACGATGTGCCCACCGTACTGACAAAGGGCGCCCTGGACGTGCTTTTGGACCGCACGGTGAATATCAGGCTGGAAGATGGAATCAGGGAAATCACCCAGGCGGATAAGGATGCAATCCTTCAGAAGAACCTGGAATTTTCCCAGGAAGGGCTTCGCGTCCTGGCATTTGGATACAAGGAAGTGGCAGAGGATTACACGCTGTCACTGGATAATGAAAATGGATTCACGTTCCTGGGCCTTATCTCCATGATGGACCCGCCAAGGGAGGAATCCAAGGCAGCGGTAGCCGATGCAAAGAGGGCCGGAATCAAACCGGTGATGATTACAGGCGACCATAAGATTACTGCAACTGCCATTGCAAAGCAGATTGGTATTTTTGAAGAAGGCGATATTGCCATGACGGGCCGTGAGCTGGATGCCATGACAGAAGAGGAGCTGGATAAGGATATCACCAGCATATCCGTATACGCCAGGGTGTCGCCTGAGAATAAGATCCGTATCGTGGACGCATGGCAGAGAAGAGGTTCCATCACAGCCATGACAGGCGACGGCGTCAATGACGCGCCTGCACTTAAGAAGGCGGACATCGGTGTTGCCATGGGTATCACGGGAACCGAGGTTTCCAAGGACGCGGCGGCCATGATCCTGACGGATGACAACTTTGCAACCATCATCAAGGCAGTCGCCAATGGCCGGAATGTATACCGTAACATCAAGAACGCGATTAAGTTCCTGCTTTCCGGCAACATGGCGGGCATCCTGTCCGTGCTGTACACTTCCGTGGCGGCCCTGCCGGTGCCGTTTGCCCCGGTCCATCTGCTGTTCATCAACCTGCTGACCGATTCCCTGCCAGCCATTGCCATCGGAATGGAGCCGGCTGAAAAGGATTTACTGTCAGAAAAGCCAAGGGATCCAAAGACAGGAATCCTTACAAAAGACTTCATGCTGACCATCCTCACCCAGGGCGGCATCATTGCAGTCTGTACCATGATTGCCTTCCATATGGGACTGGGGAGTGGAAATGCAGGCATAGCCAGCACCATGGCCTTCTCCACCCTGACCCTTGCAAGGCTGTTCCACGGCTTCAACTGCAGAAGCAGGCACAACATCTTCAAATTAGGCTTTTCCAGCAACTGGTACAGCCTGGGCGCCTTTGCCGCCGGAGTCTGTCTGCTGGGCCTTGTAATGTTCGTACCATTTTTACAGAAATTATTTTCCGTCACCCCCCTGACCCCATCCCAGATCGGAAGCGTCTGCCTGCTTGCAGTAATCCCGACCATCCTGATCCAAGCCTCCAAAATCTTAAGAGATTTTAGGCATAGGAATTAACTGGGAAGTGTGGTATAATGTCCACGTAGGCAATGAGCAGTGCACAAAAAGAGAAACAGGAAATCCCGTTGTGCTTGCACATAAGGAATTTTCTGATTCGCTTTTTGTATAGGGCGAAGCCCGTGAGCGAAATGGAGCGCAGCGGAATTGAGCGCGCACTGCGGACCCGGCCCCCGCGCCACACCCAGCGGCCGCGGCATCCCGGCCAGCGCGCATCACAGCTCCACCGGATGTCCAGGTCCCCGTGCATCCCGGCCCCTGTGCCCCATTTCCACCGCACACCCCGGCCCCATCCCCTCACCCCATCGCCATTACCTACAAGTCACACAACAACCAACCATCCAACAGAAAGGGGCGGTGCTATATGGATAAGGTCATTACAATAAGCCGTGAATTCGGAAGCGGAGGCCGTGAACTGGGAGTAAAGCTGGCTGATAAGCTGGGGATTCCCTTTTATGACAAGGAACTGATTTCCATGGCAGCAGACGATATCAATATTGCAGAGGATGCATTCCAGCATTATGACGAGCATATCGTTGTGCACGATCCCCTGGACAGGCAGTTCTACCACGCATTTTCAGAAGTGTACCAGATACCCATGTCCGATCAGATATTTGTAGCCCAGTCCAATGTAATCCGCAGGCTGGCATCCCACGGACCCTGCATCATAGTGGGGCGCTGCGCGGATATGATACTGACCGACAGCCTGAACCTGTTCATCTATGCCAAAATGAAAGACAGGATCAAGCGCATGCTGGAGCTGGAATCAGAAGCTGAGTCAGACGGGAAAGAGATGGAGCGCCGTATACGTGAAGTAGACCGCAAGCGGAAAGAATACTACCAGTACTACACCGGCAACACATGGGGAAGGGCCCAGAACTACCACCTGTGCCTGGACAGCGGCCCGGTTGGCGTAGAAGGCTGCCTGAGGGCGGTACTGGCTTATCTCGGAGAAGAGACACAATAGCAGGTATAGCGATATACCAGCCATATAAATCATGCACAACCCACAGAATAATTATGGACAGAACCCAAGGCCATGGAAACAGGCCGTCATGCAGGAATGCAGGGTCCTGTCCATTTTAACATCACAGCCAAAGGATACGCCCACGCAGGACATTCCTGCTTGTAACCAGGCCCGGGGCATAGTATAATGAAGAAAATAAAAAAATAATACAAATGAACTAGGAGGCAAACGATGAAACAGGATATGATAGTGATTCTGGACCTGGGAAGTTCTGAGAACACCAAGCTGGCCAGGGACATCAGGGAAATGGGTGTTTACAGCGAGATTTATCCCCATGATATTACTGCGGAGGAACTTAAGGCGCTGCCCAATGTAAAGGGTGTCATCATCAACGGCGGCCCCAATCATGTGGTGGATGGCGTTTCCATTGACGTGCTGCCTGAGATTTATGAGGCTGGTTTTCCTGTGATGGCGGCAGACCATGCACCTGCGGCATGTGAGTGTTCCATCAGCGGCTGGGATGGGGATGGAGCCCAGGTACTCCGTTCCTTTGTCTTTGATACATGCGGTGCCCAGGCCAACTGGAATATGAAGAACTTCATATCTGACCAGGTAGAACTGATCCGTGAACAGGTAGGGGACAGGAAGGTGCTTCTGGCCCTGTCAGGAGGCGTGGACAGTTCCGTTGTTGCGGCCCTTCTGATTAAGGCAATCGGCAGGCAGCTGACCTGTGTCCATGTGAATCACGGCCTTATGAGAAAAGGTGAATCTGAGAGCGTAATCGAAGTATTCAAAAACCAGATGGATGCCAACCTGGTATATGTGGATGCCGTGGAGCGTTTCCTTGGCAAACTGGAGGGCGTGGCTGACCCGGAGCAGAAGCGCAAGATCATCGGCGCCGAGTTCATCCGCGTGTTTGAAGAAGAAGCACGGAAGCTGGAGGGAATCGACTTCCTGGCACAGGGAACCATTTACCCGGACATTGTTGAGAGCGGAACCAAGACAGCCAAGGTAGTCAAATCCCACCACAATGTAGGCGGGCTTCCCGAGGACCTGGACTTCACACTGGTTGAGCCGCTGAGACAGCTGTTTAAGGATGAGGTGCGGGCCTGCGGCCTGGAACTGGGGCTTCCTTATGACATGGTATACCGTCAGCCATTCCCCGGCCCTGGCCTGGGAGTACGCTGCCTTGGCGCTATCACAAGGGAACGTCTGGAAGCAGTCCGGGAATCCGATGCCATCCTGCGCGAGGAATTCGCCAATGCCGGATTGGACAAGAAGGTCTGGCAGTATTTTACCATTGTGCCGGACTTTAAGTCAGTGGGCGTAAGGGACAATGCGCGCTGCTTTGACTACCCTGTGATTATCAGGGCCGTGAATACGGTGGATGCCATGACAGCCACCATTGAGCGCATTGACTATGACGTGCTGCAGAAGATTACGGACAGGATTTTGAAGGAAGTTAAGAATGTGAACCGGGTATGCTATGATATAAGCCCGAAGCCAACGGCTACGATTGAGTGGGAATAATGAAAATAACGTGGGAACCCAGCATGATTGCTGGGTTCCCACACCTATCCTGCTTTTTGAGTACAATATTAGATTAAAATAATAGAGGAACCGGTACTAAACCAGTTCCTCTAAAAGTCATGCCCTTGAGCCACGTAGGTTATCAAGGTACGTTCAATCATATTATATGTGATTAAAATAGTATCATACTACGAATTTTGCTAATAGGAATAGTAGTTAGCTTAGAAGACAATTCATTGAACAATCCTTCTATTTAATTCTGAAAAGCAGTGTATTGCTTTTCAGAAAGAACCATTTTAAAGGCAATCATACCAACCATTGCCAACCCCGCTCCATCCCCCGCATCAATCCTCCTGACATCCATCCCCCGCAGCCTCCTTGCGCTGGTTCTTCTCCTTCCAGAGAAGACAGCTGGAAAGCGCATTCTTAAGCTGGTCCATGGAAACCGGCTTGGCAAGATGTCCGTCCATTCCGGAAAGCCGGGCGCGCTTGGCATCCTCGGCAAAGGCGTCAGCCGTCATGGCAATGATGGGCAGCTCCTGGATGTACTCCATCTGGCTGCTGCGGATTGCCTGGGCTGCATCGTACCCGTTCATTATCGGCATCTGTATGTCCATGAAAATAATATCATAGTATAAAGGCGGATGGGAGAGGACCATATCAACCGCCACCCGGCCGTTTTCAGCGGTATCCACCGTGGCGCCCAAAAGACTCAGCATTTCCACGGCTATCTGCTGGTTGATTTCGTTGTCCTCTGCCAGCAGGACGCGCAGTCCGGGAAATGTTTCAGGCAGATTGGGCTTTTTACCGGGAATGACAGGCGGGGCGCCGCATTTGGTCAATGTGAGTGTAATGAGGAAACGGGTGCCATTTCCATATTCGCTTTCTATCTGGATATCACCGCCCATCATGGAAACCAGGTTTTTCACAATGGTCATGCCAAGCCCGGTCCCCACGGTCTTGCTGGTCCGGCTGTCGTCCGCCCGGCTGAAGGGCTCAAATATGTGTTCAATATACTCCGGCTTCATGCCGATTCCGGTATCTTCAATAATAAAGCAGTAGGTCCCCATGGTCTGGGTCATTTTGTTAAGTTCATTCAGCCGTATGGAAATCCTGCCATCCTCCGGTGTGTACTTGGAGGCATTGTCCAGGATATTGACCAGTATCTGTTTCAGCCGCCGCTCATCGCCCAGTACCTGGGGATGAAGCCCCTCTTCTATATGGACGGACAGGGATTGGCATTTCTGGTCAAGGGAAATACGCACCATCTCCACCACATCCTCCAGCAGATGGTTCAGGTTAAATTCGTTCTCTTCCAGTTTCACGGTGCCGCTCTCAATCTTGCTCACATCCAGGACTTCATTAATCAGGCTTAGGAGATGGGTGCTGGCATTGGCTATCTTCTCAAGGTAATCCTTCAGCCGCTCCTCCTCCCCTGTATGCAGCCGGGCCAGCTGGGTCATTCCGATGATTGCGTTCATGGGAGTCCGGATGTCATGGCTCATTTTGGAAAGGAAATCGTTCTTGGCATGGTTGGCATTTTCCGCCTTCTGCAGCGCTTCCTCAAGAAGCTGTTTGGCCTGGCGTTCCTTCTCAATGGCAGCCTCCTGTATCCTGCGGTCCTCGTCGATGCTGCGGGACAGGGTAATCTCAATCAGGTCATCCGTGTCAGGGCTTTCCACGTGGACTACCTCGGTATGGCTCCAGTGGTAGAGGCCGTCCGTGCCTCTGTGGGGTATTTTCATGGATACGATATGCTGGCCGCCCCTGTATGCGTCCATCAATGACTGGCGGGAGAATTTGTCCATGAATTCCTTCTGATAATCAGGGTGCACTGTTTCATATTCGGCAGCTATCAGGTCGGTAAAATAACCGGATTCAGCCGGTTTACTGACAGGATAACGGTTATATTCCAGCATATCATAGGTGTTGCGGGTCAGATTGACCGCAATCAGCATCTGGTAGGCTGTGCGGGCCGCTGTTGCCAGCTGGCTGATTTCGACATTGCGCCGCTGCTCCAGCATGTATTCGTCCTGGATATCCCGGTAAACCAGGACACACCAGCAGCCTGTTTCAGCCGGAGGCTCCACCTTGGCGGCGGTAAACTCCACGATATGATAGGTGCCGTCCTTGGTCAGACGGCGCAGGCGCCTGGTAATCTGTTTTTTTCCGGTCCCGAATATACGCAGCATGGATGCCCGCGTAAAATACTGCTCAAACTGCTCCAGGTCATCCGGGTGCAGGACCTGCCTGGAATATCTGCGGTTCTCCGAATCGAAATTACCGTGTTCCGGAATATCGGTCCACATTGCATCCTTCTGACAGTTGACATAATAGTCCGCGGTCAGGTTGACAATAATACATTCCCCGAAAACAGTTACAAGGCTCTGGGCATATATCCGGCTGAACCTCCAAAGCCCCTGTTCCTCTTTTAAGCTCATCCGGTGGGGCGTGGCTGTTATGACAACTGCGTTGATATGGCCATCCCAGATAATCCGGTTGGCAGTGACATCAACCGTTGTTTTAAGAAGGGGATCATAGGATAATATATGGCTGGACCGTCCATCGCCCAACGCGCTTAATGGGCAATTGTCACAGTGCTCAGGCCACACCTGGTGGCATGGGCTGCCAAGTCCTGCCTTCAGCCGCCCGGTTTCCTGACAGCGCTTATTAAAGTAAAGGAGACGGTGGGAATCTTCTTCTATCACATAAATGCTGGTTTCGGTCAGCGCATCCAGCAGGTTGATTAAATTATCAGCAGTCATGGCTGTTTCTCCTCGTTCCTACATTCAATGGCTTTCAAAGTATTAACGGTTAAAGAGATATTTCACGTTTATTATACATCGGCATGGGGTAAATAGGAAGAATTTCTTGAAATGGATGCCGCACTTGTATACAGCTGTGATTTTTGATACAATTATCACAGAAAAATGCAGGAAGCAGCAGCTGCCGATCCTGCACCGCGGGGGTAAGGACATGGATGATTCAGTTAATTTAAAGGGAAAACTGCTTGCAGAGCAGGTTCAGGAACAGATATTCCAGTATATATTAAACACACCGGTTGCCTTAGGGGACCGGCTGCCCAATGAATTTGAACTGGGAGAAAAGTTCGGGGTAGGCAGAAGCACGGTCAGGGAGGCTGTGAAGCTTCTTGTTTCCAGGGGAATCCTGGAGGTGCGCAGGGGGTCCGGCACCTATGTGGTAAGCACCACGCCTGTGGACATGGATCCTCTGGGGCTGGGGGCGATGGAGGACAAGATGGCCCTGGCCCTGGACCTGGTGAATGTCCGTATGATACTGGAACCGGGAATTGCCGAGATGGCTGCCCTCAATGCCAGCCAGGAGGATGTGGAACGGCTTCGTGAGCTTTGCCGTATCATTGAATATAAGATTGAGAATGACGAAAATTATATTGAAGAGGATATTGCATTCCATACCGGGGTTGCCAGATGTTCGGGCAACAAGGTGGTGGAACAGCTGATACCCCTGATTGATACGGCGGTCATGATGTTCGTGAATGTGACCCACAGAAGGCTGACAGCGGAAACCATCATGACCCACAGGGCCGTGACGGACGCCATAGAGGAAAAGGATCCCATGGGAGCAAAGTCAGCCATGATGATGCATATGACATTTAACAGGAACATGATAAAGGAAATGATTAAAAATAATGAGAATTAATGCAGGATATCCATCCAGATTTTGAGAAAAATCAGCTGGTATATTTTCCAACCATCGGCTCATACTAAGAGGGTACAAAGGAAGTACGAATCAGAAACAGGTGAGTCCATGGAAAAGCCGGGTAAGAAACTGAAGAAATTATTAATCATAACAGGAACCACGGGAGCGGTGTATGCTGGGTTTAGATACCTGCTGCCCCTCGTGGCTCCTTTTTTAGCGGGTTATATATTCGCCCTTCTCCTGCGTCCCTCCGCCCGTTTCCTGGCATACAGGATGCGGATCCATGTAAAGGGAAAGACCTTCCATATGCCCATCGGGGTCATTGGGGGCGCAGAGTTTCTGGTACTTATATCCATTCTGGGGACAGGACTGTATATGGGGGCTGTCAAGCTGTGTGCGGAAGGGAAAATGCTGATGATGCACCTTCCTGCGTGGATAGACCGTTTTGATATATGGCTGACCGGAAGCTGCCACCGTGTGGAAACTGCCTTTGGCCTGAGATATGACTGTGTGGCGGACCTGGCCGGGGAAATGCTTTATCAGCTGGTGGACACGGGAAAGACAGCTGCCATGCCGTTCCTGATGACCAACTCGCTGACCATCATTGCCTGTCTGGCAAAATGGGCCATCATCAGCCTGGTGGTGTTCCTGGCAGCCATACTGAGCCTGCAGGAAATGGAGGACCTGAGGACGAGGCGGGACCAGTCAACCTTCAGGAAGGAATTCAACCTCATTGGGGGGCGGCTGGTACAGACGGGAAAAGCCTGGTTTAAAAGCCAGGGCATCATCCTGTTCATCACCACAGGACTGTGCATTGCAGGTATGTTCATAATCGGCAATCCATACTATATCATGGCAGGTATCGGCATCGGGATCCTGGACGCCCTTCCCATATTCGGCACAGGCACCGTGCTCATCCCGTGGGCCTTCCTGGAACTGCTGACAGGGGACTGGAAACAGGCGGTCATACTGACAGGCCTTTACCTGGTCTGCTATTTCGTGCGCCAGATACTGGAGGTGCGCATGATGGGAGGCCAGGTGGGCCTGTCCCCCCTGGAAACCCTGGCAAGCGTGTATGTGGGGCTGGAGCTGTTTGGATTTTTCGGGTTTATCCTTGGGCCGCTGGGGCTGCTGCTGGTTGAGGACCTGGTGGAGGTCTGGACCAGGGAGACGGACGGGTGATGCAGGACAATCACGGATGTTTACTGCGGATCCAGATTCAATACGGATGTGCGCTCCACCAGACTGGGGGTAAAATAGTAATCCCTGTGTGGCTTATCCGGGTCATCAATCCGTCCCAGCAGCACCTCGAATGCCTTCTTGCCCATGGCTGCATGGGGCTGGTTGACGGTCGTTAAGGGAATGTTCATGGTTTCCAGCAGGGGAATGTTGTCAAATCCCACAATGGAAATATCCTCCGGTATACGCACGCCTTTCCGTTCCAGGGCGTTATAAGCCCCGATGGCCATCATGTCATTGCTTACAAACATAGCCGTTATATCAGTAGCCAGCAGCTCCTGGGCAAGCTGGTAACCGGAATCATACTGGAAGGTGCCGTATTTAACATAGTCCGGGTTGTAGGCAATGCGGCTTTCCTCCAGCACCTGCTTATAACCATTGAGACGGCGCCTGGCCCCGTATTCTGACATGGGACCGGTGATACATCCGATCCTGGTATGGCCCATGTCGCGCAGATGCTTTGTGGCCATGTATCCCCCCATCTCATTGTCCAGGGTAATGAAGTCATGGAAAATATCATGGATGGCGTATTCCAGAAGTACATAGGGAATCTGGCACCGGTTCAGGATATCGGAGCAGCGTTTGGGATAATCCCCCTCGTTGATGGTTGCAGGCGGTATGATGATGATGCCGTCCACGCAGCGCTTCTGCAGTACGTCAATATAGTACAGGGTCTTATCCACATCATTGTCCGCATCGCACAGGAATACGCCATAATGGTGGTTATAGGCGGTGCGCTCCACACTGTGTGTTATGGTGGACAGGAACATGTTGGTAATGTCGGGCAGTATAAGCCCAATGGTGTTGGTCTTCCTGGTGGCCAGCGATACGGCAATCTGGTTGGGCGTATAACCCAGGTCCTGCGCAATCCGCAGGATACGGTCACAGGTCTCCTGTGAGATGCGGTGCTTCTTGTTGTTGAGCACCAGGGAAACCGTGGTGGGGGATACCCCCGCAAGTTCGGCAATGTCCTTTGTTGTTATCATGCAAATCCCTCATTTATCTTAAATTCTGGTTTTCCAGCAATGTGTAATACGCTTGGTAAAGCGGATAACCTATAGATATTATGGGAGATTTAATGGAAAATGTCAATATTTATTTTGATAAAAGTGAAAAGTAAAAAATAATGCTGAATAATTTTAAAAAATATCTTGACAAACATGTACAAATCGTATAATAATTTAAGCATAACCAGCTCGAACAAGCAAAAACAGGGAATTATTAATGTGATAAAGCGCTTTATCACATGATAATCCACAAATTACCAATTTTTCATATGGGGATTTTATCAAGTAAAGAATCAATGGTTCAAGAAGGAGGAAGTTCGATGATGAAGAAGCAGATATTGAGTATATTGGCTGCCACTGCCATGGCGGCAGGGCTGCTGGCTGGATGCGGTGGTTCAGGAAACGCATCATCCACTGCGGCTGATGGGGGTGCTGTCCAGACCGGAAAAGCTGCAGATGGAAAGGATACCCAGGGGACGGGGGGAAAGATTCCGCTTACCATGTGGTTTTGGAGTTCCAATGAAGAACAGCAGGCGACTCTTCAGCGGGTGCTGATTGACAAGTTTAATGCGGCCCATCCTGAATATGAACTGACGGTGGAATACAGGGGCTCTGTGAATAAGGATATGGCGGTGGCCCTGGCAGCCAATGAGGGACCGGATATTGTATACGAATCTTCCCCGTCCCTGGCCATGTCTTACATACAGGCGGGAAAGTATGCGGATTTAAGCGGATATTCGGAACAATACGGATGGAAGGACCGTATCATAGGACCCATGTACGACAGTTCCACGGTTGAGGGCAGGCTTTACAGTATACCTATGGGTCTGAATGTGATTGGAATGGTCTATAACAGGCGTGTCCTGGAGGATAACGGATGGAGTGTGCCCTCCACGCTGGAGGAGTTAACCTCTGTCATGGACCAGGCCATGGAGAAGGGACTTTATGGTTCCGTCACAGGTGCGGCAGGATGGCGGGAGACCAACGAGGATTACGCCTCTCTTTTCATTAACAGCTTTGCCGGCCCGTCCGAGGTCTATAAGTGCCTTACAGGAGAGCAGAAGTGGAATACACCCGCCATGCTGTCCGCCATAGAAACATCTTCCCAGTGGTATAAGAAGGGATATCTGTGTTCGGACTATACCAATTTTGGCTGGGGGGAGGCAGCTTCCATACTGGGGGAGGGAGGCGCGCCGTTTTTCTTCGGACCGCTTAAATTCGTCCAGAACCTGTCGGCCTATGCTGTGGATGAACATAAAGATGATTTTGGATTTACGGTATTCCCGGCAGGACGGGAGGGAGTGGATCCTACCTATACCATCGGTGCCACCGGTCTGCTGGCCATCAACGCCAGTTCTGAACACAAAGATGTGTGCGCCGAGTTCCTGGATATGATGCTGACCAATGATTTTGTAAGCGGGATATCCGTGGACTGGCCCGGATACTGGGGCGTACCCCTGACCACCCTGAATGAGATTGATGCTTCCCAATATGAAGGGCTGACAAAATCCTTCCTCAGCGGAATCAGCGAGGCCTGCAAGGCCATTGATGAAGGGAATTTCGGTTACTACTGCTCTTCCTACATACCACCTCAGACGTTTGAGGAATTCGTGGCCATTGATGGAGTATGGTTCGGGGAGTACAGTGCATCCGACATGCTTGATAAGGCGGATGCGGTCTTTGAAGGAGAGCTTTCGTCCGGACTGGTTCCCCCTGTTCCGGCGCAGGGCAAATAGGAGGGGATATCTTGAATAAGAGCCTGAAAAAAACATGGCAGTATTATATACTTCTGCTTCCCGCGCTCCTGCTCAGCTTCAGCGTAATCCTGGTTCCTGCCGTAAGGACGGTCATTACCTCCTTTACGGACTGGAACGGACTGGCAGAGGATATGAATTTTATCGGGTTTGCAAACTATAAAGCGCTGTTTACGGATCCGGGTTTCTGGAAGGTTATTTTCAACAATGTAAAATGGATGTGTATGTATCTTGTGGTACCGGTGGCCATGGGAATGGCGGCAGCCTTTTTCCTGGTAGGAAGAAGCAGAAGCAGGAATGCTTACCAGATCATCTACCTGCTTCCCTACGTGATTGCACCGATTGCCAACGCGCTTATATGGCAGAGCATGATTTACAGCCCCCTTACCGGGATTGTAAGCGTGTTGAAGAAGCTGGGCCTGGCAGTATCCTCGCCCCTGTCCTCCACACGTACGGCCCTTGCAGGTGTGGCGGCAGTGGATATCTGGCATTACTGGGGGTTCCTGGCAGTTATTTATTTTTCAGCCCTTCGCCAGACACCCGGAGACCAGATTGAGGCGGCAAAGGTGGAGGGCTGCAGCGGATGGCAGCTGTTTAAGTTTGTGTATTTTCCGTGCATCAAGCCAACCTTTGTGCTGATGGCCATCCTCATTGTCATACAGTCCTTTATGAATTTTGATTATGTGTATCTTCTGACCAATGGCGGTCCGGCCAAGGCTACTGAGATGCTGGGGGTTGTTTCTTATAAGTATGCATTTAATATGATGGAACTGGGGAAGGCTTCCACTGTGGCATTGATCATGTCCCTGTTCGGTATGATTGCTTCCATTTTCTATGTGCGCCTGAATAAAAATGAAGAACAGTCTTAGGGGAGGTATGAAGGTGAAGAAACGAATACGCGGTAAATTAACAGCCCATCTTATCCTGCTGTGCCTGGCACTTATCTGTCTGCTTCCATTTGTCATGGTGCTGATAAACAGCTTCAAGAAACATAAGGATATTGTCCGGAGTCCCCTGATGGTTCAGTTCACGGCGGGCGTGGGTAATTACATGGATGCCTGGAGGGCGGCCAATTTTTCACATACCATCCTGAACAGCCTGGTGTATACGGCGTCAGCGGTGCTGATTGTCCTGTTCTGCTCCATACTGGCGGCATATGTGCTGGCAGGCAGGAAGGTAAAGGGGACCGGACTTGTAATGATGTATTTCATGTTTGCAATGACGGTTCCGGTACAGCTGTTTCTGGTGCCCCTTTACAAAACCTATGCAAAACTTGGGCTTCTGGGGAATCTGGTTGCGGTCAGCGTCATACAGGCAGCTACCAACCTGCCCCTTGCCATAACCCTCCTCAGGACATTTTTCCTGAGTATCCCTACGGAGCTTGAGGAGGCGGCCAGGATGGACGGCGCGGGAACCTTGTCCGTGATACGCTACATTATTTTACCTGTAATATCGCCAGGGATTATCACGGTATCCATCATTGTGGCCCTTAACACGTGGAATGAATTCCTGGTGTCATCCACCTTCCTTATAGGAGAGAAGAATTTCACAGCCATGCTGGCCCTTTTGGCCATCAATGGGCAGAATACACAGAATTACGGCCTGAACCTGGCAGCCACGGTGACATTGGTGGGTCCCATTATCATATTCTTCCTATTAATACAGAGGAAGTTTATAGACGGCATTGTGTCCGGGTCGGTAAAAGGCTAGTTGAGTATAATTTGGAAAAGGAGCAATATATGGTCTGGAAAAAAGAATATGCGGAAAAGATATATGCCGGGGTGACCGGAAAACTGCTGGGAGTTTACCTTGGAAGGCCCGTGGAAGGCTGGTCCTATGAGAAAATCAGGGAGACCTTTGGGGAGATTTCCTATTATATACATGACAGGCTGAACCTGCCTCTGATTGTGGCTGATGATGATTTATCAGGTACCTTTGGATTTTTCAGGGCTGTGGAGGACTGCGCCGGGAGGAAGGTGACGGCAGAGGATATTGGCAACAGCTGGCTGAACTATATTATTGAGAACCGGTCCATCCTGTGGTGGGGCGGACTGGGCAATTCCACGGAACACAGTGCCTACCTTATGCTGAAAAAGGGGATCAAGGCTCCTTTCAGCGGGGCTGCCTCCAATATCGGCAGGGTGATGTCCGAACAGATCGGGGCCCAGATATTCATGGATGCCTATGCCATGATGTGTCCGGGGGACCCTGAGGCAGCAGCCTATTATGTAGAACAGTGTGCAAGGGTATCCCATGACGGACTGGCCGTTGATGCCGCCCGCTTTTTGGGAACCATGGAGAGCATGGCGTTTGACGAGCAGGATGTGGATAAAATCATGGATGACTGCCAGCGGTTCATACAGACAGAGGACATCCGCCGCCTGCTGCACGATGTGAGGAACCTGTGTGCCGGCACAGGGGATTATCTGCAGGCGCACCAGTGGTTGGAAGAGCATTATGGGTATCAGAATTTCTATGGTCCATGTCCCGTGATGTCCAATCACGCCATGGTTCTTGCCTCCATCCTTCTGGGCGGGGATGATTTCCAGAAATCACTTAAGATAGCCACCACGTCTGCCTGGGATACGGACTGTAACGCAGGTAATGTGGGCTGCTTTAATGGAATCAGGCTTGGGCTGGACGCAATGGACAAGGGCGCCGACCTTCGCACTCCTGTGGCTGACAGGCTCTATATCATCACCTCTGACGGCGGTGCGGGAGTGACGGACGCAGTGACGGAATCCAGAAAAATCATTAAGGCAGCCATGGCCCGGTGTCGGGAGGAGGCTGAGCTGCCTGCGCAGAGGTACGCATTTGAACAGAGGGGAAGCCTTCAGGGATTTATGGCCTGTCCCCTGTTTGCAGACAGGGCAGGACGGATCCAGGTGTCCAATGACAGCAGTTTTGGAAACCGGCCGGGGCTGAGGGTGGATTTTAATGCCCTGGCAGAGGGGGCGCCGGCCAATGTAAGCGTGGCTACCTTCCTGAACCACCATGAGGTTTATTCCAATTATGAGACATACGTGTCCCCAACCCTGTATTCAGGACAGACCGTGAAAACAGTTATATTTGCGCCTGATGGGACTGCGCCGTATGTGCGCCTGTGCGTGCACTATGTGGATGCGGTGGATAAGATGCAGGTGATGTACAGTCCTGCGTTCTGTCTGAAGAAGGGGGACAATGTACTGGAGTGGGAAGTGCCTGACACAGGCGGTATGCCGGTATGCCGGTTCGGCTATGAGTTTGGGAGTGTATACAGATACAGCTCCTATGTGGTGATACGCAGTGCGGATTGGAGTAATACCCCGAGACGCTTCTGCCAGGAAGGAATCCTTATGAAGGATATGTGGGACTTAAATCCGTTCTGGTCACAGGCGTTTGTCGCCAGTGCAAGGAATTTCTCCCCCAACCTTAATTGTACGTACTGTATCAGCCATGATGAGGGAGAAGGTCTGGCAACCATAGGGACCGGCGATTTTACGGATTATCAGGTCACCTCCACCCTTAAGATGAGCCTTCATGACAAGGCAGGGCTGGTTGCAAGGAGTAAGGGGCATAGAAGGTTCTATGCGGCCGTGATGACGGGGATGGATAAAGTCCGTATTGTCAAACGGTGTGATGATAAACTGACAATCCTTGGAGAAGCGGGATTTGATTATGAAGAGTTCCGGGAATATGAAATGACATTCAGGGTTAAGGGCCAGGAACTGGAACTGCTGGTAGACAAAAAGCGTCTTTTGGCCTGTCATGACAGCGACGGGCCGTATACCGCCGGAGGCGCGGGTTTCCTGGTGGATACCGGCTCCATGTTCATAAAGGGCTTCTGTCTGGAACGTATATAAGGAAGCGGAGGTCTGGGGAAATGGAATATGTGATTGCATCCAGCGTTGGCACGGATAATATCTGTCTGGCTGACGGCACCAGGATGGACGGCCTGCCCGGGGGCGCAGGGATTTATGCGCTGGCCGGAATCCGCCTGTGGACGCCCCATGTGGCCGTGGCTGGCGGTGTGAGCCGGGAATATGTGGAACGCCACGGAGGCTGGTATAGGGAAAATGGATTATCCATGGAGGGCCTGGTGGTGAGAAGCAGCGTGGACGCAGTGTCATGTGTGGATTACAGACAGGAGGATGACCGTACGGACCAGCCGGATATGGGATTGTGGGAATTCAGGAAGCTGGACCCTGACCTGGAGGAAGTAGGGCGGCTGTGCGGGGATGATACCAAAGGGATTTATTTTTTCAAGCATCTGGACAGGGAGTTCCTGTCCGGCATGGCCCAAATCAGGGAGCGCTATGGCTGCAGGACATTATGGGAAATATCAGAAGATGCAGCGATACCGGAACATCTGGAGGAGATTGAATATTACCTGGAGAAGACAGACCTGTTCTCCATCAACCGGTATGAGGCGTCTGTTCTATACGGAACCCATGACATGGAAGAAATATGCCGGAGGATGGAAGGATACCGGTGTGCTGTATTTTTCCGCCAGGGAAGCCGGGGGGCTTACATGATTGCCAATAAAAGGACGGTATTCTGCCCAAGTGTGGCTGATCTCCAGGTAGTGGACCCCACAGGAGGAGGCAACAGCTCTTCTGCAGCAGTGCTGTATGCATGGAGCCAGGGATTGAGTCCTGCCTGGTGCGGGGCCATGGGAGCCGCGTCCGCGTCGGTAATCCTGGAACAGTTCGGGCCGCCCAGGCGGTTTGAACCCGAAGCGGCCCAAAGGGCGCGCAGGCGCTGGGAAGGACTGACAGCCGGATACACAGCACAGGACACCTCATCCGAGGCAGGGGGAGATGTTATTTTAGAAGGAAATGAGGGAGTGATTTGAATAATCTGAACAATGAAAATGCCATGTGCCGTCAGGTGGAAAGCCTTGCCCGGCTTATCCGTGACATATATCCGGATTTGGAGGAACAGACGCGCTCAGTGCTGACCACACCGGAAATATACATGCTGAAGAAGATTGTCCTGACAGGAAGCGGTGACTGCCATGCGGCGGCCGTGGCGGCGCAGAACATGTTTGAGAAGATGCTGGGGCTGCCTGTACAGGTAGTAAGCCCTTTGGAACTTTCCAGGTACTATCAGATGAAGTGGGTGGGGGAGACCCCCGGCGACCCGCTGGTCATTGCACTGAGTAATTCCGGAAAGGCCGCCAGGCTTTTGGAGGCTGTGAAACGGACCAGGGGCTGCGGCTCCATGGTCCTGGCAGTCACCGCGGATAAGGAGTCTCCTTTGGCCGGGAATGCGGATAAAATCATTGGGATGTCTGTTCCCGGATTTGAGCGGGCGCCTGGAACCAGGACCTATATGGCTATGCTCCTGGCCCTGTACCTGATTGCAATACGGATGGGAGAGGTGCGGCTTAAGATAACCCAGGAACAGTCCGGGACATACAGGCAGAGCCTCCTTACCATGGCGGACCGGCTTGAGGAGTGCATGGATAAGTGGAAAGACGCTGTATTTTCCTATATTGAGAGGAAGAAGGATGCATGGGGGGCCGAGTTTTATGGTTCCGGTTATGACATGGGAAGCGCTGTGTACGGAAGTGAAAAAATGTATGAGGCCGCGGGGCTTCTGGCCCTGTACTCGGATACGGAAAACTGGTTCCATGTGAATTATTTCCTGCGTGCCACACAACGCACCATGACCATGGTGTTTGCTGACAAGGATAACCCTGCCCACAGCAGGACCAGGGAAATGATACAGAGGATGAATGAGATGGGACGGGATTTCCTTCTGGTGACAAATGACGGCAGCCTTAAAGGGACAGTGACAATCACACTCCCGGATCCGGCATGTGGACTTTTATCGCCATTCCTCTCCTTTGTGCCGGCTGCGCTGGCGGCAGCGTACACGGCTGCGCTTTTGGGTGAGGAATACAGCAGGGGGTTTAAGGGGATATGGGAGGAGACACCCTCTTCCTTTACCACGGTCAACAGCCGTGAAATCATAATGGAATAATCAGGAGGCAATGGGTTTGGCAGAACACATCAGGTTCAGGACAAAAAGCAACGGAGTGACGGAGCTGACCGGACAGATTAAGGAAATAGTGGAAAACAGCGGAGTCAGGGACGGGATATGCGTGGTCTATACCACACATACCACGGGGGCGGTCACGCTTACCTCTTTTTGGGATCCGCTGGGTCATGAAGACATACAGGATGAAATCAGGCGGCTGATTCCCACAAGGGTGGATTTTAAGCATCAGCACGATACGCCTGAGGACGCGGCAGGTCATGTGAAGTCCAGCCTTATAGGCGTTTCCATGACTCTGATTGTGGAGGAGGGAAAGCTTCTTCTGGGGCATTCCCAGGGTATTTATTTCCTGGAATTTGACGGACCCAGGAACAGGGAATGCATTATAAAAGTATATGGAGATAAGGAGTAGTAGATATGATGGAGAATAAAAGAAAGCTTATTTTAGACTGTGATCCGGGTACCGATGATTCGGTGTGCATCATGATGGCGCTTACCCACCCGGACGTGGAACTGCTGGCTATTACAACGGAGAGCGGCAACCTGCCCTCTGATAAGACGGCCGCCAACGCACTGCGTATCCTGGAGCATCTGGGAAGGACCGATATACCGGTGGCCCAGGGCATGCTTCACCCTCTTGTGAGGGAGTATCCGAAAGACCCTTACTGCCATGGGGAGGATGGGCTGGGGAATCATTTCTTTCCGGAACCCGTCACAAAGGTCATTGACCGGTTTCCGGCTAATGTAATCATTGATGAAGTCATGAAATACCCGGGGGAGGTGAGCCTGGTATGTACGGCGCCCCTTACCAATGTAGCCATGGCCATCATGATGAAACCGGAGATTGTCCCTCTTATTAAAGAGATTTACCATATCGGTGGATCTTATGGATTTACGGACTATGCGTTTACCAATGCCACGGGTGACAATCCCATGAGTGAATGGAATGTGTATGTGGATCCGGAGGCGGCAAAAATTGTCTATGAGTCAGGGGTGAATATCACTACCATCGGCCTGGATGTGGCGTTTAACCCAGAGGCAGTGAACCTGAGTGACGAGACGCTGGAACAGATCAGGAGGATTGGGAATCCACAGGCAAAATATGCCCTGGAAATCATTGATTACATAGATAAGAATAACTCCATAGAAGAACAGGGGATTTACATCAACGGTCCGATTGATACAACAGCCATGTGTTCGTTCCTATGCCCGGACATGCTTACCACAAAGGAAATCAAGGTGGCTGTGGATACCGGCAGCCAGCTGACAAGAGGAATGACCATCTGGGACAGAAGGGACCATTTCCGCTGGGAGGATCTGCATACCATCCGGTCGGCGGTATCCATTGACAGCGATATGTATCAGAAAGTATTCGTGGAGGCGCTGGGCAATGCCGCAGGAGAATCATAAGACAGGTGAAAAGGGCAGAAGGACTCCCACCATCCATAACCAGGCCTGTAACGGGGACATTGCCCCGGTTGTGCTGATGCCGGGGGACCCGGTGAGGGCAGAGCATATTGCATGCAGGTATCTGGACGGAGCGCGTCTGGTCAGCAATGTAAGACGTATCTGCGCATATACGGGCAGTTACCGGGGAAGGCCGGTTTCTGTTATGGCCAGCGGCATGGGCGCAGGATCCATGGGCATTTATTCCCATGAATTATATGACTGTTACGGAGTGGAGCAGATTATCCGGGTGGGGTCGGCAGGCGGCCTCAGCCCTCAGCTCTCGCTGGGGGACGTGGTCATAGGACTGGCGTCCTCCACGGACAGCGGTTACGCAGACCATCTGAAGCTTCCCGGCACATTGGCGCCGTGTGCGGACTTTGGCCTGATTAACCGCACGGTGGCTGCTGCCAGGGAACTGTCGGTGCCTGTGAAGGTGGGGATGCTTTTCTCGGGTGCTGCCTTCCATTATGGACAGGATGTATTTGAGGCATGGCGGGACATGGGCGCCCTGGCCGTGGAAATGGAATCCGCGGCCCTGTACACCAATGCGGCCAGGCTTGGGAAAAAGGCAGTGGCATTGTGTACAATATCCGATATGATATTTACAGAGGAACATTTAAGCCCTGAGGAGAGGGAAGTGAGTTTCGGGAACATGATACACATGGCCCTGGAGGCAGCGGTGTCCCAGGAGATTGACGGGAGGGTGTAGGTTACAATGGAACATGAGAAAAGGGCATCCGTGGAATTGATGCATGAAAGATATGAATATTGGGAAAACGTGCCAAAGCCAGGCCTGTTCATTGACGGAAAGCCGGCCATTACCCAGATTGACAAAGGAATGATTGGGGACTATATGCTGATTACGGTAAGGGACCCGCTGGCCGCGTACGGGAAAGACCCGGCTGAACTGATTGCAGAACGTCTTGATCAGCCTGTGCTGGCCGGTAAATCGGGCATGTTCACCACTTATACCGGTTTTTATAAAGGCGCCCGGATATCGGTGTGCAGCGGGGGAAGCGGTTCTCCGGAAGTAGAGCTGGCGCTGAATGATTTTATGGAGTACACGGACTGCAGCACATTCATCCGCGTAGGTTCTGCAGGCGGCGTGTCTGAAAAGGCTGAAATAGGGGACTGCATCATATCAAGCGGCGTATTCCGGGAGGATGGTACGTCCAAGGCGTACATCGGTCATGGATTCCCTGCATACTGCCACTATGAGGTGGTAACTGCCATGATTCAGGCGGCCCGCCGCCTGGGAAAGGCACATAAACTGGGGGTGACTGCCTGTATGGACAGTGATTTTGTAGGGAATGGAAGACCTAGCGTAGGCGGTTATATGCAGCCGTGGAACATTGAGAAGCTGGGGACCTACAACCGTGCCGGAATCCTGTGTACGGACAGGGAATCCTCCATTGTCATGACCATGTGCAACCTGTTTGGCAGACGGGGCGGGGCTGTATTCCACATTACGGATAATATCATCACAGGCGGGAAATTTAAGGAGGGTTCAGGTACGGATGATGCCACCGAACTGGTGCTGGAAGGGATTGCGCTGCTTCATGAGATGGATATGCAGAAGGCTGCGGCAGGAGAAACGCTCTGGAACCCGGACCTGGTTCAAGGCCGGTGAGGAGGATTATGGATAGACGGCTTCATTTCCCAAAAGGGATGGTGGACGTGGTGCTGGACACGGACACCTATAACGAGGTGGATGACCAGTTTGCCCTGGCATATATGCTGTGTTCCGGGGATAAGCTGAATGTGAAGGGGATATCAGCGGCCCCGTTCCACAACAGCCGTTCCTGCGGACCGGGGGATGGGATGGAGAAAAGCTTTCAGGAGATTCACCGGATATTGGAACTGATGGGACGGGAGGATATGAAGGAGGCAGTGTACCGGGGGGCAGACCGTTTCCTGGATGCGGGAGACGGCGGCAGGGATTCAAATGCCTCATCCGTGCATCCGGCAGAAAGTGCTGCTGCCAGACATCTGATAGGGCTTTCCTGTTCTTACTCAGCGGACAATCCGTTATATGTCATCTCCATTGCGGCTGCCACCAATGTGGCATCGGCACTTCTTATGGACCCGTCCATAAGGGAACGGATTGTTGTGGTGTGGCTGGGAGGGAATGGGCTTCACTGGCCCCATAACCGGGAGTTTAACCTGGAACAGGATGTGACCGCTGCACGGGTCGTGCTGGGGAGCGGGGTTCCTGTCATTCTTCTTCCCTGCCAGGGCGTGGTGTCAGGTTTTTCCCTTACAAGGCCTGAACTGGAATACTGGCTTAAGGGAAGGAATCCGCTGTGCGATTATCTGGTGGAAACGGTGTGTTCCTATATGGAAGGAAAGGACTGCCTTCCCACCTGGAGCAAGACCATATGGGATGTGACGGCAGTGGCATGGCTGGTGGACGGTCGGTTCATGGAGAGCCGCATGGAACATTGCCCGCTTCCGGGGGATGACGGAAGATGGATGGAAAAACGCTGCGCACATAAAATAAGATATGTATACCATATCAACAGGGATGTATTATTTTACGATTTATTTAAAAAGCTGTCTGCCGGGCCGGGTACCCCGGATGTTGTTCACGATTAAGCATTGACAAAGTCATGATTCTGGCGTAAAATCAACAATACGTAAAAGAATCATCCCAGGGCGTGTTTGGATTCCATGACAGGCCCGGACCATGATGTTATATGAATAGATGACAGACAGCGATGAAGGGGAATAGTAAGCCTGGTGCACGTCACAGAGAGAGGACTCACGGTGGAAGGTCCTTACGCCCGCACATGCCCAACCAGCCCTGGAGCTTTGTATGATGAATGCAACGTATATCCGGCGTTAACGGATAATGAGAGAGCAGGATGGATCAGTACAGGCATATGTGTTCTGCATGGATGATGCAGCGCAATGGAATTGCAGTTCCGCGTAAGTGCAGATTTATGGAATTACAGATTTGTGGAATTGCAGATTTGTGGAATTGCAGCGCCGCGTAATGCAGGAGTGCCATACGGATTCCGGAAGCTAACTTGGGTGGTACCGCCGAGTCATTCGGTCCCTTGCGTAGATATAACGCATGGGATTTGGATGGCTCTTTTTGCGTGATGAGGAGGCGGATCAGCCGGATTAGGGCGTGTTGGAACATACATTCCCGCCATTCCTGGCGGTTGCCTCGGTAAAACTAAAGGATACAGAGAGAATCAGAAAAGGAGAATGAGTCATGGCAGACAACAAGAAGATGGTTGAAGCCATCACATCCATGGACGTGGATTTTGCCCAGTGGTATACGGATGTGGTGAAGAAAGCTGAGCTGTGCGATTATGCCAGCGTAAAAGGGTGTATGGTAATCAAGCCCGCAGGATATGCAATCTGGGAAAACATCCAGAATGAGCTGGACAGAAGGTTTAAGGAGACAGGGGTACAGAACGTATATATGCCTATCTTCATACCGGAGAGCCTGTTGGAAAAGGAAAAGGACCACGTGGAAGGATTTGCGCCCGAGGTTGCATGGGTGACACATGGAGGTCTGGAGCCATTACAGGAGCGCATGTGTGTCAGACCTACCTCAGAGACACTGTTCTGTGATTTCTATGCAAAGGATATCCATTCCTACCGCGATCTGCCAAGGGTATACAACCAGTGGTGTTCGGTTGTGCGCTGGGAGAAAACAACCCGTCCCTTCCTGCGTTCCAGGGAGTTCCTGTGGCAGGAAGGCCACACGGCCCACGCGACAGCCGAGGAAGCCGAGGCAAGGACCATCCAGATGCTGAATGTGTACGCAGCCTTCTGTGAGGAAGTGCTGGCAATCCCTGTCATCAAGGGCCAGAAGACAGATAAGGAGAAATTCGCGGGCGCAGAGGCAACCTATACCATTGAGTCCCTGATGCATGACGGCAAGGCGCTTCAGTCCGGAACCAGCCATAACTTCGGGGATGGCTTTGCAAAGGCATTCGATATCCAGTTCACTGACAAGGATAATACCCTTAAGTATGTGCACCAGACCTCCTGGGGCATGACCACACGTATGATTGGCGCCCTGATCATGGTGCATGGCGATGACAACGGTCTGGTCCTTCCGCCAAGGATTGCGCCGGTACAGGTTATGATCGTACCTGTACAGCAGCAGAAGGAAGGCGTGCTTGACAAGGCATTCCAGCTGGAGGACCGTCTTAAGAAGGCCGGATTCTCTGTTAAGACAGATGATTCTGAGAAAAGCCCGGGCTGGAAGTTCGCTGACTGTGAGATGCGCGGTATCCCCCTGCGTGTGGAAATCGGACCAAAGGACATGGAGAAGAACCAGGCTGTCCTGGTACGCCGCGATACCCATGAGAAATCCTTTATTTCCCTGGATGAACTGGAGACAAAGGTTTCTGAGATGCTTGATACCATCCAGAAGGCTATGTACGACAAGGCCAAGGCCCACAGGGATTCCCACACCTATGAAGCGGTTGAGTGGGATGGATTCGTGGACACCATTAACAATAAGCCCGGGTTTGTAAAGGCAATGTGGTGCGGATGCCAGGAGTGCGAGGATAAGATTAAAGAGGAAACAGGAGCCACCTCCAGGTGCATGCCTTTTGAACAGGAGAACCTGTCTGATACATGTATCTGCTGTAAAAAGCCAGCAAAGAAGATGGTTTACTGGGGACGTGCGTATTAAAAGGCGGCAGATGGACTGTTTTTTGCAGATGATATAGATAATGGATATTGGATAATTGAATCATAAATAATAGAGATACTCATTGAAGGTATGAAAAGGGAACCCTATAAGGCATTATGGGGTTCTCTTTTTATACCATAAGAAATTATTTTATGGTAAAAGAAGAAAAATACATCTGATGTATTGATAATATTTTGGATAAATGATATAGTTATATCAAAAGTAGTCAGATGTTTAAAGACAATAGATGATAAGACGATTAGGAGGTATTTTATTATGGAACTGAACAGTCAGAGAGTAAGGGGCCTGGCGCCGGAGAATGACCCGTTAAAGATTGGCATGGGATGGAGCGTGGAGGATCTTGACAAGCCGCAGATTATGGTGGAAAGCACCTTTGGCGACAGCCATCCGGGAAGTGCCCATCTGGACCGGTTTGTCAATGAGGCATTGAGGGGGATTGCGGACGCGGGAGGAAAGGGCGCGAGGTATTTTACAACAGATATCTGCGATGGCATAGCCCAGGGCCACGATGGAATCAATTACTCCCTTGTCCACCGGGACATGATTGCCAATATGATAGAGATCCACGGCAATTCAACGGGATTTGACGGCGGCATCTTCATTGCCAGCTGCGATAAGTCCGTGCCCGCCTGTCTCATGGGGCTGGCAAGGCTTGACATGCCCTCCATCGTGGTGACCGGAGGCGTGATGGATGCAGGCCCGGACCTTCTGACACTTGAGCAGATAGGGGCTTATTCCGCCATGTGCCAGAGAGGGGAAATCACAGAAGAAAAGCTTACTTATTATAAACACAATGCATGTCCGTCCTGCGGCGCCTGCTCCTTCATGGGGACAGCCTCCACCATGCAGGTCATGGCTGAATCCCTGGGACTTATGCTTCCCGGTTCCGCGCTGATGCCGGCCACCTGTGAGGATTTAAAAGAAGTGGCCTATAAGGCAGGGCTTCAGGTCATGGAACTGGCAAGGAAGGGCATTAAGGTCAGCGACATCGTTACCATGAAGTCATTTGAGAATGCCATCATGGTCCATGCCGCCATTTCCGGCTCCACGAATTCGCTGCTGCACATACCCGCCATTGCCCATGAGATGGGCCTTGAGCTTGACGGGGATACCTTTGACCGTATGCACAGGGGCGCCCACTATCTTCTGGATATCCGCCCCGCAGGCAAGTGGCCTGCACAGTTCTTCTATTATGCGGGCGGTGTCCCTGCTGTCATGGAGGAAATCAAATCCATGCTCCATCTGGATGTGATGACCGTGACAGGCAGGACTCTGGGCGAGAACCTGGAAGAACTGAAGTCCAACGGTTTCTATGACAAGTGCGAAGGGTATCTGAAAAAGTGGGGGCTTAAAAGGACTGATGTAATCCGTACATTTGAAGAGCCGATTGGAACAGACGGGACCGTGGGTATCTTAAGGGGCAACCTGGCGCCGGAAGGCTCTGTGGTAAAACACTCCGCTGTTCCCAAGGAGATGTTCCAGGCGGTCCTGAAGGCAAAGCCGTTTGACTGTGAGGAGGATGCCATCGAAGCTGTCATATCCAGGAAAGTACAGCCAGGGGATGCGGTATTCATCCGCTATGAGGGACCAAAAGGCTCCGGCATGCCGGAAATGTTCTACACCACGGAAGCCATTTCATCTGACCCTGAACTGGGTAAGAGCATTGCATTGATTACGGACGGCCGTTTTTCCGGCGCCTCCAAGGGACCGGCAATCGGACACGTTTCACCGGAGGCGGCAGAGGGAGGCCCCATTGCCCTGGTGGAGGAAGACGACCTGATTCGGATTGACATACCGGGACGGGTCCTGGAAATCATTGGCGTAAAGGGAAGGGAACTTCCGGCAGAGGAAGTGGAGCGGATTCTTGCAGAGCGCAGAAAAGCATGGAAACCAAAAGAGGCAAAGTATAAAAAGGGAGTGCTTAAGATTTTCTCAGAACATGCGGTGTCACCTATGAAGGGCGGGTATATGGTGTAAAACTGGAAGCGGTCGGGGGCGGAACCGTCAGGCCCTGTGTCAGGCAGACACCTGTCCGTCCCCGTGGAAATGCCTGTTTCTAGGAAAAAACATGGCAGCCTGTTCAGATATATGATATGATTATCCCATACCTACGGTTGAGAAGAAAATATCAGGGAGTTGTTTGCTATATGGAGGACATAAATTTAGGGAAAAAAGTCCAGGATTTCCGGAACAAAAGCGGGATGAGCCTGCGGGAACTGGCAAAAAGGTCCGGACTTACGGCATCCATGTTAAGCCAGATTGAACGGGATCTGGTAAATCCGTCCATCGGAACGCTGAAGGCCATTGCACAGGCCCTGGATGTGCCCATGTTCAAGTTTTTTAAGGATGATGAACCCCAGGTGCAGATGATTGTGAGAAGAGGGGAGAATAAGACAATCGGCCATCCGGATGCGGACCTGGCTTATACGCTTCTGACCCCGGATGTGCGCGGCAGTATTGAATTCTGCATGATGTCCATACCGCCGGGTCTGACTTCGGGCAGGAATCCACAGGAGCATGTGGGGGAGGAAGTGGCCTACGTAGTCCGCGGAAGCGTGGAAATCAATGTTGCAGGTGTATCCTACCAGCTGGAAGAAGGGGACAGCATCCGTATCCCTCCCCAGACAGCACACCAGTGGATGAACCAGGGAGGAACCGTTGTGCAGGTTATATTCGCAATCACTCCCCCAAGCTTTTAACCATATAGGACTATACAGCATGATGTAAAGCTGCGGTTAACAAAGACCGCAGCTTTTTTGTTGCTAATACACACAATGTGGTTAAAAACATGCTAAAATAATAAAAATATAGCTAAACAGTATTTACTTTTTGTAAAGTGTGTATTAATATATAGTTAAGCTGTAATTAACAAATGTTAAACAAAAGCGAAAGGAGCAAACAGGTATGGAAAAGGAAAAGAAGTTGGAGTTTTATGGAGGCAATGGCATGTCGCTGGTACCCTTTGTTGTATTCATTGTGATTACAATCGGGCTGTCATTCATCAATGCGGCAGATCTTAATATGATGATAGCCTCCGGCGTAATCGGATTGATTGTGGGGATGCTTATTGTAAAGGATAAGCCCAGGTACTGGGATATCGTACTGGAGGGGCTGGGGGATAAGATGGCGATGACAGCCGTCCTTATCTGGCTGGTGGTCGGTATCTATGGTTCCATCTTAAAGTCAGGCCATCTGGTAGAAGGACTTGTATGGCTCAGTGTTAAGCTGCATTTATCAGGCGCAGGCTTCTGTGTGGCAACCTTCCTGTTTTCAGCCACCTTTGCCCTGGCAACGGGCGCTGCCTTCGGCACCGTGGCAGCCATGAGCTACATCCTGTATCCGGTCGGTATCCTGATGGGCTGTAACCCGGCTGTCCTTGGCGGGGCCATTATCTCAGGGGCTATTTTCGGAGACAACATAGCGCCTGTGTCCGACACCACCATCGTATCCACCACGGGCCAGACCTATAGGAAGAAGTCAGGCAGCGCTGAAATCGGCGGGGCTGTAAAGGACCGTTCCAAGTATGTGATTGTTACATTTATCATATCCATCGTACTGTATGCCATCTTCGGCGGCGCTAAGAGCGGACAGGGGCTGGATACCAGTGTGGCGGCGTCACTTCTTGCAGAGAACCAGAATCCCGCAGGTCTTCTCATGCTGATTCCCACGGTGATTGTCATCGGGATGGCGGTTATGGGCAACAACCTGTTCGTGACCCTTCCAGTGGGCATCATCATTGCTGTCATTGTGGGCATTGGAGGCGGCCTGTTTGGATTTGCCGACCTGTTCCGCATTGAGAACGGAACCGCCATGGGCGCGCTGCCGGACGGCGTGGCCGGAATGTTAAGCGTGTGTATCCTGCTGATGGTTGTGGTATCCATGGGTTCCCTTCTGATTACCAGCGGTTACATGGAAGAGCTGGTTGAACGTCTCAGCAGGAACATTAAGACCACCAGGGGTGCGGAACTGCTTATCTTCCTGTTCAGCAGCGTGTTCTCCGTGCTGATCAGCGCCATCAACACCATTCCCAACATCTGTGCATCACCGCTGGTTAACGCGGTTGGACAGAAGGCCAAGCTTCATCCGTACCGCAGGGCCAATTTCCTGGCAGTGGCATGTGACTCTTTTAATGCGTGTATGCCCTTTGGCGGAAGCGTATTGCTTTTGTTAGGTATCATGAAGACATTGTCAACCACCTATGATTTTGTGGAGGTGCTGTCACCCAACGCGTTCCTGTTTACCTGCTTCTATCCATGTATCCTGTGGTTTGTGATGCTGTTTGCCGTCCTGGTGGGCTGGGGCCGTATCTACGAAGGGGAGAACGGAGAGCCTGTAAAGGAGGAGCCGGAGGACTGACGGACAGATAAAGGAAGAACCAAAGGACTGACGGACAGATAAAGAAAGAGCCAAAGAACTGGCAGAGGAATAAAGGAGGAAGCTGAACGTGATTGAGGCATTTACATTAAAGAGCAGGGGAAAGGATATGGTCTGCCTGCTGGAGTACGCTGACCCGTCTGTGCGCGGGAAAAAAGTAATACTCTACAAACATGGCTTTTTTGGAAACAAAATAACCCCCCACCGCATCATGGTGGCTGCAAGCCACAGACTCCAGCAGGAGGGATATACCATCTGCCGTTTTGACTGCGTGGGAGCAGGGGACAGCGAGGGCGACAGCCATTATACAACCATTTATGGGGAGATTGAAGACACAAAGGTGGTGCTGCACTGGATTGAGGAACAGCTGAAACCGGAGAAGTTCATGATTCTGGGTTACAGTATGGGCGCCATTGTCACATCGGTGCTGTGCGGCGAGGTGCCTCTTGAAGGCATCCTGCTGTGGAGCCCGTGCAGTGAGCCGTACAGCAACTTCCGCCATCTGCTGGGCCAGGAGATATTTGAAGAGGGGCTTCGGGGAAATGACGTGGATTTCATGGGCGACCTGGTTCCTCATGAGTTCTTCGTGGGACTGGATGCGCCGGAGATTGACCCCTTAGCAGCCATCAGGGACTTTAGGAAACCGCTGAGGCTGATACAGGGCGATGGGGATAAGGATGTGCCGGTATATAATTCAGGAAGATATGAAGAAACCGTTCCCGGCGCAATACGCCATGTAGTCCCTGGGGCCACCCATGGATACGACAAGGTTTCATGGCAGGAGGAACTGCTTGAGTATACGATGAGATATGTAAAAGACATAATGGAAGATTAAAAAGAATGAAAAGGCCCGGCCCTGCGGTATATCCTTCCGCGGGGCGGTCCTGTATGCGGAAAGGACGGAGTATTGACATGATAGAGAATGTGCAGGAGCTAAAGGAAGCATATCCTTTGATGAAAGAGATGGAAGCCGGCAAAGAGGTTATATGGATGAATCCCGGTCTCTCGGACTTGAAAACAGCCATGGAGGGCGTAACACTTTCCATGGATGATATAGATGACGCTGAAAACAGATGGGCGCGTTTTGCGCCGTTTATCAGGAAAATGTTTCCGGAAACAGAAGCAGCGGGCGGCCTGATTGAGTCGCCCCTGCGCCGGATTGACAGGATGAAGGACTGCCTCAACCGCAAGTGGGGGGCAGGGCTTGAAGGGAGTCTCATGCTTAAGATGGACAGCAATCTGGCAGTGGCGGGTTCCGTCAAGGCGCGGGGCGGCATCTATGAGATACTGAAGCATTCAGAGGACCTGGCGCTGGAACATGGCATGATAACGGTGGATGATGACTATGAAAAGTTTGCCCTTCCCCAATTCAGGGAGTTCTTTGGGAAACACTCCATCCATGTAGGCTCCACCGGGAACCTGGGATTATCCATCGGCATCATCAGCGCTGCCCTTGGCTATGATGTGACGGTACATATGTCCATGGATGCAAAGCAGTGGAAAAAGAATCTGCTGCGCCAGAAAGGTGTCCATGTGATGGAATATGCCTCTGACTACAGCGAAGCGGTGAAAAATGGAAGGAAGCTGGCAGAGGAAGACCCCATGAGCTACTTTGTGGACGATGAAAATTCGGTTAACCTGTTCCTGGGATATTCCGTTGCAGCCAAACGCCTGAAGGTACAGCTTGCTGACGCAGGGGTGGCCGTGGATGAGGAACATCCCCTGTTTGTCCATATCCCCTGCGGTGTGGGGGGCGCGCCCGGAGGCGTGGCATTTGGCTTAAAACAGGTGTTTGGCGATTCTGTGTACTGCTTTTTCCAGGAACCGGTACAGGCGCCCTGCATGCTGCTGGGAGTGATGACCGGGCTTCATAATGACATCTGCGTGCAGGATATCGGCCTTTCCGGCCTGACCGCCGCAGACGGCCTGGCTGTGGGACGCCCGTCCAAGTTTGTGGGAAAGACAGTGGCGCGGATGCTGGCAGGGGAATTTACCATTGAAGATGACAACCTTTACCGCTTTATGGGGGATTTGATGGACGAGGAAGGGATTTTTATAGAGCCAAGCTCCTGCGCATCCTTTGCAGGGCCTGCAAGGCTGTGTTCCTCGCCGGAGGGCAGGGCGTTCCTGAAGCATTTTGATCTGGACCGGAACATGGGGAACGCCACCCATATTGCCTGGGCCACCGGAGGGAACCTGGTGCCGGAAGAGGTGCGCAGGCAGTATTATGGGAAGAGCAGGGAACTGGGGCTGGAAAATGCAGCAAAAAGCTGTTAAAATAGAGCACATGGAAAGTTTAGCGCTTTGTCCATAGTACTATAAACCGGAAAAGGATGCTGTCACACAATGGAAATTAAGATTCCCGCTCCCGCAGAGGAGATTCTGACAAAACTGAATGATAATGGATACGAGGCATATGTGGTTGGAGGCTGTGTCAGGGATATGATCCTTGGCCGGGAGCCGGGGGACTGGGATATCACCACCAGCGCCCTGCCGGAGCAGGTGAAGCAGGTATTCCGCCGTACCGTTGATACGGGAATCCAGCATGGCACGGTGACGGTCATGATGGGGGATGAAGGATATGAAGTGACCACCTACCGGATTGACGGGGAATATGCAGATGGACGCCACCCCGACAGCGTGACCTTCACCCCCAGCCTGACGGAAGATCTGAAACGCCGGGATTTTACCATTAACGCCATGGCTTATAATGGGAATACTGGTTTGGTGGATGAGTTTGGAGGTATGGATGACCTGGACAGGGGAATCATACGTTGTGTGGGGGAACCCATGGACCGGTTCAGCGAGGATGCCCTGAGGATCCTGAGGGCAATCCGTTTCTCGGCCCAGCTGGGATTTACCATTGAAGGGCGCACATATGAGGCCATCCGCGCCATTGCCCCGAATATGGTACATGTGAGCAAGGAGCGCATCCAGGTGGAGCTGACCAAGCTTCTGTTAAGCCCCAACCCCGGGCATATTAACATGGTGTATGAGACAGGCATCAGCCCTTACGTATCGGAAACCTTCCATAAGGTGTACTGCCGGGAGGACGACGGGGGTTTGGATGAGGGGAAGCAGGTGGAACGTGATGATGGGAAAATGTTTTTTGCCATACCGGCCATACCGGCCCAGGTTCCGCCTGTCAGGCATATGCGCTGGGCTGCATTTTTAAGGAAGTGTCCGCCGGATGAGGCGGTGAGGATCCTTAAGGATTTAAAACTGGATAATGATACAATCAACCGGGTGAGGACGCTGGTATCATGGCAGGATTATAGGCTGGGGCCGGACAAGTATTCCATCCGCACCGCCATGAGCCGGATGGAACCGGATCTGTTCGATGATCTGCTGGATTTCAGGATGTGCCTGGCGCAGATTGAATCGGAAGGAAATAAGACGTGCCAGGAGCATTTAGCGCATACGGCAATGCTTGTGGATGAAATCCGGCGGGACGGGGACTGCATCAGCCTGAAAACCCTGGCAGTGGGCGGCAATGACATCATAAAGGCAGGCGTAAAACCTGGCAAAGAGGTGGGGCTGGCCCTGGCGCGGTTTTTGGAGATGGTGCTTGAGGAGCCGGGGCGCAATACAAAGGAATACCTGCTCCAACATCTTGTATAAAATTCCATACCCGGTCCAGATATGGGGATTATCTATTGCAACATTTTCAATAATTAGATATAATGATTCTGGGGTTCGCGTAATCGCGGAGAATGAAAAATAATATTATGGGGAATATATGAAAGTACGGGCATTTCCCCTAAACTGAAGGAGGATTTAAAATGAACGTAATCAGTACAGAAAAAGCACCAGGCGCAATTGGACCATATTCCCAGGGATTTGAAGTAAACGGAGTAGTATACACATCCGGACAGATTCCTGTAAACCCAGCGGACGGCAATGTTCCGGAAGGAATCGCAGCACAGGCTGAGCAGAGCTGCAAGAATGTGGGCGCTATCCTGGAAGCAGCAGGCAGCGGCTATGACAAGGTATTTAAGACCACCTGCTTCCTGGCAGACATGGGTGACTTTGCCACATTTAACGAAGTGTATGCCAAGTATTTCACTTCCAAGCCAGCCAGAAGCTGTGTTGCAGTCAAGACCCTTCCAAAGGGCGTGCTGTGTGAAATCGAAGCAATCGCTGTTAAATAAGGGATGAACTGACAGATCCATAAAGCCGCATTTTCCTGTAGTCATGCACGGGAAGTGCGGCTTTGTTCATATTAAGAAGAGGAACTGGTAAACTGACATGACGGCTGATAAGGAGGCTTGCGGTATGAAGAAAAAGAAGATTGTGGGAAAAGCAGTCAGGGTTTTTCTGGTTTTGGCGCTGGCAGGATGCCTGGTCCTGTTCCTGGTGAACCTTTATATCATCAGGAAAGAGGAAAAATACATTGTATCCGCGGAGGAAGCCCAGGCCTTTGAGGACGTGGACTGCATCATGGTGCTGGGCTGCGGCGTCAGGCCGGACGGCAGTCCCTCAGGGATGCTGAATGACCGTCTGGTCCAGGGAATCAGTCTTTATAAGGAGGATGTCTCTGACCGGCTCCTCATGAGTGGTGACCATGGCAAGGTGAATTATGATGAAGTGAACCTGATGAAGCAGTTTGCCATTGACAGGGGAGTGCCCTCCGAGAACATTTTCATGGACCATGCAGGCTTTTCCACCTATGAGAGCATGTACCGGGCCAGGGACATTTTCCAGGTGAAGAAAATTGTGATCGTGACCCAGCGCTACCATATGTACCGCGCCCTTTATGTGGCCCAGGCCATGGGCATGGAGGCATATGGCGTGGCCTCGGACCCCAGGACCTACGGCGGTCAGAAGATGCGGGACCTGCGGGAGCTGCTGGCCCGCCCCAAGGACATGCTCTATACCGTCGTGATGCCCAAGCCCACTTATCTTGGGGATGCGATTCCTGTAAGCGGTGATGGCAATGTGACCAATGACAGGGAGGAGAACCGGGGGAAGAATGCTTCGGAATCCGGGAAGTAAGGACATTAAAAAGGTGCCCGGCCATGATGAAGGCCGGACACGGGATGGAAGGGGCATGGATTAAAGCTTTACAAAGTAGCTGGCATCCTTGCCGCACACGGGACAGATGAAATCATCGGGCAGGGTATCGGATTCCAGGATGTAGCCGCATACGCTGCACCGGTAACCCACGGTCCTGCCTGCATTTTCCTGGTAGGAAGGCGCGTTTGGCGGTGTGGACCCGTTTTTCTTTACATGGTAATCGGAATAGGTGAGGCCGGGAGTCTTCTCATCCATGACTTCTGCTTCCTCTACCTCGCCGATTATGATCACATGGGTTCCCACATCCAGGGTGGAGATGACCCGGCAGGCAAAACGGGCGCAGACGCCCTGGGTGGGATATGGGTTATGAAGGCCGTCACGTCCCTGGGGCAGGCCGTCGTACTTGTTCACATCCCTGCCGCTCTGGAAACCGAACCGCTTAATCAGGTCCATTTCCACATCATCTGATAAGACCACCCCGGAAAATGTGCCGGATGTCTCAATCAGTTTTAATGTATGATTGTTCTTGTTCAGTGCAATGGAAAGCCTTGCAGGCGAGGAAGTGACCTGGGCCATGGTGTTGATGACACAGCCGCCGTCCTTTCCGTCCGCGCTGCTGGATACGATGTAGACACCATAGTTTAGTTTGAAAAATGCTTTTGAATCCATAAAATATAACCCTCCTGTTCTCAATGGGATGCGTATTCCTTATTCCATCCGCTATAGTTTGATTTTACCACGTTCCTTTGATAATATGTATTATGAATGTATTGTAGCATATAAATTATATAAAATCAATAATAATTACTATTATTATAAAAAGATTTACATAGGACAGGATTAGAGATGAAGGACAGCAGGATTCTGGTTATCATGAATTTTTCCGGCGTGTACGAAGCGGAAGGGTTCTATAAAGATTATGGACATGTGTGGGTGGACTGTAAGGAGATTGAGGGCACCAACTGCTACTGTGATGAGGAAGGGGAAAATGCAATCAGGGAAGCAATCAGGGAATTGGGGCCGGAGGGAATCCATTTCCTGGATTCCGGGAACTACCATTATGTAAGCAAGATATGGATGGAGAAGATAGAGGAGGAGTTTGAACTGCTGGTGCTGGACCATCATACGGACATGCAGCCCCCCATGTTCGGGGATATCCTGTCCTGCGGCAGCTGGATTAAGGACGCCCTGGACAGTAATCCCGCAATCCGGCATGTGTGGCTGGCAGGGCCTTCGGCAGACGCCGCGGATGAGATCCGGGCGGGGGAGTATGGGGGACGGGTTACGTGTGTGCCGGAAGAACTGACAGGGGACGGGGATGGCTGGCGGGAACGGCTGGGGGATTCCGGCCTTCCCCTGTACATTTCCGTGGACAAGGACATGCTGGGACCGGATCATGCCAGGACCAACTGGGACCAGGGCAGCGGGGACCTTCAGGCAGTGCTGGCCTGTATGGATGCGGCTGCTTCCTGCAGGCGCGTGATTGGAGTGGATGTGTGCGGGGAAAATCCTGAGGGAATGGAACGGGAAGAGGATGGCGCCGGGGATTGTTCCATCAATGACAGGACCAACGGGGTACTGGTGCATCGCTTATTCAACAAATATTAGCAAGGATTCTCCCATCCTCTAAGGTGGCGAGATGAATTGCCAAAAACAAACTTAACGGCAGTGGTGGGCGGAGAGTAATCGGTATCCCCCACTGCCATGAGGTCAACCACGCATCTACGTAGGATGCAGTCGCACTTCGACAATATACCGAGCGTGGATTGAAACAATCTACCATTTTATGGGAAATTGTGATATAGTGTCATAAAACAGTGTGGGGACACACCGGATATGAAAGCGAGGGCATATGTATGAAACCAGTAATCGGGGTCATGCCTCTGTTTGATGAGGAAAAAGACAGCATCTGGATGGTGCCGGGATATATGGAAGGAATACGCAGGGCGGGAGGAATCCCTCTCATGGTCCCGCTCTGGTGCGAAGGGGAGGATTTGGGGCAGATAAATGATATCTGCGCCGGGTACCTGTTTACAGGGGGCCACGATGTGGACCCGCACCTGTATGGGGAGGAACCGGACGCGCTTTGCGGCCGGATAAACAAAGCCAGGGATGAACTGGAAAAACGGGTATTTGACATGGCATGGGAGACGGATAAGGCCGTATTCGGCATCTGCCGGGGACTGCAGATCATGAATGTGTTCCTGGGCGGTACCCTGTACCAGGACCTGCCCACCCAATACGTGTGTGCCCGTGCCGGGAATGCAGGCATGGTTGACCATCATATGTGCGCGCCCTATGACAGGGCATGCCACCAGGTGGATATCCTCCCGGACACACCCCTGCGCCGGGTCCTTGGCAGGACGGAGATGGGGGTCAACAGCTATCACCATCAGGGAATCAAGGCGCTGGCCCCGGGGCTTAGGGCAATGGCAGCGGCGGAGGACGGGCTGGTTGAAGGCGTCTATGCGCCGGATAAAAGATTCATACAGGCAGTCCAGTGGCATCCGGAGTTCATGGGGGCCGGGGACACGGACGCCGCTAAAATATTCGAAGGGTTCATAAAAGGGTGCAGTTAAGATGCAGAGGGATTTGACACAGGGAAGTATAACAGGAACCATGCTGAGGTTCGCATTGCCCATGATCCTGGGCAATCTGCTGCAGCAGTTTTACAATATAGCGGATACCCTGATCGTGGGGAGGTATCTGGGGGCCAATGCCCTGGCCGCGGTGGGCGCCGCCTATGCGCTGATGTCATTTCTCACATCCATCCTTCTGGGGCTGTGCATGGGGAGCGGAGCCGTGTTCTCGCTCCGGTACGGTGAGAAGAATGAAAAGGTGCTGAAGAAAAGCATATTCGTATCCTTTGTGATGATTGCGGCAGTGGCGCTGGCGGTCAATGGAGTGGTATTCCTGTTCATCGACCCCATCATGGGCCTGCTGTGCGTGCCGGCTGAGATATACTCCATGATGAGGGAATATCTGTGGATGATATTCTGGGGAATCATCGCTGTTTTCCTCTACAACTTTTTTGCCTCGCTGCTGCGCTCCGTGGGCAATTCCTTTGTGCCCTTGCTGTTCCTGGGGATTGCCGCTGTCTTAAACGTGGTTCTGGACCTGGTCTTTGTGCTGGTGCTCCACTGGGGCGTTGCCGGGGCGGCCGGGGCAACCGTCATTGCCCAGTATGTATCGGGAATCGGAATTGCCGTCTATACATATGTGAAAATGCCGGAGTTCCGGGTGGCAGGAAGCGATATGGGAATGGACAGGGACGTGCTTCGGGAAATATCCCAGTTCTCAGTCCTGACCTGTGCCCAGCAGTCGGTCATGAACTTCGGCATCCTGATGGTCCAGGGCCTGGTGAACAGCTTTGGCACCGTGGTCATGGCTGCATTTGCGGCCGCGGTGAAGATTGATTCCTTTGCATATATGCCGGTGCAGGATTTTGGCAATGCGTTTTCCACCTTCATTGCACAGAATTACGGCGCAGGGAAAAAGGACAGGATCAGGGCAGGGATTAAAAGCGCGGTCATGGTTTCCGTTGCATTCTGTATCGTGATATCCCTGGTGGTATGGATATTTGCAGAAAAACTGATGCTCATATTTGTACAGCCCCAGGAGACCGGCATACTGGCAGTGGGCGTACAGTATCTGCGGATAGAGGGCGCCTTTTACTGCGGAATCGGATGCCTGTTCCTGCTGTACGGACTGTACAGGGCTGTGAGGAAGCCTGGGATGTCGGTGGTGCTCACCGTGATTTCACTGGGAACCAGGGTGGCGCTGGCCTATGTGCTTTCTGCCATTCCGGCCATCGGCGTGGCCGGGATTTGGGCCGCGGTGCCCATTGGATGGGTGCTGGCGGACCTGGTTGGATTTCTGTATTATAGAAAGGTCCGGCGGGAGATGTAGGATAAGCATGGGCCGGCGGGACATGGTTCAGACAAATAAAACATGGCGGGATATAAGACAAAGAGGCGGAATCTATGGTTCCGCCTCTATGATTTTGTTTAACACGGTACCCATCCGTTCAATCATGGGAACCACCAGGGCATTGCCCATACAGAAATACCGGAACTTTTCCGGCATGCCGGTATTGGTCCATTCATCATCAAACCCCTGCAGCCGTTCGGCTTCAACCGGGGTAAGCAGCCGCAGCCTTCCGGTCACCGGATCGGCTATGACATGTGTGCTGCGGTTTAAGGATGACTCAGAGGTCAGCATGGTGCGTGAAGGCCGGTCAAGGGGGTCCGGGAATGCAATGGGGCCTTCAGAGAATACATAGGCATGCCCGGATTTGGAGACCCGGTCGATTCTCTTGGCGCCTTTTAAGTACACCCATTTCCCCATGGACTCATCACTGATATAGTAACGCTGGTCCGCATCCTGTACCGCAATCTGCCTTAGCGGGGTGGGCGGCTCATGAACCGGGACCGTGCTGCAGGTATGGATGATTCCGTTCATCATGAAACCTGAGTTTTCAAAGGGAAATGCAAACTGCCGGGATATGTCCAGCAGGTCATTGTTGCCGTCCTCATCGCCTGTGGTCAAAAGGGTCTGGGGATTCACATTGCTTAAATCATGGAAGGGAATACGTTCCGTCCTAAGGCTTCCGTCTATGGTGCAGGGAAATGCATGTGCGAAGAATCCGTCTTGCAGCAACAGGTCCTCAGCCGTGCAAAGCCCCATGGCTGCCCCATGGCGCGTCCTGTTATTGCATGCAAATATGAAGATTCGTCTGCGCCTTTGGGCAGCGCCGTAATCCGCCGCATTGACAACCCTCCACTCAACGCTGTATCCTAACTGTGCAAAGCAGGTCAGCATGACGCCGAAATCCCGGCCCCGCTGGGAGGCAGGACTCTTTAAAAGACGGTCAACATTCTCAAGCAGTACAAAGGGAGGACGCTTTGCAATCAGCGTATCCCTGATGGACCACCATAACGCCCCCTTTTCCCCCTCGATGCCCTTGGATGATTTGGATGCGGCCACGCTGTAATTCTGGCAGGGGAAACCGCCCACTAAAAGCGTATGGTCCGGTATGGCTGTCTTATCAACGGATGCAATATCCTGTCCGGTCCTTTCATCTATATCGCCCCAGTGTTTCACATAACAGTCATGTGCCCATTGTTTTTTCCTGCCAGGTTCCCATTGGGAAAACCATACGGTTTCCCACTGAGGGGAGGAGTGCTGCAGCCCCAACCGGAATCCGCCTACTCCGGCAAATAATTCACAGACCGTTTTTTGCATTGTAATTGCTCCTTATCTCGTAATGTTATGATTATAACACATTGCGGGAATTAGATCAAGACAAACTTTTGAAACTCCCTTTTATCTTTCAACCGGTATATGGTACAATGGAACCAAATAGTAAAATGGGTGATGTTATGGATGAAGGTGTGAAGCGGAAACAGCGTCATGATAATATGAGCCACATAAGGGGAAAGGATACGAGCATTGAGATAAAGCTCCGGAAGGCATTGTGGGAAAAGGGATACCGTTACAGGAAGAATTATAAGAAACTGCCCGGCTCCCCGGATATTGCCATCACAAAATACAAGCTGGCCATATTCTGCGACAGCGAGTTTTTCCATGGGAAGGACTGGGATATCCTTAAGCCAAGGCTGTCAAGGGGAAGCAACCCGGATTTCTGGATTAAGAAAATCGAGCGGAATAAGCAGCGGGATGACGAGAACGACAAGAAGCTGCTGTTCTTAGGGTGGACGGTCATACACTTCTGGGGCAAGGACATCCTCAAACGGACCGATGAATGTGTGCGGGTGATTGAAGAGACTATTTTTGACATGAAGATATCTGAATGAGAGGTGAAGGGATACTATGGTTTCCAGAGGATTTTACAATCACCCCGTCCTCTGTCCCAACAATGATTTTTTCACAGATATTTCCAAATATTCCAGTCTCCACCACTCCGGTCAAAGCTTTAAGCCTTCCAGCCATCAGACGGTAGTCCACGCCTTCCTTCCCCTGTAAATCCAGGATATGATTCCCGTTATCGGTAAGAAATGCGCTGGCGCCCGAATCATCCCTGTCCGGGTTATTCCCGTCCAGGCCATCCCCGTTCCGGCGCAGCCTGGATATAAAACCCATGGCCCGTACCTGTTCCTCCACAAATCCCGTTGCAAAGGGCACCACCTCCACTGGCAGCGTAAGTCCGTTCAGCGTTGGAACCAGCTTGCTTTGGTCCATGATCCAGATAACCCGCATGGCTTTTGAGGCAATTACCTTTTCCCTGAACAGCGCGCCGCCACCGCCCTTGATGGAATAGAAGTCCGGGTCAATGGCGTCCACTCCGTCAATGGCAAGGTGGATCTGTTCCGCCTGATGGAGCGGGATAAGGGGGATGCCGTAATGGGCAGCCAGTCCCTCTGTCCTGGCAGAGGTGGCGGCGGCATGGATATGAAGGCCGCCGCGGATGCGTTCGGCCAGTTTATGAATGAGGTAATACACGGTGGAGCCGGTGCCCAATCCCAATACCATATTGTCCTGTATCTCACTGGCAGCTTTTAATGCTGCCAGCTTTTTTTGTTCCTCGGTTCCATGATATCCATTTTCGTTGTTCATCCTGCTTCCTCCATCATCTCGTTAACATCCCGCAATACCCGGTTCCTCACCCCTGATTAAGCCACTGATGTCCGTGCTTTTCCAGCAGCCGGTCAGACGCATCCGGTCCCGGTGTCCCCGGGGTATAGGGGTAAACGGGCAGGGCCTTATGGGAATAAAGCTCCTTCAGGCGGCTGATGTAATTCCAGCAGCGTTCAATCTGGTCCCACTGGGAGAACCAGGAGCGCTCCCCTTCCATGCACGCGGTGATAAGGCGTTCATATGCCTCGGGCGTGTTAAGCTGGTGGACCAGGTTGCAGTTCTGGCAGAAATCCATTTTCGTGGGGATGATATCGTCCGTATCACCGGGGCGCTTAATGTTAAACTGAAGGTATACGCCTTCAGTGGGCTGTATCTTGATAATCAGTACATTGGGTTCTACTCCGGAATAGGGCCTCCGAAAGATGACCGACAGTTCGATTTCCCGTGTCCCGGTCTTTTTTCCTGTACGGATGTAAAATGGCGTTCCCTTCCAGCGTTTATTGTCAATGAAGAGCTGGAGCGCTGCAAATGTCTCGGTCTGGGACCTGGGGTTGACAAGGGGTTCCTTCTGATAGCCCTCATACTGTCCCAACACAAGCATATCCTGGATGGATGCCTCATCTGCCTGGCGCAGGGAGTCAAATACATCCAACTGGGCATCATGGAGGCCCTTTGGGGTCATTTCCTTTGGCTCCTCCATGGCCATGATGGACAGTATCTGAAGCAGGTGGTTCTGGACCATATCCTTAAGGGCGCCGCTGGCATCGTAGTATCCGCCCCTTGTCTCCACGCCCATATCCTCCAGCGCTGAAATCTGCACGGATTCAATATACCGGGAGTTCCAGACATCGGTAAAGATGGGGTTGGCAAACCGGATGGCCTGTATGTTGCGGACCATTTCCTTGCCCAGATAATGGTCAATGCGGTATATCCGTTCCGCACCGAAATGGGCTTCCAGTTCTTTGTTAAGTACGGTGGCGGAAGCCAGGTTTTCGCCAAAGGGCTTTTCCAGGATGACCTTGCCTTCCTCAGACCCGCCCACCATTTTAAGGCCCTTTGTGATGACGCTGAAAAACCGGGGGGCCACTGCAAAGTAAAACAGGTGGGAGCGTATCTCATTCTGCCTGTAGTACCTGTCCAGGGCTTCGTACTCGCCCAGCTCTGAGAAATTCATCCGGTAGTAATATATTTTTTCTGAAAAATGTCCATAGCTTTCTGCCTGGAAGGGAAGCCGGGAGTTTTTCTCCACCCATTCCCTGGCAGCCTGGCGGTAGCTGTCATTATCAAAATCCCTGCGGCCGATAATCACGATCCGGCTGTTTCCGGGCAGCTTCCCGGTGAGGTCCATGGTATACAGGGCGGGGAGGAGCTTACGGAATGTAAGGTCCCCGGTGCCGCCGAATATGGTAAGATTGGTGTCAATTATCATTTGATTTCCTCCATTCATGATGGAATGTGCCTTCCCGGTCCGTCCTTTCATAGGTGTGGGCGCCGAAGCAGTCGCGCTGTGCCTGAATCAGGTTGGCTCCCACGGCCTTTCCGCGGAATTCATCCAGATAGGAGATGGCATTGCAGAGCGCCGGGATGGGCAGCCCGTTCATGACTCCGGTGGATACGGCCTTTCTGAGGCTGTCCTGGTGTTCGTTGATCCTGGACAGGAAGAAACGGTCAAATATAAGGTTTTCAGGTTTCCCGCCATCCCCGGACCCGCTTTCAAACGCCTTGGTGATGTCATTGAGGAACACGGCCTGGATGATGCAGCCGGCCCGGAATATGGATGCAATCCTGCCAAGGTCAAGGTTCCATCCGTACTGTTCAGACGCATCCTGCATCAGTGAGAATCCCTGGGCATAGGCAATGATTTTCCCTGTATACAGGGCCTCCCTGACCATGGCGGCAAATTGTTCCTTATCCGTGACCGGGTTGAACGCAGGGGCGTTAACCAGCCCGGAAGCCTTTTTCCTGGCCTCCAGATGATTGGACATAATCCGGGCGCTGCATGCGGAAGTAATCATGGAAATGTCCACGCCCTGCTTCAGTGCTTCTATGCTGGCCCATCTTCCGGTGCCTTTCTGTTTGGCGCTGTCCAGTATATAGTCAATCAGTTCCCCGTCCGTCAGGTCATCTGCTTCACGGAATATATCAGCCGTAATGCCAATCAGGTAGCTGTGCAGTTCCCCCTGGTTCCAGGAATGGAAGATGTCGGCCAGTTCCCTGTTGGAAAATCCTCCCACGTATTTTAAGAGAAGATAGGACTCGGCAATCAGCTGCATGTCGGCGTATTCAATGCCGTTGTGGACCATTTTCACATAATGTCCCGCACCCTCGGGGCCGATATAGGTGCAGCACGGCTCATCCATTGCTTTGGCGGCAATGGCCTTAAGGATGGGGCGTACCGACTCATAGGCATCCCGGTTGCCCCCCGGCATGATGGACGGGCCGAAGCGGGCGCCTTCCTCCCCGCCGGAAATGCCTACGCCCAGGTAGTGTATACCCTGTTCTTCCAGCATTTTCGCGCGCCTTCTTGTGTCCTCGTAGAAGGAATTGCCGCCGTCCAGGATGATATCCCCCTGCCCTAAAAGGGGAATCAGCTGTTCAATCACCGCGTCCACGGGTTTTCCGGCCTGTATCATCAGCATGACCTTCCTGGGCCGGGAGAGGGATGCAATCAGTTGGCCCAGGTCATGGAATGGAATCAGGTTCTGGTGGGGATGTTCCCTCATCACCTGGTCGGTGACCGACGCGCTGCGGTTGTAACCTCCTACTTTAAATCCATGGTCCGCCATATTAAGGGCAAGGCTGCGTCCCATGACGGACAGGCCCACGATTCCTATATCAAGTTTTGTCATAGTATTAAATCCTCCTTGTTCAATGTCTGGTTAGTTACAGTATGACGGCTACTGCTTCAGGCGCAGGAACCTGGGAACACGGTCCGTCCAGGCATCCGGTTTCCGGGTTGATCCTGAAACTTACAAGGCCGCCTTCTGTCCGGTTGACGGCCAGCAGGTACTGTCCGTCCGGTGTAAGGGTGAAATCACGGGGATGGACCCCGCCGCTGCCGGTCTGCTGAACCAGCTTCAACTGACAGCCGTCTATATAAAACACGCTTATGATATCGGCAAAGCGTGTGGAGACATAGAGGAAACGTCCATCCGGGGACAGCCGTATGGCTGCCGAGGCCGGAGGTTCCTTATATTTTGCATCCCCGGGCAGAAGCGGATAAACATGCTCCAGGGGGATTGCGGGGCCGGACGGCGTATCCGCGGCCAGGGAATATACAAACAGCTGGTTGCTCAGTTCGCTGACCAGGAACAGCCTTTTGTGGTCCTTATCAAATATTCCGTGGCGGGGACCGGTGCCTTCCTCAAACCTTAACTCCCCAGCCGGTGCGAAATCCCTGCTGCAGTCATATATCTTGACCGTGTCAAGGAGCAGGCAGGGAACCAGCATATAGTGATTGTGGAATAAAATCTGATGGCAGCCCGCCTTTGGGGCTATATCAATCCTCTTTGCCAGAGTCAGGCTGTCAGGGGATTTCCTATAAACCAGGATGCAGCCTTCGTGGTAATTGGCGGTGTATATACAGGCGTCGTCCTGGGTTACATAGCAGGCCGGGGCTGTCTCGTAAAATGCTTCTCCTGCAAGGCTGGCACCGCCGCCGGCCGTATCAAGGAGACAGATTCCTGCCTGGCCGTCCCGCTTCCTGGGAGCTGCTAAAAGCGTACCGTGCAGGGACAGGTATTTGCAGTCCAAAGCGCCATAGTATAGTTCCGGCTTAGACAGGTTTCCATTATCCAGGTCCATGGTAAAACGGTAAATGCCAAGACTTTCAGGCGAGGCATATGTCCCGATATATCCGGTAAGTGTGTTCATGATGAATTCCTTTCTATGATAAAAATGTAACAAGATATGATACAGTTTCTTTATCTGTAATTATATGAGTTACAGTATTCTATGTCAAGCGTTATTTAAATATCATTTTTAATTTTCGATATCATATTGGAGTGTGCATTAAAAATGAATTTGATTCTTGCTTTCAATGCCACTCTGAATGACGCTCTGAATGCCGCTCTGAATGTCGCTTTGAATATTGCTTTCAATGACGCTTTCAATGACGCTTAGAATATTGCTTTTAGAATCACTTTTAATACTATTTTCAATATTACTTACTTTGGTACTTTTTATTAGGATATACATTATTTTTTAAATAATGCGGTGTGGGATTTATCATTGGAGTGGAAGGGAAGTTGAAAGTGGTGTGATGGAGAGGGAAGAGGTGAAAGAAGAGGTAAGTGGTGGAAGATGAGGAAAGTAGTGGAAGATGAGGAAAGTGGTGGAAGAAAAGGGAAGAGAAGGAAGAAGAGACAAATGATGGAAGGAGAGGGAATGGGTGGAAGGAAAGGGAAGAAGTGAAAGAAGAGGGAACCGCTGGAAGGAGAAGGAGCGGTGGAAGGAGAGATTGATGATACAGGGATTTAAACAGACACAATAAAAAACCAGGGAATCCCCCGTGATTTATACTATGGGGATTCCCTGGCTGCATCCAATCCTACTTGGCAGGATAGAACCCGCTTGGGGATTCAGAAAGGTTAATCATGATATTCTTCATCTGCGTATAGTGTTCCAGGATTACCTTATGGGTTTCACGTCCAATGCCGGACTCCTTGTAGCCGCCAAAGGGTGAGCCTTCCGGTATCTGGTTGTATGTATTAACCCACATACGCCCTGTCTCAATGCCGCGGGATACGCGGATTGCCCGGTTGATGTCCCGGGTCCATACGGCGCCGCCAAGGCCGTAAGCATTATCATTGGCCATGCGGATGACTTCGTCCTCATCCTTAAAACTGATGATGCAGGCAACCGGGCCAAAGATTTCCTCCTGTGCCACGCGCATGTCATTGGTCACATCAGCCAGCAGGGTTGGGCGCATGAAGCAGCCCTTGGCCAATTCGCCTTCCGTCACACGTTCGCCGCCGCAGATTACCCGGGCGCCTTCCTGTTTGCCGATTTCCACATAACTCAGTATCTTTTCCAGCTGGCGTTCATTAATCTGGCTGCCCATCTGGGTTTCAGGATCCCATGACACGCCGACTTTGACATTGTTAAATGCCTTTACCGCGTCTTCCAGGAATTTATCATAAATATCCTCATGTACAAATACCCGGGAACCGGCGCAGCACACCTGGCCCTGGTTGAACAGGATGCCTAACTGCAGGCCGTCAATGGCCTGTTCCCAGTTGCAGTCCGGGAAGAAGATGTTGGCAGACTTGCCGCCGAGTTCCAGTGTGGCGGGAATCAGCCGGTCCGCTGCTGCCAGCGCCACCTGCCGGCCAACCTCGGTAGAGCCGGTAAATGCCAGTTTGCGGAATCCTTTGTGTTCCAGCATATACTGCCCCGACTTGGAGCCGGAACCTGTGATTACATTGAATACTCCTTTTGGAACCACATCCTGAATAAGACGCGCAAATTCAAGCACGGAAAGGGATGTGTCGCTGGACGGTTTAAATACGGTACAGCATCCCGCTGCCAGCACCGGCGCCAGCTTCCAGGCAGCCATCAGGAACGGGAAGTTCCACGGTACGATCTGTCCCACAACGCCAATCGGTTCACGCAGGATAAGGGACAGGAACTGCTCATCCAGCACATTGGCGCTGCCTTCCTCCGCCAGGATGCAGCCTGCAAAATAGCGGAAATGCTTTGCGCTTAAAGGAATGTCGATTGCCATGGTCTCCCGGATGGGTTTGCCGTTGTCCAGGGACTCTACCATGGCCAGGTGCTCTGTATTATCATCTATGATGTCAGCGATTTTGTTGAGGATTCCTGCCCGCTCACTGGCAGGAACCTTTTTCCAGGTTTCAAAAGCCTTCCATGCGGCCTTCACTGCGTCATCCACATCTTCCTTGGTTGCCTGTGCACATTCAGCTAATTGTTCTCCGCTGGCAGGGCATCTGGTTGTGAAGAAAGCCTTGTCAGAGGCATCGCGCCACTGGCCGTCAATATAAAGCTGATACCGTTCCTGAAGTTCTGGTTTGTTCATTTAATCCCTCCTGTTTGTGATTGGTTGTTTATACGTACCCGCGTATGAGTCTCCCTGAGACCCTGATTACTCATTTATTTAACCATAACATTTTGTGAGATAAAAAGCAATATTTGTTAAAATAATCTCATAATAGTTTATAATTTAACATAATATTCAGTGATTTATGATTGAAGTGTTAATAAATTCAGGTTATAATTAGATAAGGTAAAATAATGATAAAGGAGGATTGCAGGAATGGCTCAGGAGGACTCTGAAAAAATATGTTTCCAATATATCTGCCCCAGATACCCACGATGCGCCCGCGCCCGGGGCAAGGGGTGCTGCATTGAAGGCCCGGAGGATGGGACGCTTCTGGTCGGGAAGGAGGAGTGCGGGGCGGAGAATGGGTTTTTGTTGTTTGTGGAGGAGGGAGGATGATAGGTATTTGAACCGGGTATAAGTATCTGACGAGGGACATTGGGAGACGGATGTCCCTTTTTGAATGCCTATGTTTAAAGCAACACCGCAAGATATAAATTGAATCTGGCGGGGCGCCATGGTAGAATATCATAAAAGGGTTGGTGCAGGTGGATTTTCAACATTCTATTCCACAAAAAGCGGATTTATATTTGAAATGTGCAACATTTTATTAACTAAAATCATTAAAAAGTGCAATAAATCGGGAATCAAACTTAATAAAATTAGTTTTTAAAAAACTTTTGTGGAAAACTAAGTTGTAAAAAATGTGGAATTTGGTGAAAAACCAAATGGCAGGGGGAAGATTGACCTATGTATAATAAACGTCAGAAAGAAATTATCCGTTTTTTGTCCGAAGCCAAGTTTGCTAAGATGGAACAGCTGGCAGAACAGTTCCAGGTCAGTTTGGAAACCATACGCAGGGATTTGCTGGAATTGGAAAAAGATTCTTCTATTAAAAGAGTCAGGGGCGGGGCCGTATACAATAACCTGCGTGCCAAAGAAATGGAATATGAAAAAAAGATGGAGAATAACCAGGTTGAAAAGCATGCCATTGCCAAACTGGCGGCTGAGTATATCAATGACGGGGATGCCATTGCCATGAATAATGGGACTGCTAACCTGGAATTGGCCAGATGTCTGCTGGAGACAAAGGAACGTCTGACGGTTGTCACTAATTCCCCGGACATTGCCATGGTACTGATTGGCAATGAAAGTAACAGCGTTTACCTGACGGCAGGCCGTCTCCGCAGGCATAATAAAAGCCTGATTGGAAGCATGTGCAGCCAGAGCCTGGAGGATTTCAGGGTTGATAAGACCATATTGTGCATTGACGGCATTTCCATTGAGGATGGGATTACGGAATACAATACAGAAGAAGCCGCCATATTAAGGAAAATGCTTCAGATTGGCCGTACCAGGATGATTTTATGCGAGTTCAGCAAATTCAGCGAGGTTGCGTTTAACAAGGTGTGTTCCGCGGCGCAGATTGATTATGTGTTTACAGACTGGAATATATCTTATAAAGAAGTAAAAGCCTGGAGTGATATCAATGTGCGGGTGTTGACTGCGGACAGGAAATATATGGAAAATAATAAGTTGGAGTAAATGTGGAAAAACCGTGGAAATGCTTGTAAAACCACAATTTCCAGTTGTAAAAATTGAACATTAACCAAAAAAAGCTGTCAATTGCCATGATTGACAGCTTTTGTTTGTTTTTGATAAGATTATACCACATAAGACAGTAAAAAATGAGAGGGTGTGGGGATGATTCAGAACAAACAGTTAATTTGTAATGGCAAGGTTGTACTCCCGAACAGTGTGGAGAATGTATCATTATTGGTTGAAGACGGCAGGATAACTGCCTTGTTGGAAAAAGGTAGTGACTATTCAGGTGACTGTGAAATCATAGACGCGTCTGGGAAGATAGTGATGCCGGGTATGATTGACACACATAACCACATGGGTGACCCGGGACCTGCTAATTTCCGGGAGGATTGGTACTGTGGCTCATGCAGCGCGGCATCAGGCGGAATCACCACTATATGCGATATGCCGCTGCCGTCAGAGCCGTCAACCATTGACAGGGAAAGCCTGATGCTGAAAAAGCAGACAGCAGAGAGCCGTTCCGTGGTGGATTTTGCGCTGTGGGGAGGACTGATTCCCGCCAGTATTAAGGATATGAGGGAAATGCACGAACTTGGCTGTGTTGGCTTTAAGGGATTCATGTGTTTTTCCACCAAAGTATACCCCCGCATCACGGATGGTTACCTGGTTGAAGGAATGCGGGAATCGGCATCCTTCCATGGGCTGGTTGCCCTCCATGCCGAGAATGCGGAAGTGGCCGATTTTGGCTGTCAGCATTATTCGGAAATCCATTGCCAGGACGAGGCATGTTTTGACGATGCAAGGCCGTGGTGGACTGAGTTTGACGCAATACAGCGCGCTGTGCTGTTTGCCAGGATGACCGGATCCAGGCTTTTAGTCTGTCATACCACCATCATGCAGGGAGCGGAATTCCTAAAGAACCAGAAAAAGGAAGGGGCGCCGGTATTTGTTGAGACATGTCCCCATTATCTGATATTTGACAGGAATATACTGAGGGATAAAAAATCCTTTGCAAAATGCACACCGCCATTCCGCAGCCGCGGGAACGTGGAAAAGATGTGGGATTATGTAAAGGATGGGACCATAGATGTATTAGGTTCTGACCACGGGCCATACACGGATGAAGAGAAGGTAATGCAGCACGATTTTTGGAAGGAATACTGCGGATTTGGCTGCAATGACGTGATGCTGGCCGCAATGATTTCAGAGGGAGTGAATAAGCGGGGCCTGTCATGGACAAGGCTGGCGGAACTTACGTCCCAAAACGCGGCCAGGCTTCTGGGGCTGTACCCGAGGAAAGGAAACCTGATGCCGGGGGCGGATGCGGATTTTATATTCATTGACCCGGATGAGAAGTGGGTTTATGACGGAACCAGATCATTCTCCAAAACAAAGAGCGACAAAGGTCCGTATCATGGAATGGAGTTAACGGGCCGCGTGACAGATACATTTGTCAGGGGAAAAAGGGTATATGGAGACGAAAGGATCCTGTGTGATGCAGGATATGGCAGATATATCAGAAGCGAGGGATGATTATGGGGAGGCAGATTGAATTAAAAAAAATCACCAAGGTATTTGGGAAACTGACAGCTAACTCCGAGGTGGATTTTACGGTTGAATCTGGAAAGATATATGGATTAATCGGGGAAAACGGGGCGGGCAAGACAACACTAATGCGTGTACTTTACGGAATGTATGAGCCGGATGGAGGCGAAATACTGATTGATGGAAAGGCAGTACGGTTTAAAAGCCCCAAAGATGCCATTGATATGGGGATAGGTATGGTACACCAGCATTTTGCATTGGTCCCAACCCTTACGGTAACACAGAACATGATACTCGGTAAGCCTATACAGAAAAAGAACGGGCTTCTGGACATGAAGCAGGCGGAACAGATGGTTTTGGATATCGGTAAACAGTATAAGCTGGAGGTCCCGCCCAAAGCGTTGGTTAAGGATATACCGGTCAGCCTGCAGCAGCGTGTGGAAATCCTGAAAGCCCTTTACCTTGGGGCTGACCTTCTGATTATGGATGAACCCACGGCCGTGCTTACTCCCCAGGAGATTGTAAAGCTGTTTGAAACCCTGGTGGAACTGCGGAACGCAGGAAAGAGTATCATACTGATTACCCATAAGCTCAATGAAATCATGCAGATTACAGATGAAATCATGGTACTCAGGCTGGGAAAGGTTACCGGACATGTGAAGACATCTGAGACGGATGAGCGCAGCATCGCTGAGATGATGGTAGGACGCCAGCTCAGTGAACAGAAGGAGAAGAAAGTGATTGACCAGTCCCAGGTTGCCCTGGAAGCAGAGCGGCTTGAATATGTGGATAAATGGGGAGTCAGGGCGGTTGACAATATTTCATTCACCTTACACAAAGGAGAGATACTTGGAATTGCAGGGGTCCAGGGGAATGGGCAGTCTGAATTAATCGACATATTAACCGGTATGGTCAATGACTATAAAGGGATGATACGGATTGAGGGCAGGGAGGTATCGCCATCCATGGGAACCAGGATCAGGCGGGAATATGGGATGGGATGCATTCCTGAGGACCGGCAGCTTACAGGGGCAGCGGTAGGCGCCACCATTCTATCCAATTTTATCATGGAAGGATACCGGTCCAGGGATTTTGCCGGGAGGTGTTTCATCAACTATAAAAAAGCGAAACAGATTACCTGGGACAATGTGAAGAAATTTACAGTGAAAACAGATAATATCATGAATGATGCCCTGTCTTTATCCGGAGGCAATCTTCAGAAGCTGATAGTAGCCAGGGAATTATACCTGAAACCATCTGTCCTCATAGCTGCACAGCCAAGCCGCGGTGTGGATATCGGCGCAACGGAGTATATCCATGATACGCTTGTGGAACACCGTAACCAGGGAAATGCTGTCCTGCTGGTTTCCAATGAACTTTCTGAAATCATGGCAATCAGCGACCGCATACTGGTCATCTATAATGGACGTTTTGTGGGGGAAGTGGATCCGGGTACGGCAACCGAGGAGGAAATCGGCCTGCTGATGGCTGGAATTGTAAGGGAGGGTACAGCTGTATGAATTTTACGTATAGGCCGACGCCAATCAGTGTTAAGACTGCTCTTATGGCAGTGGCATTTGGTCTGCTGGTCGGCGCAGTCCTGATTTTTGCAACAGGCAATAATCCTGTTGTTATCTATGCCGCCCTTTTGCGCGGCGCATGCGGTTCCATGTTTGCCCTTGCATCCAGCATCCGGTGGACAGTACCCCTGATATTTGCAGGGGTGGCGGCATCCATTGCCTTTAAGGGCGGGGTCTTCAACATGGGTGTGGAAGGCCAGATGTACATGGGTGGACTGGCAGCAGCCATCGTGGGTATCACATTCAGGGATTTGCCGGGATATATCCTGGTACCGTTCATGCTTCTTGCCAGCATGCTGGTGGGGATGATATGGGCGCTGCCTCCGATTCTTGCCAAGCTTTATTACGGCAGCAGCGAGGTGGTGCCGTGCATGATGCTGAACTATGTTGCGATGTATCTCACGGATTATCTGGTACATAATGTGTTCCTTGCAAGCGGCAACCGGGGCGCGACCATTAAGACGGACATGATTGCGGAGCAGGGGCAGCTGACCAAGCTGATACCTGGAACCAATGTGACTACGGCGCTGTTAATCAGTCTTGCGGTCGTGGTTTTCTACTGGATCATGATTAAACGGTCAAAATTCGGCTATGAGTTTGAGGTATGCGGGATTAACCCCAGGTTTGCCAAGTATGGGGGAGTAAATGTAAATACAGCGAGGATTGGTGTCATCCTTATGAGCGGGGCCATTGCAGGGCTGGGAGGCGCCACTGAAATCATGGGAGTCAGGCTTTGCTTTGAAAGCCGCTTTGTCGGGGATTTTGCAACAAATGGAATCCTGTCAGCATTGCTGGGCAGCTGCTCGCCACTTGGAACTCTGTTCGGAGCGGTATTTATGGGATTTTTAAAGGCAGGTTCCCTGACCGTGGAGCGGACCACCAGCGTATCAAGGGCCGTGGCCGTGGTCATACAGTGTACCATCATATGTTTTGTTTCCGCGAAGGCATTCGCAGGTATGCTGGATTGGAAACAGTTACCCTTTATCAGGCATAATGCAAAGGAAGGAGAGGCATCATGAATATTTCGCTTTTAATCAGCGCTACCATGCGGTATTCCGCCCCCATCCTGCTGGCTGCAGTGGGAGCCCTGTTCTGTGATTGCGCCGGGGTAACCTTCATCATACTGGAAGCCCAGATGCTGCTGGCCTGCTTTTTTGCGGTCATTGCAGGCTACTATTTCCACAGCTGGGTGATAGGGGTGCTGTGCGCGGTTATTGCAACCCTTGTCCTGGGGTGCTTCTTTACCTGGATTACCATGAAAATGAAAGCCATTGAACTGGTGGTGGGCTTTGCCATTAACTTTCTGATTGACGGCTTAACCATTTACCTGCTCAGGATGGTGTTCCACCAGACCGGTTCCTTTATATCGCCGGACATCCCATCCATATCCAGGATTACAGTCCCTGTGCTTTGTGATATCCCGGTGATTGGAAGCATATTTACCCAGCAGACATGGATTGTGTACGCAGCCTTTCTCAGCGTGGCAGCCGCGGCCGTCATTATTTACCATACGCCCTATGGATTGCGGATCCTGTCCAGCGGCGCCAATCCGGAAGCAGCCGAGGCAGTGGGCATTAATATAAATAAAACACGGATTTCCTGTATCCTGATTGCCAGCGTGCTGTGCGCATTGGCCGGAAGCCAGCTGTCCATCGGATTCCTGTCCATGTTTTCTGAGGGTATGACAGTGGGGAAGGGGTATATTGCACTGGGTGCGTTGATGTTCTCAAGGCGCAGGCCTGTGCTGGTCCTGTTCATCACGCTGCTGTTTGGATTTGCGGAAGCATTTGGAAACCAGGTACAGCTCAGCGGGACCATTGCTTCTGAGCTTGTGCTGATGATTCCATATCTGGCAGTGCTTGCATGTGTGTTTATCAGAAAACCGGTAAAGGAACAATTTTAACATATAAAGCAAATGAAACGAACAAGAAAAACAAACAAGAAAACGGAGGAAAAGAAATGAAAAAAGCAACAGCAGTAATTCTCGGAGCAGTGGCAGCAATGACAATTCTCAGTGCCTGTGGTTCAGGCGGAGGGACAGCGGCGAAAGACACGACAGCGGCTCCCCAGACAGAGGCCGTGAAGACGGAAGCCCCGGCAGAAAAGAAGGAGACAGAAGCATCAGAGGCCCCCAAGACAGCGCTGAAGGCCGCATTCATAACACCCCAGGCTTTAGGCGACGGCTCTGTAACTGACTTAAGCTATTCCGGCTTTACAAAGGCAGCGGAAGAATATGGCATGGATACCCAGGTAGTGGAGGTCCAGGTAGGCGAGTATGAGGAAACACTGCGTTCCATGGCCCAGGAAGGATATGGACTGCTGGTATGTCTCCAGCCTGAGATGGTGGATGCCATCTGTACCGTGGCCCCGGAGTACCCGGATACAAAATTCTTCAGCATGAACGGTGAAATCAACGATATCCCCAATGTGCTGGGTTCTGCCAACAAAGAGCAGGAAGGTTCCTACCTGGCAGGCGTGACGGCTGCCCTTATGTCGGAAACAGGTAAGATTGGGGCTGTCATCGGTCAGGATATGGCACAGAACAACAGATATGCGGCAGGATATGAGGATGGGGCCAAAGCAGCCAATCCGGATATTGAAGTATCCATCATGTATGCAGGTACCTTTGAGGACCCGGCCAAGGGTAAGGAACTGGCGCTTACCTTATATAATTCAGGCTATGATGTGGTATATCAAGTAGCGGCAAAGACTGGCCTTGGGGTGTTTGAGGCAGCTAAGGAACTTGGAGAAGGGCATTATGTGGTTGGATGTGACATTGACCAAAGCCCTCTGCTTCCCGGACAGGTAGTGGGAAGCCAGATTACACCGTATGATACATGGGTATATGCAGCGATGAAGGATTATGCAGAGGGTAAGTTCGAAGGCGGACGCACAGAAGCATTTTCCATGAACCGTACAGATGGAGCTGGTTTTGATTTCGATTCCACAGGTAAGATTACATATAAGGATGGCGTGAAGGAAATGGTGGAGGAGAGCAAGGAAAAAATCATGTCCGGAGAAATCGTGCCTGAAAGCGTACGTGAAAAAGATAAATAAAGATATGAATGTTAAAGAGGGGAAGGGCTGCAAAGATGGCAGAGATGATTAAGGGGATTGCGGACCGCGACAAGGCCGGCAGATCTTATTATACAAGCAATGGATATACCTATGAACTCCACCCGGATTATGGCAGATTCCCGGACTGCTTTGAGTTCACCATGTATTCCGGGGGGTGCTGTGACAAGGAGGACAACCTGTTCTTATCCACAAGGGATGTGGACCATCCCATCATGATGCTGGACCCGGAAGGAAATTATGTAAAGGATTTTGGAAAGGGGCTGTTTAAAGAAACCCATACCCTCTGCGTGACTCCGGAAGATACGCTGCTGTGTGTGGACGTGGCCATGCATGTGCTCCGGGAAATCAGCAAGGACGGGGAGCTGATCCGCGATATCGGTACGCCGGGAGTTCCAAGTGACAGCGGGTTTGACCCTGATATCTGGAGGAAACGCCAGAGAATGGGAAAATACGTGCCGACGGATGTCTCTTTTGACAAGGGGTGGTCCTTTTTCATGGGAGTGGGGACCATAAGGCGGGCCGCGCCTCCCTTTAATAAACCTACAGGTGTGGCCTTTGCGCCATCCGGTGACCTGTTTGTCAGTGACGGCTATGGCAATGCAGCCATCCACCATTTTACCAGGGATGGGAAGTTAATACAGACCTGGGGAGGTCCCGGGGATGAACCGGGACGGTTTGTGGTACCTCACTGTCTCTGCGTGGATGTTCTGGGCCGCGTATGGGTTGGGGACAGGGATGGAAACCGGCTCCATGTATTCTCAGAAGACGGAGAACTGCTGGCATACTTTGATGAGAACCTGTATCAGCCTACCGGACTCTGGGCGGACAGGAACTATGTGTATGTTGCGGAGCGGGGCGGCGGCCTTACGATGATTGATATGGAACTGAATGTGAAGGCGCAGCTGGGATTTTATAATTCATCCATCCGGGCGCATGGGATGTGCGGGAACAGCAGGGGAGAGCTGTTCCTGATGCCCCTCACCACATACGACAGACATTTTCTGATGAAGCTGTCCCCGGTGGCCTATGTATAGCGAACGCCAGAGGGAGATGCTCCGGTATCTGTCCGAGGTAAAATTTGCAAAGGTAGAGCATCTGGCAGACCTGTTTCACGTGTCCATCGAAACCATACGCCGGGATTTGCTGGAACTGGAAAAAGACTCGTCCGTAAAGCGTATCCGGGGCGGCGCTACCTACAGCAGTTTCAGGGCGAAGGAACTGGAGTTTTCGAAAAAAATGGAAAGCAACCAGCAGGAAAAACAGGCCATTGCCCAAGCAGCGGCAGAGTATATCAATGACGGGGATGCCATTGCCATGAATAATGGAAGCACGACCCTGTCCCTGGCAAGGTATCTCTTAAAAAGCAGGAAAATGTTGACCGTGGTAACCAATTCACCAGACATAGCCTTGATTTTAAGTGATAACGAGAGCAACCAGATTTATCTTACTTCCGGGTATCTGAGAAAACATAATAAGAGTCTGGTGGGAAGCACGTGCAGGGAATGCCTTGAGGATTTCCGTGTAGATAAGACCATACTGAGCATAGATGGAATTTCCATTGAGGATGGTGTGACGGAATATAATACGGAGGAGGCAGCAGTCCTGCGGAAAATGCTTGAGATAGGACATTCTAAAATCATACTCTGTGAGTTTAACAAGTTCAGCGAAGTGGCTTTTAACAAGGTGTGTGACGCCGAGCAGATAGATTACGTGTTTACGGACTGGAATATGCCGTCAAAGGAGATTAAGGCATGGAATGATATCGGGGTCAAGGTGCTGGCACAGCCTTGTGTTAATACCGGTGGAGCCAGTGCCTGATATCTCCGTCAGGAAAAATGTACATAGAAGCGAATAACAGGGCCGGGGCCTGCCGTTTACACGGTGGGTTCCGGTCCTTTCTTTTTATTTGTATTTGCATTTTCCCCAAAATTGTTGATAATAGAGTATAGAAAAGAAAAAGGAGACAACCCCATGAACTGGACAACCCTGCTTTGTGACGACCGTATCCGAAGCTATAAGAAATCATCCTCCACCGACCTGCGCACTGAGTTTGAGAAGGATTACCACCGCATTATCGGAAGCGCCTCCTTCCGCCGCCTTCAGGATAAGACCCAGGTCTTTCCGTTGGACCGCAGCGACTTTGTCAGGACCAGGCTTACCCATTCCCTTGAGGTCTCCTCCCTGGCCAAGTCCCTGGGGCAGAATATATCCGAGAGCATACGGGTGAATGTGAAGGACGATACCTTCCTGCCGGAGCATAAGGCGGCTGTGTGTGACATACTCCAGTGTGCCGGGCTGATCCACGATATCGGGAACCCGCCCTTCGGACATTTTGGGGAAACCTCCATACAGGACTGGTTTAAACAGAACCTGGGGCGGCTTATGTTTAAGGGACAGCCCATAAGTGATATCCTTAAGCCCCAGATGCTGCAGGACTTTTATCATTTTGAGGGCAATACCCAGGCCTTCCGCGTGGTGACCAGGCTGCATTTCCTGGTGGATGAGCATGGTATGAACCTGACCAAGGCGCTGCTTGGGACCATCATCAAGTATCCTGTGTCCTCCCTTGGGATAGATAAGAAAAGCGGCAATATCAGGACAAAGAAGATGGGATATTTCTATGCGGATAAAGACAATTTTGAAGATGTGCAGCGCTCCACAGGGACCTTTGGCATGAGGCATCCCCTGACCTTCCTTCTGGAGGCGGCAGATGATATTGCGTATAAGACCGCAGATATAGAGGATGCGGTGAAAAAGGGCTGCATTTCCTATGAAAGGCTGTTGCAGGAACTGAAAGGTTTCCGGCCGGGGCAGCAGACGGAGCAGTACCAGCGGATTGTTTCCTGGCTGGAGGAGCGCTTTGGCAAGGGCGTGCAGAGGGATTACAGCCGCCCGGACCTGTATGCGGTGCAGAACTGGGTAATCAGCGCCCAAGGGCAGATGATTGCCGGGGTGACGGACTGCTTTACTGAGAATTATGACGCTGTCATGGATGGGAGTTATGGGAAGGATATGTTTGCCGGAACCGGCGTGGAGCTTCTGATGGACGCCCTGGGGGATATCGCCTTCCGCTATGCCTTCGACACCAGGCCCATACTAAAACTGGAGATAGCCGCCCAGACCATTTTCAGCTTCCTGCTGGAGCGGTTTGTGGACGCGGTCATCCCCTGGGATACCGACCTGCCCATGACACAGGTGCAGGATAAGATGGTTTCCCTTATTTCCGATAATTATAAGAAGATTTATTCCATCTGTTCAAAGGATAAGGATGAGGCGGAAAAGCTGTATCTGCGCCTGCTGCTGGTGACGGATTATATCTGCGGCATGACGGACAGTTATGCCAAGGATCTGTACCAGGAACTGAATGGGATTGTATGAGGCTGTGAAGGATTATATGGGATTGTATGGTACTGCTGGGATTATATGTAGTATTGGAATTGCACGGTACTACTGGGATTGTATGGTGCTATAGGGATTGCATGGTACTACTGGGATTGTATGGTGCTATAGGGATTGCATGGTACTATATGGTATAAATGAAATAGGGAGGACAGTGACCATGAAGATAAGTAAAAACAGGCAGAGGATAGGATATCTGACAGCATTCATAATCCTCTTCCTCATTGAGGCAGCCATTGCGCTGTGGGTACATGACCGGTTTGTCCGCCCTTATATCGGGGATGTGCTGGTGGTGGTGCTGGTATATGTTTTTGTCCGGATTTTCTTTCCGTCCGGTATCCGGCATCTGGTATTATATGTGTTCCTGTTTGCAGCCTGCGTGGAAGTGCTGCAGTATTTCCATCTGGTGGAGATACTGGGACTTCAGGAGTTCAGGGCAGCCAGGATCATACTGGGGTCGGTATTTGACTTAAAGGACATTGCGTGCTATGGCGTGGGCTGCCTGGGGCTGTGGATGTTTGAGCGGCTTGGGCGGAGCCATGGGAAGATGACGGAAGAAGACAGGAGCTGATTTGCATGGGCATTGCTGATAGTGATAAGAAGGTGGGCCGCCTGGTGGAGGTGGCCAGGATGTATTATGAACAGGACCGGACACAGGGCGAGATTGCCGCGTATTACGGTATCTCCAGGCCCATGGTCAGCAAGCTTTTAAAGGAGGCCAGGGATACGGGGATTGTGACCATCCGTATCCAGGCCCCGCAGATACGGGAAACCAGGCAGATATCCCTAATGGAACAGGTGGGAAGGAAGTTTGGGATCTACGGAGGCATGGTGATACCGGACGGTTCCGGCGACCATGCCACCAATGCGGCGGTGGCAGAGGCGGCCATCAGTTTCCTGGAAGGCCTGGGAGAGGATAACCTGGGGATTGGCTGGGGCCATATCATCGGTGATGTGGTCAAATGCATGGAGCAGAAGGAGCGGCTGGTCCCGGTATGCACATCCGTATGTCCCCTGATTGGCAATGGCGGTGTGGGTCTTAAGAATTACCATTCCAATGAACTGGTGCGGGCCATTGCGGAGCACAGCGGCGCCCGGCCTGATTTTATCTATTCCCCGGCATCCGTATTGTCGGAGCAGGAGCTGCGTCTCATGAAATCCCTGGACAATTACCGGGAAGTCTGCCGGTCCTGGGAAAGGCTGGATGTGGCGCTTGTGAACATCGGCAACTTTCCCTCCACCCCTGATTTTGCATCGGAGGCCAGATATGGGGACAGGCTGTCCAGACAGAAGGCAGTGGGGAGGATCCTTAACTATTATATTGACGTGGAAGGCCAGGTCATCCGTTCGGACACGGACTATGCAATCCAGATTCCCCTGGAGCTTCTGGCAAAAACCAGGTATGCGGTTGGAATCTGTTCTGCCAATACCAGCCCAAAGGCGCTCAGGGGAGCGCTGAAGTCGGGATACATTAACCATATCCTTGCGCCGGAGCATGTTATCAGGGAAATGCTGGAACAGTAAATCACGGGGAGATGCCCTGACGGGAAATAACAGACCATAGATGAAGTTACATATGTAACTAAAAATGTGCAGTTTGTCATAGGGACTGCGCATTTTTTGTGCATTTTATAAAAAATATGAATTTTAAACCAGATTAAATTGACAAGTATGTCAGCGGATGATAATCTAAAACTATGGAATAATTGGGGAAAATGCGTGAAAGGAGGTTACATATGTTACTTACGAAACCGGAAATCATACAAATGTTCAAGAAGATAGCCCAGCTGTGGAATGAGAACAAGGACTATCTCAGCCAGATTGATTCCAGATTCGGGGACGGGGACCATGGCATCACAATCGGTAAGATAGCCAGCCTGATGGAGAAGAGCATAGAGGGCTGGGAAGACGACGACATGGAAACGTTCATCGAGGATTTGGGGGACAACACCATGGAGATTGGAGGCGGCAGCGCAGGACCGTTATACGGAACCATGATAGGGGGCCTGTCAGGACCGTTGGAGGGAAACAAACCGATTGATGCAAAGATACTGAAGGAAATGTTTACCGAATGCCTGTCAGCCATGGAGGATATCACGACAGCGGGCATAGGGGATAAAACCATGATGGATGCCCTGATTCCCGCAGTGGATGCGGCCCAGAAGGCGCAGGACGATATCATGGCAATCCTGGAAGCGGCAAAGGAAGCGGCTGTCAGGGGAGCAAAGGAAAGCGAACAGTACGTATCCAAGTATGGAAGGGCCAGAAGCTATAAGGAGCAGACCATAGGAACACCAGATGCGGGGGCAGTGAGCACATCCCTGTTCTTTGCAGGTTTATGCGACGGACTGAAGTAGGATGTATCCAGTGTCTGTGCCTGGCGGCGCTGGCGCATGTCTAACAGGAATGATTAAACAGGCCTTGGTCAAAGACCTGTAAAAATGATAAATGGGAGAGGTAAAACAATATGAAAATGAAGAAATTTATTAATAACCCTGAGAACCTGACACCCGAACTTCTGGAGGGCTTCACGCTGGCCCATAAGGACCTGGTTACGCTGGGGGAGAACCGGATGGTCATCAACAATAAGCTGGCAGATGCTGACCGCGTTACGATTGTAACCCAGGGCGGATCAGGCCATGAGCCTGCCATCAGCGGATTTGTGGGAGAGGGCATGGTGGACATATCGGTTGTAGGAGATGTGTTTGCGGCTCCCGGACCGCAGGCGTGTCTGGATGCCATCAAGATGGCGGACAAGGGTAAGGGCGTGCTTTATATTGTGCTGAACCATGCAGGCGATATGCTTACAGGCAACCTGACCATGAAGAAGTGTGCCAAGGAAGGCTTAAATGTTGTTAAGGTAGTGACCCAGGAGGATATCGCCAATGCCCCAAGGTCCAATGCGGATGACAGGCGGGGCCTGGTTGGCTGTATCCCTACCTATAAGATAGCGGGAGCAGCTGCTGCAGAAGGCAAAAGCCTGGAAGAAGTGGCCGCCATTGCGCAGCGGTTTGCGGATAACATGGCAACCCTGGCCGTGGCTGTTTCCGGCGCAACCCATCCTGCAACAGGAAGCCTTCTGGCTGACCTGGGCGAGGATGAGATGGAGATTGGAATGGGACAGCACGGGGAGGGAGGCGGCGGACGCCAGCCCATGAAGTCAGCGGATGAGACAGCCAAGATCATGCTGGACGGACTTCTTGCAGACCTGGATATAAAGGAAGGCGAGAAAATCATGCTCATCCTCAATGGCACAGGCGCCACCACGCTGATGGAGCTGTTCATCATTTACCGCAGGTGCGTGGAGTATCTGAAGGAGAAGAACATTGAGATTGTAGCCAATTACGTGGGCGAGCTGCTGACCGTGCAGGAACAGGCAGGATTCCAGATGTTCATGGCAAGGATGGATGACGAACTGCTTCATTATTGGAATGCGCCCTGCAATACGCCGTACATGAAGAAATAAAAGGATGAAAGCCGCTGGTTTTCTCAACTTATAATAACAGGAGGGTATGATATGGCAGCTGAATATATGCACATCGGCATCCCGGTCCTCAACAAAAAAGAGGGAATGACCTATAATGAAGCTATGAAGTTCTGGGTCAGCAGGGTGGATGATTATGATTTTAAGATTGAGTACCTGAAATTTGAGGAGGGGACCCCGTTCCCTGAGATACTTTCCAAACAGCCCCATGTGGCATATAAGGTAGATGACCTGGACCACTATGCGGCCCAGGCCCAGCAGATTATCTTCGGGCCTGCTGACTGCGGACCCGGGGTACGTCTTGCATTTGTGATATGGGATGACGCAATCATCGAGCTGTACGAAGAAAAGTGAGGGGAATGACAGATGCTGGTTAGTATGAATCAGGTCTTAAAAAGCGCAGAGGACCGGCAGTGCTGCATTGGAGCTTTTGATACGCCCAGCCTGGAAATCCTTATGGCGGTCCTCAGAGCGGCTGAGAAACGCAATGAGCCGGTGATTGTCCAGCATGCCCAGCTCCATGAATGTGAGATACCCATTGACGTCATCGGTCCCATCATGGTTCGGATGGCAGAGGATGCCCTGATTCCCGTATGCGTGATGCTGGACCACGGGGAGGACATTGCCTATGTGAAAAAGGCGCTGTCCCTTGGATTCAGCGCGGTGATGATTGACGGTTCCTCCCTTCCCTATGAGGAAAATGTACGTTTGACCAGGGCTGTCACTGACCTTGCAAAGGAATACAATGCGGATGTGGAAGCTGAAATCGGTATTGTGACGGGCCACGAGGGACGGGTTTATGATATCAGGGATGTGAGCGAGGCGTATACGGAGCCGGAACTGGCTGCAAGGTTTGTAAAAGATACCGGAATTGACGCCCTGGCTGCTTCAGTCGGCACGGTCCACGGCTTTTATGCCACAAAGCCCAAGCTGGACTTTGAGCGGATTAAACGGATCCGGGAACTGACAGGGGTGCCCCTGGTCATGCACGGCGGTTCAGGCGTCAGCGTGGAGGACACCCAGATGGCCATCCGCTGCGGTATCCGCAAGATAAATTATTTTTCCTACATGTCCAACGCAGGTGTCAAGGCGGTTAAGAAGCTGCTGGAGGAACAGGATGTGAAGTATTTCCATGAACTGGCGAACGCGGCAATCCTTGCAATGGAAGAGGATGTGCTGCATGCCATGGCTATGTTTGCGCTGGATTGATATGAGGATGGATTGCCGATGATGATTGCCGGATGATAATCTGCCAATGAAAGGTTTGAAGCTGAGGATGGCACCTGGTAATTGGCATCCGGTAATTGATATCCGGTAATTGACAGAACAAGAATCATGTCTGATATATGAAACAACGGTAATTGACGCCGTCCATGTTTAGGGTATTTTACATATACCCTTAAGCATGGGCGGCTTTCATGTGAAACCATCCGGCAGACACGGCTGGTACATGTCTGATACATATCTGATACGCCCGTCATCCGGCCGTCAGACTTTCAGCATGTCCATTAAGATGGCGCAGGCTTTTTCTGTCTCCTTCTGCCTGACTGCCATATAAAGCTCCCAGTGGGCGTCCGGGAAAGGACTGCTTCCGTTCTGGTCCCGGACATACTGTTCCACGAACAGGTCGATATGGTTCCGGACCAGGCCGCCGATAAGTTCATACATCATCAACAGATACCGGTTATGGGCGCAGCGGCACAGCTGGAGATGGAACTGGTAATCCTCCTCCATGGTATGGCCGGGTTTTTCTTTTATGGCCTTAAGCAGGGTCAGGGCAGTTTCCTCCAGGTGTGTAAGGTCATTGTCATCTGCCTTGACTACTGCCAGGCGGACGCTTTCCATCTCGATGGCCCGGCGCAGTTCGCTGATTTCCTGGATATCCTTTGCATGGAGCATTGCCTTGGAGGCGTGTTCCAGGAAGTCATATGCAGTGCATTCCTTTACATAGGTGCCGTCGCCTACCCGGGCCTCCAGAAGCCCCATGTCCTGCAATCTGCTCAGGGCGGTCTTGATGGAGGGGCGGCTGACGCCCAGCTGTTTACACAGCTCATTTTCAGAAGGAATCTTATCGCCTGCCTGGAACCTGCCTGAATCAATATAACCTTTTATCAAATCAAATACCTGGTCTGGTATACTCTGCTTTTTCAGATTCTCCAGTTTTTTCATGAATCTCACCTCATTGTTTTCTTACTTGCCTCAAATATACCATATAATCAGCCTGTATTCCAGCAAAACAGGGCGGCAGAGGCTGCCAGAGGCTGCCAGGGCATGCGGCGGCATATAGATGGGGGATTTTTGTCTGGCAAGGCAAAATTACATCTAGCAAGGCAAAATTACATCTAGCAAGGCAAAATCCCGTCTAACAAGGAAAAATTCCGTTTGACAATGAAAAATCCCGGCGTGCAGAGTCGAACCCCATTCTAAAAAGCAATTTGTGATTATGCACAATAAATCCGCAGAAAGTTGGGATACTTGTACAAAAATGTTTTTATCATTGACAACAGATGCCCTTTTTGCTACTATTTAATTGTAAGACAATTGATAAGTAGATGAATGGTTGTCAAGTAAGAAGAAAAGTGAGGTAAAGGTATGAAGATTGCCAGTTTGGATGTGATTGCACTGGAAAAGGAAAAGGGATGCGGTTCCCGCCCAGTCATTGTGCGTATTAACACGGATGAGGGTATCTATGGATATGGGGAAGCGGCCATTGCCATTGGATGCGGTTCCACGGCAGCGTATGAACTTTTGAAGGATATGGGGCCCATGATCATAGGCATGGATGCCATGGCCCATGAAGTCATATGGGAGAAGCTTTATAAACAGTCCTTCTGGGCACAGGGGAATGGGGCGGTTTTCTTTTCAGCCATCAGCGCCATTGACATAGCGCTGTGGGATATCAAAGGCAAGGCGCTGGGCGTCCCGGTGTACCAGCTTTTAGGCGGTAAGCAGAGGGACAGGCTGCGCGCTTACGCAAGCCAGCTGCAGTTTGGCTGGGGGACGGATGAATTTAACCCGGGAGCTTCACGGGGGGATGTGGATTTTTACCGGGAGGCCTGCCAGAAGGCCATGGACCAGGGATATGATGCCGTGAAGATTAATTTCCTCCGGTTTGACAGGGACGGTAAGATGCTGTCCTATCTGGATACCACCGGCCATCTGTCACGCCAGGCCATGCATACCGCAGAAGAGAGGATAGCCGCCGTGCGTGAGACGGTTGGCCCGGATGTGGACATCATCATTGAGAACCACGCCATGACAGACGCCAACACAGCGGTTCAGTTTGCCAGGATGGCCTCCCGCTATGATATCATGTTCCTGGAAGAGGGGTGCACCCCGTTAAATCCTCAGGTAATGCGCCGGATCGCAGATAATACGGATATCCCGCTGGCCACTGGCGAGCGTACCTATACCAGGTGGGGATTCCTGCCGTTCCTGGAGAACGGAAGCTTAAGCGTCATCCAGCCGGATATCGGCAACTGCGGTGGAATCACGGAATGCAAGAAAATCTGCGACATGGCCCATGTGTATGATGTAGGGGTACAGACACATGTGTGTTCCAGCCCGATCAGTGTGGCGGTCAGCCTGCAGCTGGAAGCAGCCATCCCCAACTTTGTGATCCATGAGCACCACATCGCCAATACCACCGCGGTGACCATCAATGAATGCGTACATAATTACCAGCCGGTGAACGGATACTTTGAGATTCCGGACCTTCCGGGAATCGGACAGGAACTGTCGGACTACGCGTTAAAGCATGCGCGCATTGAAACCGTCAGATAAGCGGGATGAAGTTACCAGAATCCAGGAACAGAGTTCAATATATAAGGAGAAAAGATTATTATGGGTGAGAATAAAAGTCAGGGACTAGGTATTAAAGAACTGACCAGCCTGGCGGCCGGACAGGTCATAGGGGCAGGCGTGGTGACACTGGTAGGCCAGGCCATAGGAGTGACCGGAAGAAGCGTGTGGCTGGCATATGCCACGGCCATATTGCTGGGCTTCTGCATTATTTTTCCGTATATCATGCTCTCCAGCATGATCCGCGTAAAGGGTGGCAATTACACCTTCGTATCCACCATCCTGGGCGACCGCTGGGGCGGCATGTACGGTATGGCGTTCACGCTTAATATGTTTGCATGCGGCATGTTCGGTCTGTCCATGGGAACGTATATGAATGCAATTTTCCCATTCTTAAATGTGAAGGTGGTGGCAGTTGTCATGGTCACACTGTTCTGGATCATCAATATGATGGGGGTATCCTTCATGGCCAAGTTCCAGAACATCATGTCCCTTTTCCTTTTCCTGGGACTGGGGCTGTTCATTGTCATAGGACTGTTCCACATGCGGCCGGGTACCTTTGACCTGTCTTCGCCGGAATTTTTCACCAATGGGGCGGACGGATTCTTTAACGCGGTCCTGCTGCTGGTATTCTCCTGTACAGGCCAGTCCTTTGTGGTGGCTTTCAGCAAGGAGGCCAGGAACCCCAAGCGCGATGTGCCATTTGCCATCATCGCAGCCACCGGAATCATTCTTTTCCTGTACACCATGATTGCAATTGTGGCCAGCGGCGTGCTGCCCATTGATCAGGTGGCAGGAAAGCCCCTGACGGAAGTTGCAAAGACGCTTATGTCCAGGCCGCTGTATTATGCGTTTGTTATTGGCGGACCCATCATGGCCCTGGCAACCACGCTGAACTCTTCTTACAGCGTGTTCTCAAGGCCCTTCCACCAGATGACACGGGATGGCTGGTTCCCGGGGAAATTAGGACAGACCAATAAGGCGGAGGCGCCCTACCGGATTCTCGTCCTGATGTATATCATTGCCGTGCTTCCAATCCTCCTGAACCTCAGCATCAGCACCATTACCAGCAATGTGGTACTGGTGGGACGTATTGCCGACGTGGTGGCAATCATTGCAGTGATCCGTCTGCCAAAGGTACTGCCTGATGCCTGGGAGAACCGGTATTTCCGCATGTCCAAGCCGGTATTTTACGTGGTGATGGCCCTGTGCCTGTGCGCGACCCTTTTTGCCATCGTGCTGTCCCTGCGCAACATAACCACCACATTGGCAGTGGTTACCATTGTACTGATCATCCTTTTCTTCGTATACGCAACCCTGCGCCAGAAGTCAGGAAAGGTACACATGGAAAAGAGCTATGAGCTTCAGTAACAATCGGCAAGGCCGCCTGTTTAACACCCCCTGCACATTCCGTTGACAATCTGTCCGGCTGGTTTTATAATTAAAAATGTAAGACAATTGTTAAATCAATCATTGGGAGTGTTCACATGTCATTTGAGAAAATAAAAAAAGATAATATACCTGACCGGGTATTCCAGGCCCTTAAGCAGGAGATAGTAAACGGCGCTTTCCGGCCCGGGGATAAACTGCCGCCGGAAAGCACCCTGAGCACGGAACTGGGTGTAAGCAAATCCTCTGTGAAGATAGCAATCCAGCGTCTTGTGACCCTGGGCCTGGTGGAGACCAAGGCCGGGGACGGAAGCTATGTGCGGGCGTTCAGCCCGGATGAGTATATCAGCCAGATGGGTGAATTCCTTCTTTCGGACAGTGATATTTCCCATATTACAGAATACCGTCTGGTCACGGAGCTGGCTACGGTGGGGGTGGCGATGGAACGCGCCACCCCTGAAAACTTTGCCAGCATGGAGCGGATCGTGGACCAGATGGACAAGGCCATGGCAAGCGGTGATTTCCATCTTCACGCCAAGCTGGATTATGAATTCCACCGGGAAATCTGCCGGGCCACCCAGAATGAGATCTTCCTGCTGTCAGACGGGATCATTGGGAAAATGCTCCGGCAGCACACCTCCATCCTGAACAGGGCGTATCTGGAAAAGGCAAGGTTAAAGCCGGTTCCGGAGGAGGATGTGCACCGCCGTCTCTTAAAAGCCATACAGCGTAAGGACATGGAAGCCTGCAGGCAGTGTTACGTGGAAATGTTTGCAGTGTTTGAATAGGCGGCCTCCTTTACAGGAGGTTACATGATGAATGCGATTGAGAAAATCTTAAACCCAATCCAGCTTCCCCCCATGGCGGGTATCCACCAGGAGTTTCCGGGCCGCGCCGTCGGTTCACCGGAAGAGGAGCTTATGAAGCAGCTGCGCGTCCAGTGGATGGAAGGACAGCTGCATGAAGGAATGTCCGTGGCCGTGACGGTGGGAAGCCGCGGGATTGCCAATCTGGTCCCCCTCCTAAGGACCCTGTCGGCATTCCTGCAAAGCCATGGGGCGGAGCCGTATATCGTCCCCAGCATGGGCAGCCACGGCGGGGCTTCGCCTGAGGGACAGCTGGCAGTGCTTAAGGGACTGGGTATTACCCCGGATACGGTAAATATGCCGATCCATGCATGTGTGGAGGGATGCCGGGTGGATACACTGCCGGACGGGACCCCTGTCATGGCTGACCAGGAGGCGGTGGCAGCGGATGCTGTCATATTGTTTAACCGGATAAAGGCCCACACTGCCTTCCACGGTCCGTATGAAAGCGGACTTATGAAAATGGCTGCCGTGGGCCTTGGGAATTGTTACGGAGCTGACTATGTACACGGTAATGGAGATGGCAGCATAGGGCAACGTATGGAACAGCTGGCCAGGGCCGTGCTGGGAAAGCTGCCCATTCTGTGCGGCATCGGTGTTATGGAGAATGCCAGGGAGGAGACGGCGGCAATCCACGTGCTTCCCAAAGCTGAGATACCAATCAGGGAACCCCATCTCCTGCGGCAGGCCAGGGAAATGATGCCTGCCCTATATCTGAAGGATATAGATGTGCTGGTCATTGACCGCATTGGAAAGGATATAAGCGGCGGGGGAATGGACCCCAATGTTGTAGGCGGATTTAAGGATGGGGACGGCAGGCTGACGCCGCGGCCGCGCCTTATTACGGTCCTGGACCTGACGGAGGCCACGGAGGGCGCTGCCTTTGGACTTGGGATGGCGGATACCACAACCGTCAGTGTAATGAAGAAATACAACCCCCTGGCCACCTATCCCAACTGCCTGATGACAGGAACCCCGCACCTGATTAAGATACCCATGGCGCTTGCGGACCACAGACAGGCAATCCAGGCAGCTGTCCAGATGCTGCCTTCCGGCAGACGGCAGTCGCCGCGTATTGTGCGTATACAGGACACACTCCATCTGCAGGAAATCCACATATCCTCCAATATGCTGGATGAGGCCCTTTCGGATGGACGGATTACCGTATCAGAACCATTGGCCGGATGGCCGTTTAATACAGATGGAAATCTATTTTAATAAAGGAGGAATGTGTATGACTGAACTGGAACGTCTGATTCAGGCCAAGATTCCGGGGCCTGAGACTGGGATTGAGGTAAGGCACGGTATCTGCGATATCTGTGCGCCCGGCGCCCATTGCGGCCTGGATGCCTATGTGAAGGACGGCAGGATCATTAAGATTGAAGGAACAGAAGGCTTTCCTGGTTCCAATGGAAAACTGTGCACAAAGGGAGCAGCCAACCGGGAGTACATTTACCGTGAGGACAGGCTGAAGACTCCCATGAAGCGCGTTGGGGAACGGGGAGAGGGAAAGTTTGAGGCAATCAGCTGGGATGAGGCGTACGAAACCGTGGCTGACAGGCTGAACCGGATTAAGGCTGAAAGCGGCCCGGATGCGGTCATGTTTTACACAGGATATTCCAAATGGCTGCGCCCCTGGCTCCACCGCCTGGCCTATTCATTCGGCACCCTGAACTATGCAACGGAAAGCTCCTCCTGTTTCCGGGCGACCCAGATGGCCTGGTCAACCGTGACCGGGGACAACTATGGTCCCGACACCCCCCACTGCAATACCTTCCTGGGCTGGGGGTGCAACGGATATATGAGCGCATACCAGCTGGCCCGGGGGATTGAGGCGGCAAAGGCAAGGGGAGCCAAGATCATCATTGTGGATCCCCGGCTGACCCATACCGCACGGAAAGTGGCTGATATCCATCTGCAGCTGCATCCGGGGACGGACGGCGCCCTGGCTTTGGGCATGTGCAGGCTGATAATCGAGAATGGATGGTACGACAAGGAGTTTGTGGGACAGCATGTACACGGTTTTGATGGGTTCAAGGAACTTGCGTCCCATTATACCCTGGAGAAGACAGAGGAAATCACAGGTGTCCCGGCTGAAAAGATATACGAGGCAGCCAGGATTTACGCCACCAATGGGCCTGCGGCCACGTACTCCCCTTCGGCTACCATCACCCATCATATCAATGGATACAATAACATGCGGGCAGTCATCGCACTGCAGGCCATCTGCGGGAACCTGGACAGGCCGGGCGGTATGCGTCCGCTGCATCCCACCTACATATACACGGATTGCGGTTTCGATATGCCTGAGCATGAATTCATCCACAGCCGCCGTCCAAAGGATGGGCACAACTGTGTGGGCGGGGAGCGTTTCCCTGTGTGGAATGCCCTGGTGGATGAGGCCCAGGCCATGGACCTGCCGCGTCAGATTGAGGAGGGTAAGCCATATCCCATCCGGGCGCTTCTGGCATTTGGCATGAACCACCGCATGTTCCCGGAACCGGAGAAAATGCTCAGGGCCATTGACAAGCTGGACTTTGTCATGGCCACGGATTTATTTGACACCGAGGTTGTGCGCCATGCGGATATTGTACTTCCGGTCTGCTCATCCCTTGAGCGCAGCGAGTTAAAAGCATATCCGGGCGGTTTCCTTACCTGCACGGAACCGGTAATTGACCCGCTGTATGAAAGCCGCAATGACTGTGAGGTGATATGCGGCCTTGCAAAGGCGCTGGGCCTTGACGATGAGCTTCTGTGCGCAGGCTATGAGGAAACCATGAACTGGTTTGTCAGGGACCTGGGTGTCACGCTAAAACAGCTGCGTAAGGCCCCTCTTCCAATCAAGGTGCAGTCTGCCCATCCTCCTGTATTCGGACAGCGCAGACAGGAAGGATTTCCTACCAGGACCGGGAAGGTGGAGCTGTACAGCGAGCTGATTGCCGGTATTGCGGCGGAGAAAGGGCGCAGCGACTTAAACCCGCTGCCGGATTACAGAAGCAGCCAGGACGTGTCGCCGGTTGACGGCGCCAATGCAACGCTGGTAATAGGCTCGCGCCTGCCCAATGCCATCCACTCACGTTTCCATGGCGTGTCCTGGGCCAGGAGCCTGCGTCCGGCGCCTGCTGTGGATATGAGTCCATCCGATGCCAGGAACCTGGGGGTGGAGGAAGGCGGCAAAGTCCGTCTGACCACGGCCAGCGGCAGCAGTGTGGTGGTCAGCGCCCATATAACCGGGACCAGTAATCCTGGTGAAATGTACCTGTATCACGGATATGCGGAAGCGGACGGCAACAGCCTGATTCCCGCATCCCACCTGGATCCCTATTCAGGGTTCCCCGGATACCGCCAGATTGCATGCAGAGTAGAAAGGATAGGTGATTGAGCATGAAATATATCCTGGATTTCGACCGCGATAAATGTGTTGGCTGCGGCGCCTGTGCAGTGGCCTGCATGGATCAGAACGATATTGAACTGAAGGCCGGGGACGAGGCGCTGCGCGTCATTGCCCATCTGGAAGAAGCAGGAAAAGAGCATACCTGTTTCATGGACTTTTCCATGGCCTGCATGCATTGCGAGGATGCGCCCTGTATTAAGGGATGTCCCACGGGCTGTCTGCGCAAGGATGGGGAAACCGGATTTACAGTATATGACGCAAGCGTCTGCATCGGCTGCCACAGCTGTGCCATGGCCTGCCCATTCGGCGCGCCGCGTTTTGGCAGGGACGGCAGGCTGAAAAAATGTGATGGCTGCGCCGAACGGGTGAAGCATGGGATGCAGCCGGCCTGCGTGCGGGTATGTCCATTTGACGCCCTGAAACTTTACACGGAGGATGAATACGCCAAGGCAGACCTGAACGCATCCACCCATCGGATCGTAAACATGATTCTTGCCGGACAGTGAGGTGATATATATGGAACGGATAGCAATTATCGGCTTTGGCTGTGCTGGTTATAATGGGGCCAGGGCATTGCGGGCATCCGGGTTCACGGGTGGGATCCATGTATATGAATCCACCCAGGAGCCGCCTGCCAACCCAATGCTTACAACCTACTACGTATCAGGCAGGCTGGAAGAAAAGGAGGCGTATCCCTTTGGCGGCCTGGAATCCATCATCCGGGAGCTTAACATCTGCCTTCACAGCGGGGAGACGGTACGCAGGGTATTGCCCGACAGGAGCATCCTGCTGGCGGATGGAAGAAGGGAAGCGTTTGATAAGATCCTGATTTCCACCGGGGCCAGGGCGGTGGTGCCTGCGCTGAAGGGACCGGCAGGATCCAGGGTATTCCTCATGCGCACCATGGATGACGCCCGCCGTATGAAGCATGCGCTGGAACAGGGCAGTGTCCAAAAGGCAGTGGTGGTGGGAGCCTCCATGGTCGGGATTAAAGTTGCTGAATTGCTGCTCAACCGCGGCGTGGATGTGACCCTGGCTGACTTTGCGCCCTATCTGTTCCCGCTGGCGGCCTTTGAGACGGTTGCAAGGGAACTGGAACAGCGTGTGGCGGAAAAAGGGATACATTTTAAATGGAATGCAGGGATTGAAGGGATAACAGGGAACGGGGCCAGGTTCAGTGACGGGGAGGAGCTTGCCGCGGACCTGATATGCCTGTGCATCGGGACCAGGGCCAATGTGGAACTGGCAGCCAACACCGAGGCGGCCCAGGGGACCGTCGAAATCCGCAGAGGGATTGTGGTCAACAGCCATATGGAAACCAGCGTGCCCGGAATCTATGCCGCCGGAGACTGCTGCGAGGGGCTGAACCTGCAGACAGGGGAGACCATGATTATCGGCCTGTGGGCCAACGCAGGGGCACAGGGCGAGACTGCCGGGAAAAACATGGCGGGTATGACCGCCGCATATCCGGGGAACGTGGTCCACAATATCACCCATTTCATGGACATGGATTTCATCGGCCTTGGGGATCCCCGCCTGCCGGGGGACAGGATCACGTTCGGGGAACTGTCCGGGCCGCGCTATGTGGAGGCCGTTGTGAAGGATAAAAGGCTTCAGTGCGTCAATATGATTGGCGGACAGGAGGAAAGCGGCCTGTTTAAAAGTCTCCTGATGCGTTTGTTCACAGGGGAGCCTGCAAGGCTGACGCCGTATCAGCGGGCATTCCTGCTCAAACGCGGCTACACGGAAGCGTTCCTGGAACAATTGGAGGGCCTGGGAATGGGAGCAGGACAGGAATCCTGTCCATTGGAATAAGATTGCCAGGACATGAGGGAGTAAGCATAGAAGGAATCAAATAAAAGGTACGGTTCCCGGACAGATGGAGTATCTCAAAACTCCTGTCCGGGAACCGTACCTTTTAAATATCAGTTCCTGTTTTGGCCTTAACCTCCCAATACAAGGTTGGCAACGCCGGTGGTTAAGAATGGTACATAGGTCACAAGGCCCAGCACGATGAAGTTGGCAATGAGGAAAGGCATCAGGGCCTTAACATTGTCGGACAGCTTATTGCCGGCTATGTTGGTAGCTGCAAACAGGCAGACGCCCACAGGCGGCGTGCACAGGCCGAGCACCAGGTTCATGACCACAAGGACGCCGAACTGGACGGAGTCCACGCCCACTGAGGTGGCCAGCTGCAAAAGCACCGGGAACAGGATCAGGATGGCTGCAATGGTTTCCATGAACATCCCGACAAAAATCAGGAACAGGTTAATGAGCAGCAGCAGGATATATTTGTTGCTGGTCAGGTTAAGCATGGCTTCCGCAATCATATTCGGGATACGTTCCTTGGTCAGGATATATGCGAATACATTGGCAAATGCAACCAGGGCCATGATGGATGCCGCGCTGGAAAGTGTCTGCTGCAGACACTGGTAAAAGCTTTTAAGTGTCAGTTTACGGTAGATGACAAAGCCTACGAAGGTGCCGTACACGATACAGATGATGGAAGCTTCCGTAGGAGTCACCATACCGCCGATGATCCCGAACAGGATGATCAGGGTCATGATGATGGCCCAGATGGCTTCCCGGCCTGACTTAAGGATTTCCCTGAAGGAACTCATATGTTCCCGTTTGGGATACTTCCTCTTCTTGGAAATCACATAAGAAACCAGTGCCATGCCGCCGCCCATCAGGATACCGGGAACAATACCGGCCATGAACATTTTAGATACGGATAAACCGGTCATGGTGGCGGCCATGATCATAGGCAGTGAAGGCGGGATGATGGGTCCCATGCAGCTGGAGGCAGCAGTGACGGCCACGGAGAAGTTCTTGTCATATCCCAGGTCAACCATCATGGGAATCTCAATGCCGCCAAGGGCAACCGTGTCGGACAGGGCTGTTCCGGAGATGCCTGCAAAAATCATGGAAGCCATGATATTGGCATAGGCCATGCCGCCCGTAAGGTGTCCCACTAACTTGTCACAGAAATCCATCAGCTTATCCGAGATGCCGCCCTGGTTCATCAGGTTGCCCGCCAGGGTAAAGCCGGGGATACATAAAAGTGTGAAGCTGTCAATACCAGCAAAGAACCTCTGGGAAAATGTTGCAATGGGCATGTTGGCACCCAGGAAATAGGCCAGGGATGCAAGTCCAAGGCTGAAGGCCACAGGCACTCCGATGAACAGGCAGACAACGAATGTAATGAATAATACGGATACCATACTTATTTGCCCTCCTTTTCATTCCAGGTAAGGATTATGTTGAGAACCTCACACAGGTAAGCGATGACCATGAAGCCGAACATCAGTACCAGGGAGAAATATACATACTGCATAGGCAGCGTCATTGCCGTGGAAAACATGGGGAACTTGATAAATGCAAATGGAATCACGGATTTAACCAGCACGTATGCTGTGAAAACCAATAATACCACCTTGATGAGCAGGTCAATGATCTTGTTGATGATGGGGAACTTTGGCTCCAGGGCGTCATGGAGGAATTCCACGTTTACAAATTCACTGCGGTGGACTGCTACGGCGCAGCCAAATCCCACCATGTAGATGAAGGAATAGCGTGCGGCCTCTTCTGTCCAGGATGGCGCGCTTGGCAGGAAGTTCCGGCTTATTACCTGAATCAGTACACAGGCCACGAAAGTCAGATAAAAAATAACGCCGAAAAAGCAGAGTGCATGGTCAAAGTAATGGACGAACTTATCCAACCCTTTTTTAAAATTGCTCATGGATGAGCACCTCACTTTCTGTTAAGGAATTTTAACACTGTATCTACAAAAAGGGGCACAGCGCAAAACCGGTCGGTCATGCACTGCGCCCATAGGCTGGACGGTCGGTCCGCCGCCAAAAGCCAATGCTGAAATAGTGTTAAATTTAAGCGTCCGGGTTAGCAGCAGAAATCTTTTCGTAAAGAGCCTTCTGGCTGTCGGTCAGTACTGCCAGGACTCCGTTTGTCATGGCATCTGAGAATGCCTTCTGGTCCACATCCACGAATTCCATGCCTTCCTCAACCAGCTTGGACTCCAGCTCTTCCTCGTTCTTCAGGAAAATCTCATGCTCATACTTCTGCATTTCCTTGCCGCCGTCCAGTACAACCTGCTGCAGGTCAGCCGGCAGGGCATTGAACTGCTCCAGGCCCATTGCGATGTAAACCCATGCGCGCAGGTGCTCGGTGCGGATTACGTAATCCTGGACTTCATAGAAGGAGCTGTTCTGGATCATGGCCAATGGATTCTCCTGGCCTTCAATGGTGCCCTGCTGAAGGCTGGTGAACACCTCTGCTAAAGCCATAGGTGTGGGCTTTGCCCCGACTGCCTCAAATGCGGCCACGGTCATGGCGGACTGAGGGGTGCGGATGACGAAATTGTTCATATCGGCAGGGGATGTAATCTTCTTGTTGGCGGTAACATTACGCGGGCCGCGGGTAAAATAACCCAGGACCTTCATGCCGGACTTCTCCATCAGTCCTTCCAGTTCAGCGCCTACCTCTCCGGTAAGGACCGCTTCCATATGTTCGTCGCTCTTAATCAGGTAAGGCATACCGATGATGCCCAGGTCAGGCTGGTAGGTCTGCATGGACTCGCCTGTAAATGTGATGTCACAGCCGCCCTGTGTCAGGATGGACTGGATCATATCCACCTCAGTGCCTAACTGGCTGCTGGGATAGATGTTTACCTGGATGCGTCCGCCGGAATTCTCTTCCACGTACTCTTTAAACTTCTCAGAACCCAGGTGCCAGGAATCGCGCTCATCATTGATGTGGCCGATGTTAATGACATAGGTCTGTCCATCGTCAGCAGCAGGAGCGGCTGTGTCGGCAGCGGCATCCCCCGCAGGAGCGGCAGCAGGCGCAGCAGTAGTAGAAGCGGTGGAACCGCCGCCACAACCTGCAAGAGACAGGGCCATTGCTGCGGTCAGCAGCAGTGCAAAAGGTTTTTTGTTAAGTTTCATAAATTCTTCTCCCTTCCTTTTGTAGGATTGATATACCTTGGCAGAGCCTGCCGGCACTGGCCAAACTATACGTTGGTCTGTATTTTACAACCATACTAATATATTGCCATATATGAGGATATATTACTAGCTACAAAATGACAGTTTTAGCTAAAGAGATTTGTGCATATTTAACAAAAACTAAAAAAATATGGTCGGAAATGTAAAAATGAGTAAAAAACTGACAAAATAAAAGGGTAAAAACGTAAAAAAGTGTGCATATTTCGATGGAAGAAAAATCGGATATTAATATAATATAAAGACAGTATAAAGATGGCATAAAGAAACCGCCTGAAAAGTGCACATAGATTCAGTGCATCTTCAGGCGGATACGTGGGAGGGGGATAAAATGACCCAACTAATATATTTGTTAAAAACATATCTATCATCAATCCACAAAATAATCCGGATAGGTTGTGATTGTATTCTGGAAATCTAACAGGAACCGGCCCAGATGGTCGCTGCAGAACTTTGCGATATCCACATCCCCTGGAATTCCCATCAGGAGATAGCAGTAAAGCGTATTGTGATTCTCCAGCAGGACGGACTGGTTCACGCCGTTGACCGCGGTGTCCAGGTAACGCACCCGGTCATAGTGGGAATTGACCCCGTGGAGCGCGGACCATATATGGTGGCGGTTGCTGAACTCATAAAGCATGCGGTGCATGTCGTCATCCAGGTCAAAAAAATCATCGCTCAATTCATTGACATTCCGCGCAAGCTCCTGGCGCTGCAGTTCCAGGTTGTTCTTCATGGCCTTTGTCTGCCCGGAGGAAAGGGTGCCGGCAATCTCCTGGATGATGGCTGTTTCCAGGATACGGCGCATGAAATATCCTTCACGCACAAGGCTGAGGCTGATATGGCTTACCCTGCTGCCGCGCTGGGGCATGATGTCCACAAGACCCTCATTTTTCAAGAGGATCAGGGCTTCCCGTATGGGCGTGCGGCTCATTCCCAGCTGTTCGCTTAGTTCCGCCTCATTTAACACTGCTCCCGGCTTTAGGTACAGGTTCATGATATTCCTCCGTATCAGCCTGTATGCATAGTCGCTGTTGGTTTCATCCGGACAGCGTTTATTGACGATTGTGAGAGACATTGGACATGCTCCTCCTTTACTTGTTCTAATAGTTTTATACCAGAAAAAACGTGGTTTGCCAAGACGGGAATGCGTTTGCGGGCGGACCTGGCTAATGTTACTGTCCAAGAATCAAAGAAATCTTTTTACGGTGAACCGCATCCTTGTGCATCAGGGCAAAAGCCCTATGAAGGAGAATCCATACTGATATATTGGTATATCGGGGAGAGCGTTTTCTGTTTACTTTCTATGTGCAAGAGTAATGGAAATGAGGGGAATATGCAATGCTGCATTGATGTTTTAACTGGAACATGGTATAATGGACAAACATTTACTGATATATAAGTGTCAGGCCCTGTTTGAGAATTCATTCCTGCCATCTGCCCTGGCCAAGGCCAAAGGAAAGCCAAATAGGGAATGGATGCCTGATGATATACGGATAAAAGTCCTTAAGCCAGGAACCGGGAGAGGAGCAGCACTTTATGGAGAAAATATCCACGGAGCAGATTGCATTTGTGATTGTGATGGCAGTCCTTCTGATGATTGTCATGCCCATTGTACAGTCGCGCACGGGGAAAAGCCTGTCAGAACTGTTATTTGGTGCCAGCAGGAAGAAGAAACCGGATGGAGCGGAAAACCCGTCAAAGAAGGGCGGGGGACGCGAGCCAAGGATGAACAATGGCACCAAGAACGATTTAACGGTGTTTGTTGCCCAGTTGTTAAAGTTTGCGAATAAAAACGGCATGGGAGTGGTTGCTCCCGGCTCAGTTGAATATCAAGGGAAGACCGCCCAGCTGATTGCATTCCTGGTGGCGCCCAGCGGTGTGACCGGTATCTACTGTCTGGGATTTGGCGGCGTTGTCAGCCCGGGGGAGAAGGACGGGCCATGGAAACAGCACATGAACGGCCAGGACCTGACATTCCGCAACCCTTTGACGGTCTGTAAAGAGCAGTATGAGCTGGTAAAGGCTGCCATGGACGAGGCCGGTGTGAAGGGGAACCTGGATATTGTGACCGTATTCACCAATCCACGTGTGACACTTAAGGCCACACCTTCCGCTCTCATATACACCCAGAAGCAGTTTATGGAGCATCTGAAAAACACGGATTCCTTGAAACGGGGTGACATTGACGTGAAAGAGATGACCGGGGTACTTGCCCGGCTGGCTAAGATTAAGGAGAAGAAGGCGGGCAGGAATAAGAAGTAAGGGGAATGGAAAATGAAATAGGACGTATGGTTTTTCCGGATGTGTATCCGGAGAGGCCATACGTTCTTTTGTTTTGCGGCTGTTTTACCGCTGCCCTGCCGCTATGCGCAGGGGGATGCGGGTTGATTAATTCCTGCATACATATTGTTCCAGTTCGGGACGAAGCGTGTTAAACATGATGTTTACATTGTTCAGGTGCCCGTAAATGGCTTTTTGAAGTCCTGGTTCATCGTGGCTTTTAATGGATTCCACGATGGCGCGGTGCTGGTGGGGCATCATGATGGGATTTTCCAGGCGAAGGGCTAAGAGACGGGCCCTCATGTAGTGGATGTCCTTTTCGCCGGTATGCTCCAGAACGAATTCCTTGTGGGTCATATTGTAAAATATCTTATGGAACTCCATATCCAGCTGGAAAGCCAGTTCATATGCGGATGCGTTCAGCAGTTCCTCCTGGCGTGTTACCAGGGATTCCAAATATGGGACAATGGATTCAAAACACCCGGAATGATAACCATCCATCATGATTTTGTACTCTAATGCTTCGCGCAGATAACGGATCCGCTCAAGCTGTTTCACATTGATCAGCGTGACAAAGCTGCCTCGCTGGGGCCGGGCCTCAAGGGCGTCTTCGGCGGCCAGGAGATGGACTGCCTCGCGGACCGGTATGCGGCTGCAGTTGAATTCTTTGGCTAATTTAACCTCACTGAGCTTCTCGCCCGGCATCAGGTGCAGCGAAGCAATCTCATGCCACAGGTGCTGGTAGACGACTTGGGTCAGGTTTGCTGGTGTCTGAAGGGTTTCAATCATAATTACTCCTGTCTGTCATGGGTATAAGTACTTTTGTGCCAGGTATTTGCCGGGCAACAATATCTAGTATACATTCTATAACACGATAAAAAATAATTCAATATCAATACAGTTAAAATTAAAAATAACATGGAAAGGTTTATGATACTCTGAGAAATAGGCGTCAAAAGTAGGATAAAGTGTATACCAGATTTTAATAAATGAATAAGACAGAAATTAAATGATTTACTGAAAATGTAAAATAATGGGGAGGGGGACAAAAAGAATCAGTGCTTATTTGATAAAAAATAAACAATTAAATTGTAGATATAGCACAAAAGATACAATAAAATTTTGTAAATAAAGACAAAATTGATAATTGCCGTTGATTTTGTCCTGACATGGTGCTATACTCACCTCAGATGTTATACTAGTATACATTTTTGAGAATGCGAACAAGGAATAATTAAGAAGGAGCTGATAATGATGGAGAAGAGGCCCAAATTACTGTGTCCATCCATATTAAACCTGGCAATTGACAATATCAGGGAAGAGGTTGAGAAGCTGGATGCCACGGATATGGATATTTATCATGTGGATTTGATGGATGGGACATTTGTTCCAAATTTTGGAATGTCTGTAAGGGAACTGGAGATGATACGGCGGGTTACGGATCAGGGCGCCCACAAATTAATCGATTGCCATATGATGGTCATGAATCCGCACAACTACATAGAAAAAGTAGCCCAGGCAGGAGCCGACATCATCTACATCCACCCGGAGTCAGAACTGATTCCGTCCGCTACCCTTGAGCTGATTCAGATGCAGGGCAAAAAAACAGGTCTTATACTGAATCCCTGCACCACGCTTGAAAGTGTTAAGGACATGCTTCCGATTACGGACTATGTCATGATCATGGCAGTGAATCCCGGATTTGCCGGAAGGGAATTCATGCCGTATACGCGGCAGAAGTTCATTGAACTTAACAGCTACAGGGAGGAACATGGGCTTGGTTATCACCTTCTTCTGGACGGCGGGGCCACGAGGGAAGTTATCAGCGACCTGTATCACAACTGCGGAGTGGAGGGCTTCGTCCTTGGAAAACAGGAACTGTTTTTCCAGGAAGAGGATTACGCTGCGTGCATAGACAGGATACGGGCCTATTAAAGCAGTAACAATAAACCATTCATACGAGGAGGACAACGAAATGAAAAAAAGATTGGCAGTCATTACATCCGTGGTACTAAGTGCAGGCATGCTTTTCGGATGCAGTTCCGTCAGCACACCCGCAACCCAGGCAGCAGGGAGCGGTAACAAGGACACCCAGGCAGCAGGTGCAGAAAGCAAGGAAGTTTCCGCGGCAGGGGAAACCGTTACACTGAAGTATGACCTGACGGTATCCCTGGACCATCCATGGGGGCAGGCTGCAACCGAATTTAAGAAGCGCCTGGAGGAAAAGTCCGGCGGGCGTTTTGTGGTTGAGATTTATCCTTCCAGTTCATCTGGCTCGGAAGCGGATTCCCTGGCAGGCATGCTGGTAGGGACAACGGATATGACCATGTCCGGCGGCTCCTTTAACGGATATGCGCCCAGCGCAACCCTTTTGGAAGCGCCATGGGCCTACAACTCTGAGGAAGATGTGCAGAACATGGTTGAGAGTGAGATTGGAACTTCCATTAAGAATGATTTTGAGACAGCGGGATTCCATGTTTTGTGGTACCAGCTGCGCGGCGCCCGCCAGCTGACATCCAATGTGCCCATTAACACACCGGCTGATTTAAGCGGACGAAAGATGCGTATGTCAGGCAACACGCTGCATACGAATATGTGGAACAGCGCAGGGGCAGTGTGTTCCTCCATCGCATTGGGCGAGACCTTTAACGCCTTAAGCCAGGGAGTCGTGGAGATGCAGGAAAATCCATATGACATGATTTACGACAACAGCTTCTATGAAGTGCAGAAGTATGTAAATGAGACAAGCCATGTATATTCAACTATCCTTAACCTGGTTTCAGCCGACCTTTACAATGGCCTGGACGATGAGATGAGAGGCTGGCTGGATGAGACTTCTGCAGAAATGCAGCAGTGGACCAATGATTACTACTATGAACACAAGGATGATTACCGCCAGAAATGTATGGATGCGGGCATGACCATTAACACGGAAGTGGACCGTGACGCCATTAAGGACGCCATGATGCCGGTCATCCAGTCCTACCTGGAGGACCAGGGCGCAGGCCTTTGGGATATGTACCAGAAAATCTGCGAAATGTCCGATGCCAATGTAAAATAACAGCATGGCGCCAGACGCCGCCTGCGGGCATCAGGCGGCGTTTATAAAAGCAGCGGCTAATAATTGATAGAGTTGGGGGATAGCGATGAAGAAAATTACTGACTTATTGGATAAGATATTCCATTACCTTACAGCCCTCTCCTTTGGCCTGGTGAGTATCTGCGTCCTGGTTCAGGTCATCACAAGATATACGCCGGGGATTTCAGCTCCCTGGACAGACGAAATGACAAGATTGTTTTTCATGTATACAATCATGTTCGGTGCGCCCATGGCAATTAAATACAATGAGTATGCTGTCATCGACATAGTGACAAACAACATGCGCGGAAAGCTTAAGCATATCATAAGCATTCTGGACTATATCTTCATAAGCATTGTAGGGGTAGTGGGTACAAGGCAGGCCTTTATATTCTGGAAAACCGGTCTGAGGACAGTATCCACTTCCCTGAGGATTAACATGGGAATTTTCTATCTGGTCCCGGTGGGGATATTTGCCCTGACCTCCATCTACTGTATGGCTGGAATCATAAGCGAAGTCCTGGCAATGGGAAAGGGGGCGGAATAAGGTATGGTTGCAATGATGTTTATTATATTCCTGATACTTCTGCTGATAGGGGTTCCGATTGCATTTTCCCTGGGTCTGTCATCCCTGTTTTATCTGTTTACAAATAACATACCGCTGACCGTCATCGCCCAGAAGTTTTATTCTGGAATGGATTCCTTTACCCTGCTCTGTATACCCGGATTCATGCTGGCCGGAGCGCTGATGAACGGCGGAGGTATCACCAGGCGTATTCTGGATTTCTGCAACTCATTTCTGGGACATTTCCGCGGAAGCCTTGCGCTGGTAAATATTGTGGCAAGTATGGTGTTTGCCGGAATATCCGGAACAGCCATTGCCGATGTGTGCAGCCTGGGCAGTATGCTGATTCCGGCCATGGTGGATGACGGCTATGACGATGATTTCTCGGTGGCAGTGACAGCGGCTTCATCCGTTGTAGGCCCAATCATCCCGCCCAGCGTGCCCATGGTCATTGCAGGTTCCTGTGTGAGCATTTCCGTTGGGAAAATGTTCCAGGCCGGCATTATCCCCGGTATCCTGCTGGGGCTGGCCCTCTGTATCCCAACCTATATCATCTCCGTAAAGCGCAATTATCCAAGGCACGAAAAGGCTTCCTGGCGGGTGCGCCTGGAGACGACAAAGGATGCAATCTGGGCCATGCTGATGCCTGTCATTCTTTTAGGCGGGATCCTCTCTGGCGTGTTCACGCCGACGGAGGCCTCAATCGTCACATGCGCATATGCGCTGGTTGTAGGTGTGTTTGTGTATAAGGAAATCAGAATCACGGATGTTCCAAGGATTGTCTGGGAGAATATAAGGGCCTGCGCCAGCATCATCGTACTCATTGGGCTGGCCAATGTATTTGCCTATATCCTGACAGCGGAGCGTATCCCGCAGATGGTGGCAAACAGCATACTCAGTATTACGGATAACCGGGTTGTGGTAATCCTTCTGATCAATGTGGTATTGCTTTTTGTAGGGATGTTCATGGAAAGCCTTGCGGCAATCCTGATTACGTTCCCGGTGCTGCTTCCCGTGGCAACCGCGGTGGGAATGGAGCCGGTCCACTTTGCGCTGATGGCAATCCTGAACCTGATGCTGGGACTGACCACGCCTCCGGTAGGCATGTGTGTCTGCACAGGCGCCCAGATTGGAAAGATTTCCGCATTCAAGGCATTTAAGGCCACGGTTCCCTTCCTGGCCACAAGCCTTATTGTATTAGCGCTTGTATCGTTTGTCCCGCAGCTCACACTGTGGATTCCAAGTATTTTAAATTAAAAATTATTCGTCGGAGGATAAGGGATATGGAACAGGTTGTTGTTATAACCGGTGCAGGCGGAGGACTTGGCAGCGTGTTTGCCAGGGAACTTGCCGGGGATGGTAAATCAATTGCAGTGTTGGATTATGATATCCATGCTGCAGGGCAGGTAGCTGCGCAGATCAGGGAAAATGGAGGAAGGGCCGCTGCAATCCGCTGCAACGTGGTGGACAAGGCTTCCATGGAACAGGCCCGTCAGGAGGTCAGGGAAAAGCTGGGCAAGTGCAATGTGCTGATTAACTGTGCAGGAATCCAGGATCCACTGGCCAAGACCACGTCCGGGTCATATCAGCCAGGCGATGAAATGGATACAGAGGTTGCAAAGGCTGATCCGGACCGCAAGGAGACTGTCCGGGAACTGCTGGGAAAGAGCCGCACCCTGTTTAATATTGATGCGGAAAAGATGATGCGGGTCATGAACGTGAATTGGCTGGGAACCGTGATTGCCAGCCAGGTATTTGCAGCGGACCTTGTAGGCGGGGAGGGGAATTCCATTATCAACATAACTTCCATGGCAGCCTATGACGCCCTCAGCATGGTTCCGGCCTATGCGTCCAGCAAAGCGGCGGTGGATATGTTCACCAGATGGCTTTCCAATTACCTTTCCAATGAATATGGCAGGGTCAGGGTCAATGCGGTGGCCCCGGGATATTTCCTGACACCATTAAACCATGACATGTATGTAAATCCGGACGGCACCTATACCCAGCGCTACTACAATGTGATTCACCGCACGCCCATGGGCAGGCTGGGGGATTCCAGGGAACTGGTGGGCGCGCTGCGGTTTTTTGCAGACCCGGATATGTCGGGCTATGTAACGGGCCAGGTGATTGCGGTGGACGGAGGGTTCCTGTCCTGCCCCGGGATTTAGCCGGACCAGAATGAAAGGAGAGGAAGATGAAAGCAATCACGGTAATAGAACCGGGCCATATGGAAATGCTGGATGTAAAGATGCCGTCCATCACTGAGCCGGACCAGGTGCTGGTGCGGATCCATGCCACGGGAATCTGCGGTTCCGATGTGCATGTGGCCCATGGGAGCAATCCCTATGCTGTATATCCAAGGGTAATCGGGCATGAGGCGGCAGGTGAAGTCAAAGCGGTGGGAGAGGCGGTGTCCGACCTGGCGGCCGGGGACGGTGTGGTCTTTGAACCCATTACCTACTGCGGGAAATGTTACGCCTGCCGCAGCGGCCATCATAATGTATGCCGGGAACTGAAAGTCCTGGGCTGTATTGTGGATGGAACCTTCAGGGAATACGCGGTGGTTAAACGCTCCCAGTTGTATCGATACGATAAAAGTAAAATGAGTTATGTCCAGGCAGCCCTGTGTGAGCCATATACCATCGGATTCCAGGCCAACTGGCGGGGCGATGTCCGGCCGGGGGATGTGGTCCTGGTCCATGGGGCCGGCCCAATCGGCCTGATTGTGGCGGATGTGGCCAAGAGCCGCGGGGCAGTGGTGATTGTATCCGAGCCAAATGAAAACAGGCTTGCCATGTCGGCCCGGTTTGGCGCGGATTACATGGTCAACCCTGTAAAGGAGGATCTGGATGCACTTGTTATGGATGTGACTGGCGGGGAGGGGGTCAATGTGGTATTTGAAGCAGCAGGAATCCCGGCCCTTCTGGAACACGCTGTTAAACTTCTCTCACCAGCCGGACGCCTGGTGGCGATGACATTCGCAAAGACGCCCACTGCAATTGATTTTAAGGCGGTTAACGCCAAGGAGCTTACCATTCTTGGAACCAGGCACCAGATGCAGAAATTCCCGGAGACACTGGAACGTCTTGCGGACCGTCTGGACCGGGTGGACCAGCTGGTCACACATGTGTTTCCGGCTGAAAAGTATGAGGAGGCATTTGCCGTTCTGGCTGATAAGGACAGTGGGGCAGGAAAAGTCATCCTGACATTTGACTGAAATCACACAAAATAATCTGGATACAGCTTAATAAGCTCTGATTTTTCTACCCGGTGCCTGGTCAGGTGCCGGGTCATCAGCATCTCGGCCAGCTCGCTGTCCCGGCGGCCGATGGCATAGAGGATATTCTCGTGGTCCTCCACAATCTTGTCCGGCTTAAGGGACTTGAGGGATAAGGCCCTCAGCCTGTCAAAATGCACCATCTGGGAGTGGATGATACTGTAGGTCCGGGCCTTGCCCACGGACAGGAATAAAAGACGGTGGAAATCCGTGTCCAGCTCAAACAGCCGGGGGTAGTCCCCTGCTTCAAGATGCCTGGTTTCCTCCGCCATGTTTGCCCGGAGCATTTCCTCGTGTTCCGGGGAAATGCCTTCGCATACCAGGGCCAGGACCGCATTTTCCAGAACCAGGCGCATGAACCTGGACTCTTCCACCAGCTCGTAGTCAATCTTGGCAATATAACTGCCGCGCTGGGGCTGGATATCCACCAGCCCCATTTTGCTCAGCTCAATCAAGGCCTCCCGCACCGGGGTGCGGGAAAGCTTGAGTACCAGGGAGAGTTCATTTTCACTGACCGCGCTGCCAGGCGCAAGTTCAAGGGTTATGATGTTGTGCAGGAGAACGCGCAGCGCATAAGAGCGCGCGTTTTCGGAAGGCTGCCTGTCTAATAATTCCATATCCAAACCTCGCTGCGTTTATTTTGTATCGTATTAGAAATCAAAGGTCAGTACAATCTTACGGATGGATGGGTCATGGCTGTCCACAAAGTCAAATGCTTCCTGGGCCTTTGTAAGGGGGAAGGTGTGGGAAACAGCGCCGGACAGATCCAGTTTGCCCTCATTGACCAGTTCGATGGCCTTGCCGAACATCTTGTTCTGAAGCCTGGAGCCTCTGACATCCAGTTCCTTGGAGGTGATTACGAACTGGTTGATTTCGGTGGGGCTGGTGGAGAAGCCCATGGTCATGACGCGGCCCGCGTTGCCGGTTGCCTCAAGAAGGTTAATCAGGGAATCCTTGTTGCACACAGCGTCGATGGATACGGTTGCCCCGTGTCCGTATGTATATTCCTTTACCTTTTCAAGCAGGTTTTCTTTTAATACGTTGATGGTGTAGGTTGCCCCGTTGGCCTTTGCGGCCTCCAGCTTGTCATCCAGTACATCGGCTACAATGATGTGGTCGCAGAGCAGGCGTGCAATCTTTAATATGGAACTTCCAAGGGCGCCTGAGCCGTAGATTAAGAGCATGTCATCCTTCTGAAGCTCAGCCCTGGTGCAGGACTGGATACCGATGGTGGTAGGCTCAATCATGACAGCGTCTTCATCAGAAAGGGACTCGGGAAGGATGTAGCAGTCAGATTCAGGTACGGCAATATATTCCCTGTAACCGCCGTCAATGTGCACGCCGCGCACAGCCAGGCTGTCGCATACATTGCCGCGTCCAATCTTGCAGGGATAGCAGTGGCCGCAGCTTGTAACCTGGTTGATGATCACACGGTCGCCCGGCTTTAAGTCCTTCACATTAGGGCCGACCTCGTCCACACGTCCCACCATCTCATGTCCGATAACCCTTGGGTAAGTTGCGGCTGCGTTGGTTCCGTGGTAGATTCCCACATCAGAACCGCAGATGCCGGCAGCGGTCATCTTCACAAGTACATTGTCCTTCTCGGTGATGACAGGCTTCTCCATGTCAATCAGCTTTAATTCGTTTGGTTTTACAATCTGTACGGCTTTCATAATCGTTCTCCTTTGATATAATCATTTATTTGTTGCAAATACTCCGTCCAACTACCATACAAGTATACTAATACCCCTTGGATGAAATGTCAATCCATGAAAATGAATTGGCATAATATAAGCGATTTTTACAAAAATATACCTGAAAAATTGTGGAAAATTACATATTGAATAAAAGGCCGCTATATACTACCATACTAGATAAGAGACTTTCATTATTTTAATCATATTTTAAAAGGAAAGGGTAATCAATATGAAACTGACATTAGAAGGATTGAAAGACAGGAGCGCATGGGAGGCAGCCGGTATCGGACTTCCGGACTATGACATCGAAGCAGTGGCAGCAGAGACAAGGAAGGCTCCTGTGTGGGTGCATTTTGGAGCAGGCAATATTTTCCGTATCTTTATCGGAGGCCTGGCCGATACCCTGATTGAAAAAGGTGAGTGCAGCAAGGGTATTACCTGTGTGGAGACCTTTGACTTTGATGTGATTGACAAAATATACAAACCATATGATAACTTGGTGCTGGCAGTGACGCTGAAAGCAGACGGCTCCACGGATAAGAAGGTTATCGGTTCCCTGACAGAGGCCCTTAAGGCCCAGTCCGGCGTAAAGGAGGAGTGGGACCGCCTGAAGGAGATATTCGTGAATCCTGGCCTTCAGATGATTTCTTTTACCATCACGGAAAAGGGATATGCCTTAAAGGGTTCTGACGGGAATTACTTCCCATTCATCCAGGCAGACATTGACAATGGCCCGGAAAAGGCAGTATCTGCCATGGCAGTTGTGTGCGCGCTTCTGAATGAGAGATACAAAGCAGGCAAGGCGCCTCTGGCAGTTGTTTCCATGGATAATTGTTCCCACAACGGGGAAAAGCTTCAAAGCTCCATCCTCACCATGGCTAAGGAGTGGAACCGGAAGGGCTATGTAGAGGACGGCTTTATGGATTACCTTTCCGACGAAAACCAGGTATCCTTCCCCTGGTCCATGATTGACAAGATCACACCACGTCCAGCTGACTCTGTATGCGCTGAGCTGGAGAAGGCAGGAGTAGAGGATATGGCCCCTGTCATCACCTCCAAGAAGACATACATTGCCCCATTTGTCAATGCAGAGGGACCCCAGTACCTGGTCATCGAGGACAAGTTCCCGGCTGGAAGGCCGGCGCTGGAAAAGGCTGGCGTCTACATGACGGACAGGGACACGGTTAACAAGGTAGAGCGCATGAAGGTCACCACCTGCCTGAATCCTCTCCATACAGCCCTGGCTGTATACGGCTGTGTGCTGGGCTACACCCTGATTGCAGATGAGATGAAGGATGCCGAGCTTAACAAGCTGGTTCATGAGATTGGCCCGGTAGAGGGAATGCCGGTAGTGACCAATCCTGAAATCCTGTCCCCTGAGGACTTTGTAAATGAAGTAATCAACGTAAGGATTCCCAACCCATTCATGCCTGACACGCCCCAGAGAATCGCCACTGACACCTCACAGAAGGTGGGCATCCGTTACGGCGAGACCATCAAGGCATACGTTGCAAAATACGGTGACGCCAAGAAGCTGAAGGCTGTTCCTCTGGCGCTTGCAGGCTGGTGCAGGTACCTTCTGGCAGTGGATGACCAGGGAAATGCATTCGAACTTTCAGCAGACCCAATGGTGCCGGAGCTGACCAAAGCCCTGGAGGGAATTGAAGTTGGCAAGCCTGAGACTTACAAAGGACAGTTAAAGCCAATCCTGTCCAATGCCAATATATTCGGTGTAGACCTCTATGAGGCCGGAATCGGTGAGACCGTGGAGTCAATGTTCCTGGAGGAGATTGCGGGAGCGGGGGCTGTCAGGGCGACGCTTAAGAAGTATTTGGATTGATGAATATGGATTGATGGTTTGAAGGCAGAGGGGGTGTGACGGGGGTTGCGCAACCTCTGCTTTTGGTTTTCTTACGGAGCCAGGGGCGGGAGGCGGACGGGGGGACGGTTCCTGGTTCCGGGCATAAGAGAGACGGACTCAAAAAGACGGCAAAAACCGGGCACCGTCTCAACTACCGAAAAATCTTGATGATTTTTCGTCCGTGGAGACTCTGCGCTCGGGCTTTGAGGCCCTCGCTCGGCCCGGCTTTTGCCGCCTTTTTGAGTCCGTCTCTCTAATACCCTCCACAAGGAACCGTCCCCCCGTCCGCCTCCCGCCCCTGGCTCCTGCCAAGTACTTGAAGAGGTTGCTGGGGCCTTCAGCTACTGCCTTAAAACATGAATCGGAGAGAAGAAAATCATACCGCAAGCTTATGTATTTCCTGACTTAACAATAATATGGTGCATTACTAAACTTAGCATCAGCATATAAATGCATTACTGATTTTAGTATAAGTATATAGAAAACAGGCCTGGACTATCCGTCTTGACGAAGTACATCTTTGGCAGAACGGAATGAACTAAGCCTGTTTTTTATTTCTTTCTCCGGTTCATGTGATGCAGGAACGATAATACGTAGTGGGTGAGCGGAATGGGGATGGGGGCTGTGGATGCATCTACAGGGGCGTGTGATTCTTATGCTGTGGGAACCGGTGTTAAGAGGCTGGCGCCTTTGTCTGAGCTCAGTGTTGTATGGTTTAGACAAACTAAGCGCGAGTTAGGCGGCCAGCCTCTTGTCCAACGCCGGTTTCCAGAGCATTAGAAGCACTAGCCCCGCAGCCGTATCCACAGCCCCCATCCCCATTCCGCTCACGTACGGATGCACCTCCCCCACGCACCCCATCAACCATTCCACTTCTTAATCTCCAAAAGCCCCGGCACCAACGCCTCCGCACTAGTCTTAAGGATGATCCTTCCTTTTTCAGCCGTAGCCCCGGAGGGGTCGCCGCCAATGCCGATGGGTTTGCCGTCCTCTGTTTTCCAGTCCTCGGATACCCAGCCGATGGATACGGGGCCGTAGGGCTGAAGGGCCTGGTTGTCCTTGAAGGCAGCAGGGATGCCGGCTTCGGAGGTTTCCAGCTTGACTAAGGATGGGTCCACGGCCATGACCATGGAGGTTTCCATCTCGCCGCCGTGGAAATCCCAGATGTTGCCCTCTGAGACAGTGGCTTTTACATCGGGATGGCTGAATGCGCCGGAGGACAGGAGGAATGGGGAAATCCCCAGCTCGCTTCGCAGTTCCCGGCTCAGTACCTGGGCAATGGGGGCGTTGCCGCCGTGGCATATGAGCAGGGCCAGCTTCTTAAAGCCATGGTGCGCCAGGCTGGCACATATGTCGTATAGCAGATGGTAGTAGGTGTCCGGTTTTAAGGTGATGGAACCGCAGAAGTTTTTGTGCTCCGTGCTAAGCCCCACAGGGATGACCGGGAATATCAGCATGGGGAAGTCCGGGTCTTCTGCCTCCAGTGCCTGGGTCAGGTATTCGGTCATGGCCTGGGCAATGATGTCGTCCGTGCCAAGGGGCGCCTGGTTCCCATGCTGTTCCAGGGCGCCAAGGGGGATGAGGACAATGGTTTCTTCCTTGTCGATCTGTTCCATCTCAAGTCTGGTAAGTTCGCTGTATCTGAGTATCATTTTTTTAAAAATTCTCCTTTCAAACACACTCTAGGACAGGTTAGCCGTTGGCTTCTCCGGCTGGTTTCCTTTCATGTTGCCCTCACTGGCTTTCATGCTGCCCTTACTGGCTTTCACGTTGCCCTTACTGGCTTTTAATGCTGCCTTGCCGGCTTTAATGATGGATAAGCGGCTGTCAGGCGGTTGAACAGAAGGTAGCCTACAAAGTAGTTTAAGCCCAGCTTCAGGATGTTGAAGGGGATGGTGGCCATGACGATGAAGGTGGTCAGGCTGGTGATGGCAGGGTTCACGGAGGCTACCATGGTAACCACGCTGTCCAGGGAAACGCCCATGGCCTTTGCGTATAAGGGCAGGGTGATGAAGGCATTGCAGAAACATGCAAATGCAGTCCTTACGGCAATGCTTACAGAAAGGCCGGTGATGGCTGCCCGGCGGTTCTTGCCCATTTTATTGTATACAATCCATAAGGGGATGACGAACAGGGCCACACCAATCAGGTTGGACAGTTCGCCCACGTACATGGAGTTGGTCCCCACTGTTATCAGCTTGATGAGGATCTTGATGATTTCCACCCAGGCAGCGGATGCGGGTCCGAACAGGAACAGGGCCATGATGGATGGGACATCGCTGAAATCCACTTTGTAAAATGGCGGCATCATAGGAACTGAAAATTCCAGTGACATAAGGGCGCCTGCCATGGCGGCCAGCATGCCGGTGTAAATAAGCTTCTGAATACTCCACTTTGATTTCATAACATAAACCTCCTTAGATATCAGGGCCTTGATGTGCCCTAAAGTTTGTTTTTGCAATGAAACAAGTCCTTTGGAAAAACTTTTGTAAAACCTTTGGGAAAAAATCATCACAGGCACGTTTTCCATATTAAAAAAATCCCAGAGCCATAGGGGCTTGGGATTCATAAACAATTCAATATAAATAACGGCATGTGGTTCATTATCCATATGAATTAAATCGCCTTCTCTCATCCAGACTATACTGTCGGTTTTGGAATCTCACCAAATCAGCCGCCTAAGCGGGTCGCGGACTATACCGCCGGTAGGGAATCACACCCTGCCCCGAAGAACTTATTCATTTGCTGTTTTTAGCGTAGCACAAATAATATAAGAAGTCAATGGGATGCCTTGTACTTTAGTTGGATAACTGCATGAAAACCAGTATCTTTTCAGGCGGCGTTCCTTTTCCTTGAAGGAAAAATCATGTATAATTAAAATATATTACATATTTTCGGAAGCCATGACTTTGCTGCATCCTGTAATCTGCATTTGGAGCGGAAAGAAAGGATTACCAAGGCCAGGGATGGATTTGAAGATGACATGTGAGGATGGCAGAGGGCACTATTTGATAAAGGAGTGTATGCAATGATGGATGAATGGGAAAGCTTATTCAGCCCCCGTATCCTGGTCCGGGGCATGGATTATTACGAGTCCGGGGCCGTCATGGAGATGGTGCGGACAGAGGGCGGATACCGTGCCCTGGTGGAGGGGACCGAGGACTATGAGGTGGAAATAGACATAAAGGACAACCAGGTCCAACACATGAGGTGCACCTGCCCATATGCGGCGGAAGGGTATAACTGCAAGCATATGGCGGCAGTTTTATACGAGGCAGAAGAGGGAGGCGTTCTGGAAATGCCCCCCACGGCCGATGGAGGAACCGTCCAGGATTCCAGACAGGAGCTTAAGGACGTGATAAATGGGATTCCGGAAGAAGAACTGAGGCGCCTCCTGGAATCCATGGCCTGGGAAGATGGGAAGTTGAGGAACAAGATCCTGATACAATATTCCCCATCCATAAGCCAGAGACAGATGGCAATGTTGAAAAGGGAGATAAATGACATTGCTTACGGGTATTCGGACAGATATGGCTATGTGGACTGGGAAAATGCAGGTAATTATTTGTTGGAGATGGAAGCATTTCTGAATGACAAGGTGCAGGCCGTGATTGACAAAGGCTGCTGGATGCAGGCATTTGAACTTACAAATCAGGTATTCATCACCATTGGGAACCAGGATATAGATGATTCCGATGGCGGCCTGGGTATGGTGGCGGAGGCCTGTTATGAATTCTGGAAGCAGATCCTGGAAAAATGCAGTGAGCAGGATAAGGACAGGATGCGTGCCTGGTTTAAGAAATATCAGGCGGACGGTACCGTGACTGATTATTTGGAAGAATATATCAGCGGGTTCCTTATGAATGAGTTTCATGACAGGGAACTCCTGCAAAGGACAATGGAGGCATTGGACCAGGAGATTGAAAAAAACAGGGAAGGCATGGACTGTGGCAAATACTACAGCGTGCAGTATGGATTTGAATATAATATCCTGAAAAGGCTTCAGATCATGAAGGAACTGGGGGCCTCGGAAGAGGAGATATTGCAGTACCGGGAGGAAAACCGCAGATTTACGGCAGTGAGGATGCTGGAGACAGAAGAATTTATCCAGGCGGGACAATACAAGGATGCAATCCGTGTCCTGAAGGAGAGCAAGGAACTGGACCATGGATCCCCCTCCTGGGTCAGCGGGCACAGCCGGAAACTGATTGAGTTGTACGGCAGGCTGCATATGGACAAAGATTATAAGGAGGAATTGCTGTTCCAGGTATTTTCCTGCAGACAGGACAGTCTGGATTTCACCAGTAAATTAAAGGCTGTGTGCGGAAAAAGCGAGTGGGAACAGATCCGGGAGAAGCTGCTGGCAGGTCCGGCCGGCCAGGAGATTAAACTGCCTTTATTGGAATCGGAGAAAATGTACGGCCAGCTTCTGGAGGAAGTAGTAAACAGCGGCTCTGTATATACCATGGACCGATATGAAAAAGTCCTTAAAAAGATGTACCCGGACAGGATGAGGACTGCTTATACTGCCTTTGCCAGAGGACAGGCCGAATCTGCGTCTGACAGGACGCGTTATAAAGAACTGATGAAATATCTGAAGAAGATAGCGTCCTATCCCAATGGACTGGAAGCGGCCGCACAGCTGGCACAGGAGTGGAGGACACTTTATAAAAGGCGCCGGGCCATGATGGATGAATTGGGGAAAGCCGGATTTTAGCAGGGGAAGAGGCGGGCTGCCAGGGAATGGGGACGTAAACAGGAGACCAGACGGAAAAAATTCCTCCAGAATCCGTACGAGGTGGTGCTAATCCCAGGATTTTCCGCATATGATGTAAAAAAATCCTCAGGAGACTCACTTTGAAGGAGTATATTGAAGAACGTGCGGTAGCCATCGCCAATTACATCATAGACCACAATGCCACGGTAAGGCAGACGGCGAAGAAATTCGGGATAAGCAAATCCACGGTACATAAGGATGTAACTGACAGGCTGGAACACATCAATCCGGGGCTGGCTGCCCAGGCAAGGATTGTACTGGACGTAAACAAGTCCGAGCGCCATATCCGGGGAGGGCTGGCTACCAGGGAGAAATACCAGCACAGGCTGGCAATCTGCAGTAAACAGGAAGATTAAGCTGATATAAGGGCCAAATAAGGAAAACCACTGTTCCGGGCAGGTATGACTGTGCCTGGGACAGTGGTTTTACGTTGTCTAAGACTTACGGGCCGGTATTATCTTCCTACAGAATCAAACTCTTCGCAGATTTCTGCAGACGGCGCAGCGGTTGCCAGTGATACAATCACGATGGCAGCGCAGGCCACCAGGAATGCGGGGAGCAGTTCGTAGATATTCCATGCCCCGCCAAGGGGCCGCACGCCGTATTTCCATACGAATACCATGATACCGCCGGAAACCATGCCGGCCAGGGCGCCCTTGAGGTTGCTGCGCTTCCAGAACAGGGCGAACAGCATGACCGGGCCAAAGGAGGCTCCAAAGCCGGCCCAGGCAAAGGATACGATGGTGAACACGGAACTGTCGGGATTCCATGCCAGTGCAATGCCTACCAGCGCAATTCCCACAACCGTAAGGCGGGCAGCCATCATGGATGTTTTGGTGTCCATCTTAATCTTAAGGAAATCCTGGAGCAGGTTCTGGGACACCCCAGACGCGGCGGTCAGCAGCTGGGAATCAGCCGTGGACATGGTACATGCCAGGATTCCGGCCAGGACAACGCCTGCCACGATGGACAGCAGCAGTCCATGACGCCCCAGCAGGTCGGCCAGACGGATGATGACTGTCTCTGACTCGGAACTGGAGGAAAAGGTGGGGATGCTGCCTGCAACGGAAGCGCTGTAGCCGATGATTCCAATCAGGATTGCCACGAACATGGAGATGACCACCCAGATGGAGGCAATGCGCCGCGATGTCTTCAGCTTATCCTCATGGCTGATTGCCATGAAACGCAGAAGGATATGGGGCATGCCAAAATACCCCAGCCCCCACGCCAGGGTGGAAAGTATGGTGATGAATCCATAAGGGGAGGCCGTATTGTCCGCCATGTTATGGATATGGGTCATGCTCAGATATCCTGCGAGGGAACGGGCATTGTCCGCCACCGCATCCCAGCCCCCGGCAACATTGACCCCAAAGAATACAATGATGACCAGGGCAATGCTCATGACGATACTCTGAATCAGGTCCGTGGTGGAGACAGCCATAAATCCTCCCAGGACCGTGTAACCGATGATGACAATGGCGCCCACAATCATGGCTGCATGGTAATTTACGCCGAAAAGGCTGTTGAACAGGGTCCCCACAGCCTTAAAGCCCGAAGCCGTATAGGGGATGAAGAAGATAAGGATGACAATGGCGGCAATGCACATCAGTATGTTTTTCTCATCCCTGTAGCGCCGTGAGAAAAAGTCCGGGATTGTGATGGCGTCACAGGCCACGGAATAACGGCGCAGGCGCTTTGCCACAATCAGCCAGTTCAGATATGTACCTGCTGCAAGGCCGATGGCAGTCCACCCTGCGTCTGCGATACCGGTAAGGTATGCCACTCCCGGAAGCCCCATAAGCAGCCAGCTGCTCATGTCCGATGCCTCGGCGCTCATGGCGGTTACCAAGGCTCCCAGCTTGCGGCCCCCCAGATAAAATTCGTCGGCTGAATCACCGCCGCCTTTTTTGCTGAAATAGAAACCTACGTAGACCATGGCAGCCAGATATATGATGATGGCAGCCAGAATCCCTATTTGTCCTGTACTCATGTTTTCCCTCCTGTTTTCAATCAATTCAGCTTTTCAGTCAATTATAGTGCATGCACCATATGTACGATACATTTTCGATATATTTATGATATATCTACATATTCATAATATATCCACTTCATAATATATCTACGATACATAAAGCTGCATGGTGCTGCATTATATTGGCCATTACATACATTTCCCCGGAACCTGTCAGCCCGGGGAGAACGGAAGTAGCCATAATGTGCACATTATAACATGAGGTATAGGAGAACGCAATACAGAACAAAGTATAGACTGAATACTAGACGAAAATATTATTTATATTAAATATTCATTATAAATAAAAGGAAAATTGACCGTACGATATATTAAATAATATATGTTCAAAAAAATAGAATTTATTTTCTTTCCCAATATTGGCCTGCCGGTTCCCTTCTTATAAGGTGCTTTCCCGGTGCTCCAGGAAGCTGCTCAGGAATCCAGGCATGACCGACACGCTGTACCGTCTGAGGGAGTATTCACCGCCGCACAGGCACCAGTCATAAAGGATTGCGCGTTCCGCTAATGCATACAGCTTTACCATTTCGCTGACGCTTAAGCCGGTGCTTAATTCACCGTTATCCTGGCCGTGGGCAATGATTTTGCGCAGGAGTTTATAATAGGTGCGGTTATGGTCCAGCAGGTGCTTTTCGCCGGCAGTGATCAGCTGGGTGGACAGGAGCCGGGCCAGAAGGTCCATGGAAATACTGTTCTCAATCATTCCAAACAGTTCGCTGTTAAGGAACAGCAGCCTGTCCATGGCGGTCATCTCCGGTTTTTCTGCCAGGATATCGGTAAGCTCTTCATATTTTTCATCAAATAACAGGCTTAAGGTGCTTAAAAGGGCATCCTTGCCATCAAAATAGTGGTAAAAGGAGCCCTTGGATGTGTGGGACAGCTCGATGATTTCCTCTACCGTGGTATCCTCGTATCCCTGTTCATAGAACAGCTTCCATGCAGCGCCTACAATCTTGCCCCGGGTGCCCCGGGCGGTTTTCTTGGCCATTGGTGATTCTCCTTCACATGTGTTAGATTCTTTATTAATTTAACATATCTTAACATGTTTTACAATGAGGAAGAGGGATAAGCCGCCCTTAGGTCCGGTTATGGCTAATATGCACGAATTGTATATCACATTTACACAGAACCCATTGATTTTACGGATTAATGCGATTATAATTGTGTTCAACAAAACAAGCTACTTCTACCTGAACGGAGGAATTGATTATGGAAAAGAAAGACCTGGACTGGGGAAATATCGGATTTTCTTATATGCCGACGGACAAGCGATATGTTGCAAACTATAAAGACGGGGCATGGGGGGAGGGAGAACTGACTTCGGACTCCAATGTGGTGATTAATGAGTGCGCAGGCATCCTTCAGTACTGCCAGGAATGCTTTGAGGGCCTTAAGGCTTATACCACGGAGGATGGAAGCATTGTCACCTTCCGACCTGACCTGAATGCTGAACGCATGATGGACTCCGCGGCGCGCCTGGAGATGCCTCCATTCCCAAAGGAGAGGTTCTTGGAAGCAGTGGATGCAGTGGTTAAGGCCAATGCGGCCTGGGTACCCCCCTTTGGCAGCGGCGCAACCCTGTATTTAAGGCCGTATATGTTTGCTTCAGGTCCGGTTATCGGCGTCAAGCCGTCGGATGAATATCAGTTCCGCCTGTTCGTGACCCCGGTAGGCCCGTATTTTAAGGGCGGCGCAAAGCCCCTGACCTTGTGCGTCAGCGACTTTGACCGTGCGGCGCCTCATGGAACAGGCCATGTGAAGGCCGGGCTTAACTACGCCATGAGCCTGTATGCCTCTGTCACCGCCCATGCAGCCGGTTATGATGAGAATGTATTCTTAGACCCGGGTACCAGGACTTATGTGGAAGAGACAGGCGGCGCGAATTTCCTGTTCGTTACCAGGGACGGGGAGGTGGTCACGCCTAAGTCTGACTCCATCCTTCCTTCCATTACCAGGCGTTCCCTGATCCATGTTGCCCAGCATTACCTGGGACTTAAGGTGACGGAGCGGCCTGTGAAGCTGGCTGAGCTGGCTGATTTTGCAGAGTGCGGCCTGTGCGGCACCGCTGCCGTCATTTCCCCGGTGGGCAAGATTGTTGACCATGGAAAGGAAATCTGCTTCCCCAGCGGCATGGATGAGATGGGACCTGTTACCAGGAAGCTGTATGAAACCCTTACCGGTATCCAGATGGGCACCATCGAAGCGCCGGAGGGCTGGATCAGGAAGATTGTATGAGGGAAGGTTGTATAAGGGAAGATTGTATATAGGGAAGCTTAAGCATTTTCAGGCACACTCTGAGATGAATCAAGAATAATCAGGACCTTCCGGAATATATTGATAGTAATTGTATCATATATTCCGGGAGGTTTTATTAACATGAAGGCATTTATCAAAGGGAAAATGTACCTGGGACTGCTGATGGTCATTGCCGCGTCGCTGTGGCTGGCAGGCTGTTCCGCTTCAAAGGATGACGGGGATAAGGTCCGGGACCTGGATTTTACGGTGGCCGGGGACCTGGATGTGCCGGATGAACTTAAGAAACTGATTGCTGAGAAACAGCAGCAGCCCTTCAAGCTTACATACAGCGATGAGCAGAACCTGTACATTGCAGTGGGGTACGGGGTACAGCCCACGGGCGGGTACAGCATCAGCGTAAACGACCTTTACCTTACCGACAACTCCATTGTGATCAACACGGAGTTAAAGGGGCCTGAGAAGGGGGAAAATGCAGGCACGGAGCAGTCTTTCCCATATATTGTAATCAAGACGGAGTATTTGGAGAATCCTGTCGTATTCCAGTAAAAAATCCTTTTTAAATTGAATATCATATGCTATACTATACGATATTTATGTTTTTCGGTAAATGTCGTGTCACAGCAGCAATGTTTTAACTTGTTAAAGAGAGGGTGGAGTATACTATGATATTCAAAGACATTTGGCTTGACATTAAGGCCGTACAGGAACGCGATCCCGCTGCCCGCAACGCACTGGAGGTGTTCCTGCTTTACCAGGGGGTCCATGCCCTCATATGGCACAGGTTTGCCCATTGGTTTTATCAGCATAAGATGTTTTTCATAGCCAGGCTTATTTCACAGATAGCACGGTTTTTTACTTTGATAGAGATACATCCGGGCGCCCAGCTGGGCCATGGGATCCTCATTGACCATGGAACCGGCGTGGTCATCGGTGAGACCGCGGTGGTGGGGGATAACTGTACGATTTACCAGGGAGTCACCCTGGGCGGCGTGGGCACGAAGAAGGGGAAGCGCCATCCAACCCTTGGCAGCAATGTCATGGTGGGGGCCGGAGCCAAGATCCTGGGGGCATTTGAGGTGGGGGATAACTGTTCCATTGCCGCCAACGCAGTGCTCTTAAAACCTCTGGAGGACAATGTGACCGCAGTGGGGATACCGGCCCGTCCGGTAAAAAAGGACGGCGTCACCATACCGAAGAATAAGAGAAGCCTGACGCTGGAAGAATACGAGGATATGAGAAGCCGGATGGAGCAGATGGAACAGGAGATTGAGTACCTGAAGCAGGCGCTGGCGGCCAGGGGGACAGAGGTTCCTTCCCAGGAAGACGCAGGGCAGGGAATACAGAATAAAGACACACGGGAGAAACCATACCAGTCATGAAGAATGAAGCACCATATGTGAATATAGAGCGGAGCATCATCAAGCAGTTCCGCAAGGAAATCTGGCGCCCCTTTGTCAGGGGGCTTCAGGAATATAAGATGATCCAGGACGGCGATAAGGTGGCTGTCTGTATCTCAGGCGGCAAGGATTCCATGCTGTTAGCCAAGTGCCTCCAGCAGTTAAAACGCCAGAGCGGCACGGAGTTTGGGCTGGAGTTCATTGTCATGGACCCGGGCTATCACCCTGACAACCGGAAGCTGATTGAGGATAATGCAGCCCTTATGAATATACCGGTCCGCATCTTTGATTCAGATATCTTTGATATCGTGGTGGATGTGGACCAGTCGCCCTGTTACCTCTGCGCCCGCATGCGGCGGGGATACCTGTACGCCCATGCCAGGGAGCTGGGGTGCAATAAGATTGCGCTGGGCCATCATTTTGATGATGTGATAGAGACCATACTCATGGGCATCCTCTACGGGGGACAGATCAACACCATGATGCCTAAACTCCACAGCACCAACTTCGAGGGAATGGAACTGATCCGTCCCCTTTATTTTGTTAAGGAAGAGGATATCCTGGACTGGAAAGACTACAATGGACTGCATTTCCTCCAATGTGCCTGCCGGTTCACGGAGCAGGTTGCAAGGGAACAGGCGGTCAGGGGGATTACGGGGGATGCGGCGGATATCGTCCATACCTCCAAGCGCCAGGAGATGAAGGAATTAATCCGCTCCCTCAGGAAGAACAGCCCGTTCATCGACGCCAACATCATGAAAAGCGTGGAGAACATCAATCTGGACGCCTGCCTTGGATATGTGCAAAAGGGCGCGCGCCATCATTTTATGGACAAATACGATGAAAGATAAGATATAAAGCATAAACCACCTGCTGTCCGCATAGATTTTTCTAAAAGACCGGAGCGTATCTGAACACCATTCACGCCCGGCTGGCAGAAAACAATGTTCAGATACGTTCTGGAGAGATGGCAGGTGTTTTTATGGAATTAATAAAGAAACAGATACATATGAACCAATGGAAGGGAAATGTTACCACACAGATTACACTGGATGATGACTTTATTGTGCCGGACACCATGGACGATATGGAACAGGTGATGTTAGACACCGGTGAGATCCAGATTGAGACAGTGAAGAACCAGGGAGATAAGGTGGCGGTAAAGGGCAAGCTGGAGTTCCAGGTGCTGTACCGCAGGGAAGCGGGCGGACTCCAGACCCTGGGCGGCAACATCCCGTTTGAGGAAGTGGTCAATGTCCCCGGACTGGAGGAAAAGGACTACGTGGGCCTTAACTGGATGCTGGAGGACCTGAATACGGATATGATTAACTCCAGGAAGCTGGGGGTCCAGGCCATCATCACGCTTCAGGTGCGGGTGGAGACTTTGAGGGATGTGGAAGCCGCAGTGGATGTGGACATGGAAAGCGGAAGCCGCAGCGCAGGGGCCGGTCTGTCGGACACAGATGCATCGGGACAGGTACAGGTGGAAACACTGAAACGGACAGCCACCGCGGCAGCCATTGCCGTAAGGCGCAAGGATACATACCGCATCAAGGAAGAACTGAGCCTTACAGGCGGAAAGCCTAATATCGGCCAGCTTCTGTGGCGTGAAATGAAGCTTCGGGACATAACCGTAAAACCGCTGGACGGACGTCTGCATCTGGACGGCGAACTGAGTGTGTTTGTCATCTACAGCGCGGAGGATGAAAACATGCCCATGCAGTGGATGGAGGAGACCCTGCCATTCTCAGGCGACATGGAGATGGGCGATGTGAAGGAGGAGCAGATTCCCATGGTAACCGTGCGCCTGGCCCACAAGGATATGGAAGCCAAGCCCGACTATGACGGGGAAATGCGGGAAATGGACGTGGATGCTGTCCTGGAGCTGGATATCAAGCTGTACGAGGAAGAGCAGGTAGAACTGTTAAGCGACATGTATTCCAACAACCGTGAGATTGAACTGACCCGGACAGAGGCCTGTTTTGACCAGATACTGACCAGGAATGTGTGCAAGTCCAAGGTGGCGGAAAAGCTGAAACTGCCCCAGGCCGAGCGTATCCTCCAGATCTGCCACAACGAAGGGACCATCAAGCTGGATGACGTGGAGGTGGGGGAGGACTGTCTGCAGATAGACGGCGTCCTGGAGGTGACCCTGTTATATCTTACCAGCGATGACACCTCGCCTGTACAGTCATCCGTGGAGCAGGTGCCGTTCCACTGCACCGCAGAAGCCAGGGGAATCCGTGAGGACAGCGTATACCAGCTGGATGCAGGGTTGGAGCAGCTGAGCGCGGTCATGATGGGCGGCGACATGGTGGAGGTAAAGGCAGTGGTTGCCCTGGATTTCCTGGTCCTGCAGCCGGTATGCGAGCCGGTGATTACCGGTGCGGCCGTCAATCCCATGGATCTGCAGAAGCTTCAGGAACTGCCTGGAATCGTGGGATATATTGTCCAGCCGGACGATACGCTTTGGTCCATTGCGAAAAAGTTCCATACCACCATCGGCACCATCATATCTACCAATGAACTGGCGGATGAGCAGGTGAAGCAGGGGCAGAGGCTGCTGTTGGTGAAGGAGATTGCGCAGGATTGAAGGGGCGGATGAAGGGGTGGGAAGGCTACGTCCGTGAAGAGGGTCAGGGCGGGCGGCGGCAGACCACGCGCTGAGGGCCGGAGGCCGCAGCTTCCAGGGCCCGGACAACAGAAAAGATGGGGGACCGGTGCTATTCACGGAGAAACTCTGATGAGCTTTCTCCGTTCAGAGCTCCTTGGATTCTTGCTTTGATGCAAGAATCCACCCCCATCTTTTCTGCTGCCCGGACCCAGGAACCTGCGGCCTCCGCCCCTATGCGCGTGGTCTGCCGCCGCCCGCCCTGACCCTCTTCACGGACTGCGTATTCCAACCGCTGCATGTGTAAAAGGGGAAGATGGTTGGGGGAGGTGGGGTCATGCGTTCAGTATTTTTTCATGAGGCTGGCGCCGCTGTTCCAGGCCTGGCCGACTTTTTCGCCGATGGCATAGTAGCCATTTTGAAATTGGTCAAATACGAATGCGTTCAGCTTTTTGGGGTCAACCTTGCCTTTTTCATTGAGTACATGCGCTTCCGCCAGTACGCCGACAATCCTGCCTATGACGTGGAAGCCGTAGGCTTCATTTTTATATTCGACTACTTCACATTCAAGGGTTAGGGGAAATTCGTCGATGATGGGCGCGTTGACTTTTTGGCTTTTCACCGCAGTGAGGCCGCTGCGCTCAAATTTGTCCTCCATTTTGTTGCCGGTGGCAATGCCGAAGAAATCGGCTGCTTCCAGATGGTCCACGTCTGCAATGCTCAGTGTAAAAGCGTTTGTTTTCTTGATGTTCGCGGATGTTTTATGGTCCTCGCTGATATTGAGTGAGACCATATCTTCAGCGCAGATACCTCCCCAGGCCATGTTCATCACGTCTACCTTGCCGTCGTCACCATAGGTGGCTATCATAAGTACCGGCATCGGGAATAAATAGGGATTTACCGCAAGTTCTTTTTTCATGAATTGTACCTCCGTATTGTTTTGGTATTGATTTGGGTGTTTTTATGAACGTTTCCTTTACTGGATATTATAGTTGACGCAGAAACGGTTAACAAGTACACACATTAAAGATAGATACTTACTTATAGGGGAGCGCAGGAGCGGATGGTTTGAAATTAAGAAGGCGATGGGGACTTTTTGTGGCTGCTTAAGTTTGATAGCTGGATCATGCCAATCTTAAAAAAACTGTTTTAGTATTGGAAATTATGGTATACTAACAACAGTCGTACGAATAAAGAGAGGTAATTTTATGAAGCTTGATTTTAAGCCCGTGGTGGCTGGGGATATAGAAAGGCTGAAGCCTTTTTATGGCCTGAGGCCCAATAAAGCATGTGACAGTGTGTTTTTGGATTGTTTTTTATGGAAGGACTATTATCATGTGGAATGTACGGTCAGTGAGGACAGGGCGGCTTTGTGGCTGATGGAGAGGGATGGACAGGTTTCCACTGCCATGCCCATGTGCAGGGAGGAAGACCTGCCCTATTTTTTCCACCAGCTGGAGGAGTATTTCGCAGAAGTGCTCCATAAGCCGTTTTTTATTGCACTGGCTGATGAGGAGGCGGTGCAATATCTGGGGCTGGACCCGAAGGAGTATGAGGTGGAGGAGCAGGTGGATTTAAAGGATTACCTGTATGACGGGGAGGCCATGCGCACCCTGTCAGGGAAGAAACTCCATAAGAAAAAGAACCATCTGAATGCCTTTATGAGGGAGTATGAGGGGCGGTATGAGTATAGAAGGCTCTGCTGTTCGGACAGGCATGAGGTCTGGGAATTCATGGAGCGCTGGAGGCAGAAGAAAGCGGATGCCGATGCCCTGGAGGATTCCCTGGAATATGAGGTGGCGGGTATCCATGAGATACTGAAGAACTGCTCCAGCCTGTGCGTGCGCATGGCGGCTGTGTATGTGGACGGACAGATGGAGGCATTTACCATTGGAAGCCTGAATGAACGGGAGAATATGGCGGTCATTCATATTGAGAAGGCAAATCCGGATATCAAGGGCCTGTACCAGTTCATTAACCAGCAGTTCCTGGTCAATGAGTTCCCGGATGTGGCCCTGGTGAACCGTGAGGATGATGTGGGGATGGAAGGGCTCAGGAAGGCTAAGATGAGTTACAATCCCATTGGATTTGCAAGAAAATATATGGTGAGGAAACGATGATCCGTTATTTGAACAGAGATGAGTATGGAAAATGCATCCCGCTGTGGAAGGAAGCTTTTCCTGAGGACTCAGAGGCATTTTTGGATTACTATTTTGGGAAGAAGATTTTGGACAGCCAGGTGATTGTCAAGGAGGATGAAGGCGGGAAAATGCTGACCATGGCGCACCTGAACCCTTATAAGGTAAGGGTCAGGGACAGGATGTATGTCCTGCCCTATATCGTGGGTGTGGCAACCGCTTCAGACAGCCGCCATCAGGGCCATATGAGGGATGTTCTGGTGACAATGCTTCAGGACATGCATGAGGCGCATACGCCCTTCTGCTACCTGATGCCGGCTTCCCCGGATATCTACAGGCCCTTTGGGTTTGTATATGTCTTTGACCAGCCGATGTGGACGCTGCGGGAGGATGCGGCGGCAGGGGTGCGGGCCATTGGGCTGCGCCTGGATGCGGCGGCGGATGAGGCCGGGGAAGAGGAGGCATATGTGGCTGCGGCGGAGGTGCAGGCAGAGGCCTCGGGTGTAGCTATGGTGGAGATGCAGCTAAAGGCACCAGGCAGGATGAATCTGTCTGACTGGATGAACCGCTGGCTTGGGGGGCGTTTCCAGGTATATGCAGAGCGTGACAGCGCATATCTTCAGATGCTTCAGGCAGAGCTTGACAGTGAAGACGGACAGGTGTATGGATACCTGGATGGGCAGGGGGAACTGGCTGCCCTGAAGGCGGTCTGGGGTAAAGAAAAGCAGGAACAGAGGTTCCTTTATTGTGACAGGGATGAGTGGATTCAGGCGCCGGAGGACCTTCCGGCTGCTAAACCTGCAATCATGGCACGTATCACGGATGTGGCGGCTATGGCGGAAGTCATTTCCGTGAATGAAGATTGTCCCTGCCCAAGGATGGAGGTTATGATAAGAATCAGGGACCGCCTGGTGGATGGCAATCACGGACTTTGGCGGTGGAGGCTGGGGACGGATGGTTCCAGGCTTGGGCGGATAGAGGGAATCGGGACCGTGGAAGGCTTTGGGATTGCGGAAGGCGGCAGTGATGCACTGGTATCCACAGAGGTTCTGGAACTTACGGTTGAGCAAATGACGGCCTGGCTGTTGGGATACCGTCCGCTGGATGAAATCATGGAGGCGGATAGCGGGGAGATTCCTTACTGGTGGCGGTATGTACAGCCGCTGAAAGGCGTTTTCCTGGATGAGGTTGTATAGCAGGGCTTCTATATAGCATAAGCTTGTATGATGGCATAAGCTTTTATCATAGCATAAGGAGGGGGAAGTAAGTTATGGATGAAAAATGGCAGCAGCTTAAGGATTGGATTGATGGCAGCAGCAATATCGTATTTTTCGGTGGCGCAGGGGTGTCAACGGAAAGCGGTATCCCTGACTTCAGAAGCGTGGACGGGCTTTATAACCAGCAGTATAAGTATCCGCCTGAGACTATCATCAGCCACAGCTTCTATGTCAGGTATCCCGAGGAATTTTTCCGTTTCTATAAAGACAGGATGCTGTTTACGGATGCCAGGCCCAATGCGGCCCATAAGGCCCTGGCGCATCTGGAGGGGCAGGGGAAGCTTAAGGCTGTGATTACGCAGAATATTGACGGACTTCACCAGATGGCGGGAAGCCGGGAGGTCCTGGAGCTTCACGGCTCCGTACATAGGAATTACTGCACAAGATGCGGGGAGTTTTATGATTTGGATTATGTGGTGAAGTGTGACGGCGTGCCTCACTGCAGCTGCGGAGGTGTCATTAAGCCGGATGTGGTGCTGTATGAGGAAGGACTGGACAACCGGACCTTACAGAAGGCTGTAACATACATCCGGAATGCCGATGTGCTTATTATCGGCGGCACATCACTGGTTGTGTATCCGGCGGCCGGGCTGATTGATTATTACCGCGGAAATAAACTGGTACTGATTAACAAAGGTGCTACTTCCCGTGACTCCCAGGCGGATCTGGTCATCAGTGACCGGATTGGGGAAGTGCTGGGAACCGTGACAGGGGTGGACGGTTAAAAAGGATTGGGGGCAGCGTGACAATCTTTTTTGGTTTTATATAGGGAATAAATCGGGAAAAGAAAAAAGAGAAAGGAAGTATACATATGTATAAGGCAGCAGAAAACAGATATGAGGCCATGGAATATAAGCGTAGCGGAAGAAGCGGGGTACTTCTCCCCAGGATATCCCTGGGGCTGTGGCAGAATTTTGGGCTGGAAAAACCATTGGATGAACAGAAGGAGATTCTGTTCAGGGCATTTGATATGGGCATCACGCATTTTGACCTGGCGAATAATTACGGTCATCCGGCCAATGGGATGGCGGAGGAGAATTTCGGCGCTATCCTGAAGTCGGACCTGGGCCGGTACAGGGATGAGATGTTCATTTCCACCAAGGCAGGTTATGATTTCCTGCCAGGACCTTATGGGGATTGGGGTTCCAGGAAATATCTGATGGCAAGTCTGGATTCCAGTTTAAAGCGGATGGGGCTTGATTATGTGGATGTATTTTACCATCACCGCCCAGATCCGGAGACGCCTCTGGAGGAAACCATGGGCGCGCTGTCTGATGCGGTCAGGCAGGGAAAGGCTTTGTATGTAGGCATTTCCAATTATAAAAAGGAGGAAGCGGAGAAGGCAATCAAGATCCTGCGTGACAACCACACCCCATGCCTGCTGCACCAGCCACGTTACAACATGCTGGACCGGTGGGTGGAAGACGGGCTTCTTGGGCTTTTGGACCGGGAAGGGGTAGGATGCATCTGCTTCAGCCCCCTGGCCCAGGGCGCGCTGACCAATAAGTACCTGCACGGTATTCCACAGGGTTCCAGGGCCTCCAGGGAAGGCACCAGCATAAGCGGGAATTACCTGACAGAGGAGAAGCTGGCGGGAATCCGGGAACTGGACTGCATCGCAAAGGAAAGGAACCAGACCCTGGCCCAGATGGCGCTGGCCTGGATCCTTCGGCGTCCTGAGGTCACAAGCGTACTGGTGGGGGCAAGCAGCTGCCGCCAGTTAGAGGATAATGTGGCAGCCTTAAAGAATACGGTATTTGGGCAGGAGGAACTGGCACGTATTGAGCAGATTTTAGCCGGTATACAGATAAAATAATAAATATGGAAGCCGGAGAAGTGAGACAATGGAAAAGCTGAATTACGAAGTGGGAGATGTTGTAAAGTTAAAAAAGCCCCATCCGTGCGGCAGCAGTGAATGGGAAATCCTCCGCGTGGGCGCGGATTTCCGTCTGAAATGCATGGGCTGCGGACACCAGATCATGGTTGCCCGCAGGCTGGTGGAGAAGAACACCAGGGGACTGACTAAGAAAACCATATGAATGTATGGCAAAACCGGATGTCCAATCGGATACGAATCGGATATTTTACAAACGAGGATTGAAGAAAAAGTTGAAGAAAAACAAAAAACTCCTTGCATTTGTCCCAAGAGTTTGGTAAAATAATACTCCGTGACATATCATATCCTTGCTCCTGTTACTGAAAGCAGGGGCCAGAGACCACAAGGAGGTAAAGCAAGATGAACAAGTATGAATTAACCGTTGTTCTGAATGTGAAGCTTGAAGACGATCAGCGTGCAGCAGCACTGGAAAAGGTGAAAGGTTACATCACACGTTTCGGTGGCACCGTGACCAACGTAGATGAATGGGGTAAGAAGAGACTTGCATATGAGATCCAGAAGATGCATGAAGCTTTCTACTACTTCATCCAGTTTGAGTCCGATTCTGTATGCCCGAATGAAGTTGAAGCACACATTCGTATTATGGAACCAGTGATTAGATACTTATGCGTTAGGGTAGACGCATAAGATATACCCAACCCGCTTTTGCGGGGAAGAAAAAGGAAGAGTGACCGTATGAACAGAGTGATCCTAATGGGAAGATTAACAAGAGACCCGGAAGTCAGATATTCACAGGGAGAGCGTTCCATGGCTATTGCCAGGTATACCCTTGCTGTAGACAGAAGAGGACGCAGAGGCCAGGATGGCGGGGAGCAGACAGCGGATTTCATCAACTGCGTGGCATTTGACCGTGCAGGGGAATTTGCAGAGAAGTATTTCCGTCAGGGCATGCGTGTGCTTGTATCCGGCAGACTTCAGACAGGAAGCTATGTGAATAAAGAAGGTCAGAAAGTATACACCACCGAGGTCATCCTTGATGACCAGGAATTCGCAGACAGTAAGGGCGCAGCATCTGACATGGGCGGCGGCTATGGGCAGTCAGCACCATCTCAGAGACCGGCTCCTACCAGTGCGATTGGTGATGGGTTTATGAACATTCCGGATGGAGTGGAGGACGAAGGGCTTCCATTTAACTAGGATGTTCCATGGTTGAATAATAAAGGAGGACAACACCAATGGCATTTAATAAAACAGATAGACCAGATGGCGCTAAGATGAGAAGACCAGGCGGAATGCGCAGAAGAAAAAAAGTTTGTGTATTCTGTGGCGATAAGAACGGCACAATTGATTACAAGGATGTTAACAAGTTAAAGAGATACGTATCCGAGAGAGGTAAAATCCTTCCCCGTCGTATCACCGGCAACTGTGCAAAGCATCAGAGGGCACTGACTGTAGCTATTAAGCGTGCACGTCATATTGCTCTTATGCCATATACCTGTGATTAATTTATATTAACAGCAGATTCAGAGGACTTCATGCAGGGATGTATGAAGTCCTTTTTTTGACCTTCTGTTTATCTTCATAGGGAACCGGCACAACACCCTATAAATAAAAAACCATATCCTGCGTATTATACAGCTGTTTTGCCACAAACAGAGGGGTATCAAACCCGCCTGACTGGAAATCCCTGAACAGCAGCAGGGAGGAGCCGCGTCTGGTTTCCAGCAGTTCTGCCTCATAGGCGGTGGAGGTGGATATCTCCAGCGTCCTTTGGCTGGTATGTACGGATATTCCATGGTTGTTAAAACATTCAAAGATGGAACCTTCCAGATTCTCATGCAGGAGGAAATCATATTTCTTTAAAAAGTGGGATGTCTCAATTACCGTGGGGCGTCTGTCAATAAATCTTAAGCGTACCACTTCTATAATCTGTTCACTTTCATCAATTTTCAGGAAATCACATTCAGCTTTTGTCGCATAGGAGTAACCGGCAGAGAGTACCTGGGAGTGCAGTTCCTTGCCCAGGCGCCTGCAGGACTCGGTAAGTCCTGTGGTATCATTGGCCGACTGAAGCTTTTTCTTTGGAGCCACGAAGGTTCCCTTCCCCTGACTGCGGACTAAAAGCCCGTCCGACACCAATTCCAGGATAGCCCCCCGGACGGTTACCCTGCTGACATTGAAGACCTTCATGAGCAGGAGTTCGGAGGGGAGTTTTTCTCCAGCGGCTATGTTTCCCATGTTAATCTCTTCGGTTATCACATTGGCGACCTGCTTGTACAGAGGAATCATGCTGGTGGGGTCAATGCTGTTTGAATCGAAATTAAACATATGCTTCACCTTAATCATACCAAAATAGTCTTTGGCAAAAATCCTTTCTTAATACATTATAATACAACATAAATCAGCTTTTGGCAAGATGATACGGCGTAAACAAGGCACCCCCTCCTGTATTGTATTAAGATATGTATTAATACAATATAAAACAACATAGTAAAAAGTACTATAAAATAAAAAGATATTTTAATTTTATATTATATATTGACAAATAGTGTATTAGAATGTATTATGACATATGAGGACAATAAACAATGTTGGAGGTGGAACAATGAAGTATGATTTGTTAACAGCCGAATTTCCCATTGTAGAAATCATGCGGAAGGAGAGAGGGGTAACCTTTGAAGAGCCAGCTGATTTTACCGGCCCTTATCCAAGCGGAGATACATGTATTGTTTTAGATGTTGCGTCCAGGCTGGGTTTGAAGTGCTGCTTTTTGGGAACCGCGGGCACGGATGCATTTTCAGACGTGGTGTTAAACCGCCTGAGGCAGGATGGGATTGACCTTTCATATGTAAGGAGGGTGGAAGGAGCATCCACGGCAATTGTTTTTGTAAGATACGGGAAGGATGGGAAACGGGAGTACCTGAATGTAATGGAGCACACTGCATTTTCTGATTTTAATGAAAGCGACATCTGTCTTGAGGCCGTGAAGGAGGCAAGGTGGGTACACTTCAGCGGGGAAGTGCTCAGCATAGCATCCGACGGGGTCAGGCGAAAGGCAATGCTCAGGCTGCTGGAGGCAATACCGGCCGAAAGCAGGGTATGTCTTGACCCTAATTTCGTGGATGACCAGCCGGGCATCATGGATATCATGGAGCCGTTCATAGCCAGGGCCGACCTTATCCTGCCCAGTGAAGGGGAAGCCATGCAGATGATGGGCACGGATACGGACGAGGAGGCATGTAAAGGCCTGGCAGCCAAGGGGAAGACCGTGGTGCTGAAAAGAGGCAGCGGGGGCTGTGATGTCTATACAGAGGAAGGCGTATGCCATATCCCGGCATTCCACATAGAGGAGAAGGATCCAACGGGATGCGGGGATTCATTCTGCGCCGGGTTCATTACAGGTCTTTTGGAGGGACAATGCATCCGGGATGCGGGTACGCTGGCCAATGCGGCAGGCGCGCTCCAGGCCATGCATGTAGGACCTATGGAAGGTGCGTTGCACAGGGAAGAAGTAGATGGGTTCATACGGGATCATAAAGGGGTGGAATAAGGAGGACAATATGGTAATCGATGTACATTATCATCCCGCGTTCATAAAAGAGGTCTGCGGGGATGAGGAATTGGCCGAGAGGCGCAGGAACGATATGGCATATTATAAGACCGGGGTTGCAGAGGTGGAGCGGATTAAGGAACGGATGAAGTCATCCGGGGTGGACCGGTGTTTCCTTCTTCCGCATGATTACTCCACCGTGTCCGGCGACAGGATTTCCAACGAGGAAATGAAGGATCTGGTGGAGCTGGGGGAGGGGATGTTCTATGGATTTGCCTCCGTGGACCCGGAACAGGAGGATGCGGGGGAAAAGCTGGAACATGCGTTCAGGGAACTGAACCTGTCTGGACTGAAGCTCCACCCTTCCAAACAGGGCTTTTATCCCAATGATAAAAAAATGTACGGGCTTTACGATATCTGCGTGAAATATAACAGGCCCATCCTGTTCCATGCAGGCTTCACATGGCAGCCGGGAACATTGGCAAAGTACTCCCATCCCCTGAACTTCGAGGAGGTTGCGCTGGATTTCCCTGAGCTCCGGTTCTGCCTGGCGCATATGGGATTCCCATGGGTGAAGGAGACAGCCATGATGATCCTCAAGTATCCCAATGTATATGCGGATACGTCGGCCCTGTATTTTGACAGCGCCTATGAATTTTACGAGTATCTGTTTAAACAGGAACTGGGATATGGGTGGCTGGACCGCAGCCTGCGCCACAAGGTGATGTTTGGTTCCAATATGCCCAGGTTTGAGGAGATGAGGATGCTGGCGGCTTTAAAAAGACTTGGTTTACGGGAGGAAACCGTGGAACTCATAACAGAGGACAACGCGTTGGTCTTCCTGGGAGAGAGGGAACAGGCATGGTTAGGTTAGAGAAGTTTGTGATCCATACAACAAAATATAATGATTTCATCAATATAACGGACCGGGTGGTGGACCTGGTGGGGCAGTCTGGGATTAAGGACGGGATGGCCCTTGTGATGACGGCCCACACAACAACAGGCATCACTGCCAATGAGGCCCTGGAATGCCTGCAGAGCGATATGAAGGATATGATGTGGAGGCTGGTTCCGGAATATGGGCACTATGCCCACAGCAGGATGCTCCATTCCTACGGCACAACGGCCGGAAACCCAACCGGTCATCTGAGGGCCATGCTCACGGGCAATCACGTGGTTTTCCCGGTATCTGAGGGGAAAATCGTCCGGGGGGATGCCCAGGAAATCTTTTTCTGTGAATTTGACGGGGCCCAGAGCAGGACGGTCTACGTAGAGATAATGGGTGAAGCATGATTGAAAGGAGGCACCTGGATGCCAGAAGATTACATACTCAGGATTGACAAGGTCGTAAAGCGGTTCGGCAATGTGACGGCGCTTAAGAATGTCTCGCTGAATGTAAGACGCGGGGAGATTCACGTACTGTGCGGTGAAAATGGAGCAGGCAAGTCCACCCTCATGAACATCATCAGCGGGGTATATCCGCATGGGACGTATGAGGGGAACTTTTATTACAATGACAGGGAATGCAGGTTCCGCTCCATTGGTGACAGTGAAAAAGAAGGAATCGTAATCATCCACCAGCACCTTGCCCTTATACCGGCCCTTTCCATTGCGGAGAACATCTATCTTGGAAATGAGATAAAAAAGGGCGTGTCCATTGACTGGAACCGGACCAGGCAGGAGGCAGCACGCTTCATGCACATCGTCGGACTCCATGAAAGCCCGGATACCCTGATACAGAACATCGGTGTGGGGAAACAGCAGCTGGTTGAGATCTGCAAGGCCATATCAAAGAATGTGAAGCTGCTTATCCTGGATGAGCCTACGGCTGCCCTGAATGATGAGGAAAGCGACACCCTGCTGAACCTGATACAGGAATTCAAGGAACAGGGCATTACGTCCATCCTGATTTCCCACAAGCTGAGGGAGGTCACAAAGGTCTGTGATGCAATTACCATCATCCGCGACGGGGAAACCATAGAGACACTATACAAAGGGGTGGATGAGATAAGCGAAGCCCGCATCATCAAGGGGATGGTGGGCAGGGAGCTGACCAACCGGTTCCCGGCCAGGGACAGCGCCATTGGCGATGTAAGCCTGGAAATCAGGAACTGGAATGTATATGACCCTGTAATCGCAGGAAAACAGATACTTCACAACATCAACATGTATGTGAGGAAGGGGGAGGTGCTTGGGATTGCAGGGCTGATGGGGGCAGGCAGGACAGAACTGGCCATGAGTGTTTTCGGCAGAAGCTACGGAACGGATATATCGGGGGAACTGCGGATGAATGGGAAACCCATACAGGTCCGCAATGTGCCGGAGGCCATCAGGAACGGGATTGCCTATGTATCAGAAGACCGCCATGTATATGGGATGATACAGGGACAGTCCATTACCAATAACATCACCCTGCCCAGCCTGGGGAACTTTGTGGACAGGGGCACCATTGACAGCAATAAGGAGGTGGTGGTTGCAAATGAATACAGGGAAAAACTGAGTATCAAGTGCTATAACGTGGAACAGGATGTATCCAAGCTTTCAGGCGGGAACCAGCAGAAGGTCATATTCAGCAAATGGGTACTGGCAGGTTCGGACGTGCTGATCCTGGATGAACCTACCCGTGGCATAGACGTGGGGGCGAAATACGAGATATACCAGGTGATGAATGAGATGGTCGGCCAAGGCAAGTCAGTCATACTGATCTCATCCGACATGCCGGAGATACTTGGGATGTGTGACCGCACATACATCATGAATGAAGGGTGTGTGGTCGGTGAACTGGAAGGAAATGAGATTGCTCAGGTCAATATAATGAATGCAATCATGCAGAATAGTAAGGTGGGTTAAGTCATGAAAAATAATAAAAAGATTCCTGCCATCAATTTGAGGCAGTATGGAATGATAATAGCGCTGGTGCTTATCACATTGTTTTTCGGGATCGTAACAGGCGGGGTGCTCTTTAAGCCCATGAACATCAGCAATATATTCATGCAGAACAGTTACATTATCTTTTTGTCAATCGGCATGTTTTTCTGTGTCCTGACAGGTAATGTGGATTTATCGGTAGGTTCGGTAGTGGGTGTTTCCGGGGCACTGCTGGGGTTCATGATTGTGGAACACAGTGTACCGACCCCTGTGGCAGTGGTTGTCACATTGTTATTCGGTTTATTGATCGGCGTGTTCCACGGCTGTTTCATCGCGTTCTTAAATATACCGCCGTTTATTGTAACGCTGGCCGGCATGCTTATCTTCCGGGGCCTGACCATGGTAATCCTGCAGGGACAGTCCCTGTCGCCCTTCAGCAAAAGCTTCCAGTATTTCTCTTCTGGCTTTGTAGGGACGGATATGAAAGCCGGCGGTGTCAATCTCCTGTGCGTCCTGCTGTTTGCAGTGGCAGCGGCAGCCATTATCCTCGCGGAGAAGAACAGGAGGAAAGCAAGGATTAAATACGGGTTCGAGGTATCTTCCACCGGGATCATGGCGGCAAAGCTGGCAGCCGTGCTGCTGGCAGTGGGCGCCATCCTTATGGGACTGGGCATGTACCGTGGGATTCCCTTTATTCTGATCATATTGATTATTGTTGCATTGATTTATACATATATAGCGGATAAGACGCCGGTTGGCCGTCATGTGTACGCGGTCGGGGGGAACTCGGATGCAGCCAGGCTGTCGGGGGTAAAGACTAAGCTCATCATGTTCCTTGTATATGTAAACTGTTCCTTCATGGCTACCATTGCGGGCATTGTGGTTACCAGCCGCCTGAATGTGGCCACCTCCAAGGCCGGGACCTCATACGAGCTGGATGCCATCGCGGCCTGTTACATAGGCGGATGTGCGGCCTCAGGAGGCGCCGGCAGCATCATCGGCGTGATTACAGGTGCCGCGGTCATGGCGGTCCTTAACAACGGTATGTCCATATTGGGGATTGGAACGGATATGCAGCAGGTAATAAAAGGTTTCATTCTTTTACTGGCAGTAACATTTGATATCAGAGCCAAAGCAAAAGGTAAAAATTAAGGAGGAAAAAAGATGAAGAAGACGGTAAGAAGACTGATGGTGACATGTATGGTACTGGGCATGGCGGCAATGGCCCTGGGCGGCTGCAGCAGCTCAAAAAAGAAGGTCATCGGGGTATCCCTCCCAACCCAGGACCTGGCCAGGACACAGAAGGACCAGGAATATCTGACAAAATACCTGACAGAGATGGGCTATGAGGTAAATGTCCAGTTTGGCAAAGGCGATGCCAACATCCAGGCCTCTTCCATTGAAAACATGATTACCAGCGGGGTGGCAGGCCTGATCATATCACCCTTTGACAGCTCTTCCATGACAAAGGTCATAGAGCTTGCCCATGAAAATAATATCCCGGTCATTTCGTATGATTCCCTGTGCCTGAACACGGAATATATCGATTACTACAGCGCAGATGATCTGGAGGGAATCGGGGCCTGCCAGGCCCAGTATATCGTTGACCATCTGGGCGTTGCAGAAGGCAAGGGGCCTTTTAATATTGAGATTGTCGCAGGCGACCCTGCTGACAATAACGCTACCTACTTTTATAAAGGGGCCATGGATGTGCTTTCGCCATATCTGGAGGACGGCAGCCTGGTGGTTCCCAGCGGCCAGATTGAATTTGCAGTCTGCGGCACGCCGGAATGGGACGGCTCCAAGGCCCAGTCCAGGATGGATTCCATTCTGAGCACCTATTATACGGACAAACGTGTGGATGCTGTCCTGACCCAGAATGACGGAATTGCCCTGGGTGCAATCTCTTCCCTTAAATCCGTTGGCTATGGTTCCTCCGACATGCCCCTTCCTATTACCACCGGACAGGACTGTGACATTGCCTCCATCAAGTCCATTCTGGCCGGAGAGCAGACCATGACCGTGTTTAAGGACATCAGCGTGCTGGCAAAAAATGCGGCTGACGTGATTGACAGCCTTGTAAAAGGGGAAGAACCAAAGCTTGAGAATTACACCACATTCAACAATGGGGTAAAGGATGTGAAGGCAACCCTGGTCATACCGAAGGCCCTTGATAAAGATAACTGCGATGAACTGCTTTTTGACAGCGGCTACTATTCAAAGGATATGCTGAAATAAATATCTGGAGGAAATATGGGAAAATTAGGACTGAACCAACTGGCAGCCATGAACATGGTATATAACAGATATTCATTTACATACTTCCTGGATTCGCTGGAGCGGATGGGGGTAAAACAGTTTGAGCTTTGGGCCGGCGCCCCCCATTTCTGTAATTTCATCCAAAGCCTCAGCGATGCGGGTAAACTCAGGAAAGAGGTGGAAGCCAGGGGCCTTAAGATTGTCTGCCTGACCCCGGAGCAGGTGCTGTATCCTCACAATATCGCATCGTCTGATAAGGAACTGAGACAGTTCAGCCTGGAGTATTTTTATAAATACATCGGTCAGACAGCGGAACTGGGTGCGGATAAAATGCTGTGCTGCGCCGGATGGGGAGATTATGACCAGGACAGGGAGGATGCGTGGAAACGTTCCGTGGAAAGCCTGTGGTCCATGGTGGAGCGTGCAAAAAAGGCAGGAATCACGCTGGCCTTTGAGATATTGGGCAGATTTGAGAGTAACCTGGTCAATGACTTTGCGTCCACCAGGCGCATGATGGAGGAAATCCAGGATCCATGTTTTAAGTTATGCCTGGATACGGTTCCCATGCGCACCTGCGGCAGCAGCATATCAGAGTTCTTCCAGGCGTTTCCGGGGCGGATATGCCATTTCCACATGACGGACGGAACCCCTGCGGGCCATGTACCCTGCGGCACAGGGGAGCATCCCATAGGCGCTTACATTGCCGAACTGGAACGGCTGGGATATGACAGGTACATTACCCTGGAAATCGGGGACACGTCCTGCTGTACCAATCCCCATGAGGCCACGGAATCAGGATTCAACTATGTAAAACAGTTTTTATGAAATGAGGCGGTCGGATGAAGCTTAAGAATATAAAAGATGTGGAAGGTTTCTTTCATGTCATTGACCAGTGTACGGGAAGGGTGGAACTTATATCTTCGGAAGGTGACCGGATCAACCTGAAGTCAAGGCTGACCCAGTATATGGCGATGGCGTCCATTCTCAACACGGACTATATCGATGAGCTGGAACTGGTGGTATCCAGCCCGGAAGATATGGAGCGCATTTTACGGTTTTTAGGCGTTGGAATCTAAAAAGCTTAAAAAAGTACTTTACAAAATATATTATATGTTATATTATAACGACATAGGACAATATATAACGAACTATTTCATATTACAGGAGGTAGAAAAACATGTTTAACTTCAATGTTCCACGTTATGAAAAGGTGGTAGGGGATGCAATCGCCTTAAGGCCACAGATTGAGAAAGCAGTGGATGAAATCTGCGCACAGGGCTACACCAATATTTTCTTCATAGGATGCGGCGGAACCTATGCACATTCGCTGCCCATGAAGTACTGGCTGGATACTACGTCGGATATTGATACATACAGCGTGATTGCAGCCGAGTTCATGGCAGCAGGGCATAAGAAGTTCACCAAGGATTCTGTCTGTGTGTTCTCCACCAGAAGCGGGAATACAAAGGAAATCGTGGCAGCGGCAAAGTATTGTAAGGAAGCCGGGGCAAGGACCATGGTGTATGTTTCCAATGACAATACGCCGGTTTGTGAGTATGCGGATTATAAGTTTGCAAGCTTTGCAGAGGATGACTGTCTGTGTGAAGCCATCTATACCTATATGATCATCCTCCTGAGCCGTTTTAAGAAAAACGCAGGGGAATTTGATGACTATGATGAGTTCCTGGGCCAGTATGAGGCGGTTGTCCCATATCTGGTTAAGGCCAAGGAGCAGTACGAGGACAGATGCGCAGCAATGGCAGCGCAGCATAAGGATACGGATTACCACATGGTAATCGGAGCAGGGATGCTCTGGGGGGAAGCCTACGATTATGCAATGTGTATCCTGGAGGAAATGCAGTGGATTAAGACAAAATCCATCCACGCAGCAGAGTATTTCCATGGAACCCTGGAACTGGTGGAGGAAGATACAAGCCTGATCCTGTTCTACGGGGAAGATGAGACAAGGTCCCTTATGGACCGTGTCCTGAACTTCTCCCAGAAGGTCACAAAGGTCATCAATGTATTTGACACCAAGGAGATAGAGCTTCCGTTTACCCAGGCAGTGTACAGGAAGATTGTGTCACCCATGGTAATGTATGCAATCACGGAGCGCTTAAGCTGCCATCTGGAGAAGGAGCGGAACCATCCTCTTACAACCAGGAGATATTACCGCCAGATGGAATATTAATCTTATGAATCAATAGGAATCTGGGGAAATGCCGCCGGATCTGAATGGACAGCAGGAGTCGCCCCGCATCATGTGCGGGGCGACTCCTTTGGGGAAAGGAACAGATATGAAATACAAGCTATTGGTCCTGGATATAGACGGGACACTGACCAATGAAAAGAAGGAGATAACAGGACACACAAAACATACAATCCTGCGCATGCAGAAAGCCGGAGTAAAAGTGGTCCTGGCATCGGGACGGCCTACCTATGGGGTGGTGCCTACGGCAAAGGAACTGGAACTGGAACGGTATGGAGGATTTATCCTGTCCTATAACGGAGGAAGGATTGTGGACTGTTCCACAGGAAAAACCATATATGAAAAGACAATTCCCTACAAGGCCATCAGTGGGATTTACAGCCAGGTCCGCGGCCTGGACGTGGCGCTGATGACATATGAGGGGGATACAATCATTACTGAGAATCCCCGTGACGCGTACGTGGACAAAGAATCATTTATTAATAAAATGAAGGTAAAGGGGGTTGGGAACTTCCTGGAATATGTCACGTTCCCGGTTGTTAAATGCCTGGTGGCAGCTGACGGCGGGTATCTTGCCACGGTTGAGGAGAAGCTGAAGGGATATTTTGGCAGCCAGTTAAGCATCTACCGCTCAGAACCATACTTTCTTGAAATCATGCCAAAGGATATTGACAAGGCTTCTTCCCTGGAACGTCTGCGCCTGCTGCTGGGGCTTGAAAGGGAAGGGATTGCAGCATGCGGGGACGGCCTCAATGACATTTCCATGATACAGTACGCAGGACTGGGGATTGCCATGGCCAATGCCCAGGAGGCAGTGAAGAAGGTGTGTGACTTTGTGACAAAGTCCAATGAAGAGGAAGGCGTGGCCTATGCCATTGACAGGTTCATCCTGAGTTAGGATGTGTCCGGACGCCCGGTGTGCGCGGACCGTCTGAGTATTGTAGGTGAGAAATACGAGCTGGAAGTGAATATGGCCGGCAGGGATAAGAAGTACAGTGAATAGGCGCGGCCTGTTCACTGTATTTGTATATAGTGCATAAAAAACAGACCGTACATGTGTTGAATATGCAGAAATAAATAAAAACCCTTGATAGCTGATAATATCAGTGATATATTAAAGGAAACATCATTATAGGCTGGGCATGCAGATATACCAGAGTGTTTGCTGGCATCCCAAAGACAAACAAGAAGAAAAGGAGATTGAACCATGACCAAGAGAGAACGAGTAATCGCAGCAATCCAGCAGAAGGACATAGACGGGATTCCGTCCGGCTTTTCCCTTCATTTCCCGGAGGATAAAAAGAGGGGGGAGGCTAGTGTGAAGGCCCACCTTGATTTCTTCCGGGACACGGATACGGATATATGCAAGATCATGAATGAGAACCTGATTCCTGTGTTTGGGACAATCCATACCCCGGATGACTACAACAGGCTGATTCCCCGGATGACCATGGAAGATGGGTTCATGAAGGACCAGATGGCGCTGACAAAAGAAATCCTGGCCGGCTGTGACAAGGATGTGTTTACCATGGGAACCCTTCACGGTATCTGCGCGTCCGGCATCCATCCCATTGAGCAGGCCGGGGTCAACTACTTTGCTGCAAGGCAGATGCAGGTGGATTTCCTGCGGTGGGACGAGGAGAAGATGCTGTCCGCCATGCAGCGCATCACGGATGTGCTCTGCGACCTGGCGAGGAGTTACATAGAGGCGGGCCTGGATTCTGTCTATTACGCCTCCTTGGGCGGCGAGGAGTGCTTCTTTACCGATGAGGAATTTGCAAGATGGATCAAGCCTTTTGAAATCCAGGTCATGAAGGCGATTAAGGATGCGGGCGGATACTGCTTCCTGCACATCTGCAAGGATGGCCTGAACATGGAGAGATACAGGGATTATGCCCCTTACGCGGATGTTGTGAACTGGGGTGTATTCGAGGTGCCCTATGACCTGGAAAAAGGCAGGGAGCTTTTTGGCGGCAAGACCCTTATGGGAGGACTTCCCAACCGCCACGGCGTACTGGTGGACGGAAGCGATGCCGGGATAGAGGCAGAAGTGAGGAAGGTCATCTCTGACTTTGGCAGGAAGGGCCTGATCCTGGGCGCCGACTGTACGCTGGCTACTGAGCAGGACCTTAATAAGGTGAGGCTGGCTGCAAGGACGGCACGGAGCTGCTGATATGCTGATAAGGGTTGTTGCAGGGACAGCGCAGGGCTGCTAATCTGCTGATAAGGGTTGTTGCAGGGACAGCGCAGGGCTGCTGATATGCTGATAAGAACTGCGCAGGGACGGTGCAGGGCAGCACATAAGATATGTACAATAAAGGGAGAAAGCGGCGGACCGCTTTCTCCCTTTGACTTCTTAAGCATACAGCTCAACCAGATATTTAAGGATTTCAACCACCTTTTCCATGGACTGTACGGATACAAATTCATGACGTCCATGTCCGTTCTGTCCTCCGGTACAGAGGTTGGGGCAGGGCAGCCCCATGTAGGATAGGCGGGATCCGTCCGTGCCTCCACGGATCGGGTCCACAATGGGCGTGACACCGGCCTTTTCCATGGCGGTGAATACATGGTCAATCATTTCCTGATGGTCTTTTATCTTCTCATACATGTTCAGGTAGCTTTCCGTTATCTGGATTTCCACGGTTCCCTCACCGTATTTCCTGTTCAGGTATTGGGCAGCGTCCTTCATCAATTTCTGGCGTTCCATGTAATGCCCGTAATCGTGGTCCCTGATGATGTACTTCATGGTGGCTGTCTCCGTGCATCCCTCCATGCGGTCCAGGTGGAAGAAACCCTCCCGTCCCTCGGTGCATGCAGGGGTTTCATAAACCGGAAGCAGGTTCTGGTATTCCATGGCCATGAGGATGGCATTCTTAAGCACGCCCTTGGAATAGCCGGTGTGCGCGGTCACGCCGTGGACCGTCACGACTGCTCCGGCGGCATTGAAGTTTTCGTAGGAAAATTCCCCAAGGATCCCGCCGTCCACCGTATATCCGTAGGCAGCGTCCAGTTTCTTCACATCCACATGGTCCGCGCCCCGGCCAATCTCCTCATCCGGGGTGAAAAGGATGCTGATTCCCGGATGGGGATGTTCCGGGTGTTCCATCAGAAACTGTGCCAGGGTCATGATTTCCGCAACCCCTGCCTTGTCGTCCGCGCCCAGCAGGGTGGTGCCGTCCGTGACAATCAGGTCCTGGCCCTTAAACTGTGCCAGGCTGGGATAATCGGAAACCCTGGTGACAATATTCTTTTCCTGGTTGAGGACGATATCCCCTCCATCATAGCCGGCCACAATACGGGGCTTTATATTGGCTCCCGACATGTCCATGGCCGTATCCATATGTGCAATCAGGGCAAGTCCCGGCCTGGTGCACCCGGCAGAGGCCGGGATGTGTGCGTAGACACAGGCGTACTGGTCCATCTCCACATCATGAAGGCCAAGTCCTTTTAACTCGTCCGCCAGGTATGCAGCCAGCTTCAGCTGCTTTTCAGTGGACGGCACCGCTGTGCTGGCGCTGTCGGACTGGGTGTCGAAGCTTACGTACGTTAGAAATCTGTCTTTCACGTTCTGGTTCATGTTATTCCTCCTGTTTTCCGTACTGCATGGAATGCAGCCGGTAAAATCCATTCTGCCGGCACGGTCCCTCCTGTCATCCTGTATGGACACTACCGGTAGGATACCCATATGATACCACTATCATGCGGATAATAAAAGATGCTGCCATATGAAAATGGCAGCATGGCTTGTTGGATCGGTTTTATTTGTGGAAATGCAGATGGCAGCATCCGTCGCCTGCAGCAATGGTCTTGGTGATATCCAGGGTCAGTCCCATCTGGTCGGCAATGCCGCGGTCACCATCCATGGCCATGTCACAGAGCAGCTCCAGTTCCTTGCCCTCGTAGCCCAGCTTCTCCCAGGCCTGTACAAGGGGACATTGACGGAACTCTGCAACCAGGTCGTCATGGGTTGCTTCCAGGACATCAATCTCCATGTTCCTTGCGCCCTGTCCGCTGAAGAACGCCTTGCCGAAATCGGCTGCGCTTTCAGGGTCTTCGCACTGTGGCTTGTACATATTGTCACCGTGGATGTGGCCGCACTTGCGGATTGCTTCACGGCACATCTTCTCGGCGTCAGCGCCCTGCTTTTTGGCCTGGTCATAAAGAAGGGCCATCCAGGTTGCCCTGTGCTCTACGGCACCGCGGCAGGCCATGGTTGCTGGGTCGGTAAATTTAGGTTCGTTGTGTTTGATAGACATTGTAAAATCCTCCTTAAATAAAATCAATGGATATTCTGATTTTATCCAGGCACGCAGGAATAACTGGTACTTATTTAAGCATGTAAAAATAATTTAGTCAATAGTTTTAACGCTTTATTTAATTTTTTGTCGCTTTTTACAATAAAACATCAAAAATATGAGCATTATGACTAAATATTATTAAGAAATACTCGAAACCATTGACATTTTGTCGTCTTGTGATATTATCAGTGATATAACAATGATATTCTTAAAGTTCAGGCACGCAGCTACTATTAAGAAGTATCACGGAAATACGGAGGTCGATAAACAACATGTTTAAGTACACAGTCAAACGTCTGTTGGTAGCGATTCCCACCTTTTTCGGAATAACTGTACTTGTCTATCTGATTTCTGCAATGGCTCCCGGCAGCCCTTTGGAGATGCTCATGGCTGACCCCATGGCAACCAAGGAGAGCATGGAAGCCTTAAAGACGCAGATGGGGTTGAATGACCCGGCGATTATACAGTATTTCCGTTGGCTTGTAGCTATGCTGCAGGGTAATCTGGGAATCTCATACCGGAACAGCCTTCCTGTATTGGGACAGGTACTGGAAAAATTGGGACCCACACTGATACTTACCCTTTCATCCACTGTTTTATCAGTTCTGATTGCAGTACCCCTTGGAATCATGTCAGCGTATAAGCCTTATTCTGCATGGGATTACGCTTCATCCGGCTTTGCCTTTGTGGGAGCATCCACTCCTACCTTCTTCACGGGCCTTGTGATGATTTACGTGTTTGCAGTTAAGCTTCGGGTACTGCCCATGGGAGGAATGTATGATGCCGGAGTACATACAGTAGGTTCGGCAGCCCAACATCTGATCCTGCCCTGTCTGGTCCTGACCATATTTAATATAGGCAGTATACTGAGGCAGACGCGGGGCAGCATGATGGAGGTATTCAGCGAGGACTATATCAGGACGGCAAGGGCCAAAGGCCTTACAGAGCCAAGGGTGGTCATCATCCACGGTCTCAGGAACGCACTGATTCCTGTGGTTACCGTGCTCAGCACCATGATACCGTTCATGTTCGGCGGTGCGGTCGTGGCAGAGCAGGTATTCAGCTGGCCGGGGCTTGGAAGCCTGATGGTGCAGTCCATCAATGCCAGGGATTATCCCATGATCATGGGAATTACCGTAGTGATAGCAGCAGCCGTGCTGATAGGAAATGTCCTTACCGACATCGCCTACAGCCTGCTTGACCCGAAGATAAGAGAGAGCCGTTAGGAGGTAAGAGGATGTCAGGGACAACAGTTATGAAAAAGGACTCGTATTATCGAGACGTGCTCAAAAAATTCACGGCCCACAAGCTGGCCATGATTGGCGTGGCCATCATTGCATTAGAAGTGCTGCTGGTAATATTCCTGCCAATGATACTGAAGCTGGACCCATATACGTCCGATATACTGGCTTTTAGCGCCAAACCCGGCCCGGGGCATTTCCTTGGGACCGATGACACGGGAAGGGATGTGTTTGCAAGACTGGTATTCGGCGGACGGGTATCCCTGCTGGTAGGACTTCTTTCAGCCATCATAAGCCTTTTGATCGGGGTTCCCCTGGGGCTGATTGCAGGATATTACAAGGGTATCTGGGAAACCATCGTCATGAGGGCGGCGGACATCTTCATGTCCTTCCCATCCATGATACTGGTGCTGGTACTGGTGGCTGTGATCGGACCCTCCGTATGGACCGTAACACTGGTAATCGGTGTGCTGGGCTGGACGGATTTTGCAAAGCTCATATACGGCAATGTATTGTCGGTCAGGGAAAAGGAATATGTGGAATCGGCCAAGGCCGTCGGCACCAAGGACCTGCCCCTTTTGTTAAAGTATGTGGTGCCCAACGCATTTGCACCTATACTGATTAACTTTACATTCCGTACGGCGCAGGCCATCATCCAGGAATCCGCGCTTAGTTTCCTGGGCATGGGCGTCCAGCCGCCGCAGGCTTCCTGGGGTAACATCCTGTACGCCGCACAGTCCATCACCGTGCTTTCATCCAGGCCATGGCTCTGGGTACCGCCGGGCATCCTTCTGGTGCTGACGGTTTCCAGCATCAACTTTGTGGGTGATGGAATCAGGGACGCGCTGGATTCTAAGACGAAGATTAAGAAGAAATAATGAAAGATAAATCATCAAAGATAAACCATAAATGATAATAGGAGGAACATTATGAGACGCAATTTTGTAAGAGTAATCGCAGCTTCCCTTGCATCCGCCATGGTGCTTTGTGCATGCGGCGGTTCATCCACAGGGACGGACGGCACAACGGCCAACGCAGGCGGCGGGGCACAGGCGGAGGCGCCAAAGACAGAGGGCGGCAGCAGCACCGGTGAGAAGATTGTCACCATTGCACAGTCCGGGGACTGGGATACCTTCATGGTCATGAACACCACCAACGCAGGCGCTGACAATGTAAATGAATTGATGTTTGACCGTCTGATGACCATCAACACCGACGGTACATTCGAACCCCGCCTGGCTAAATCATGGGAGACCAACGAGGCCCAGGACAAGATTACATATCATCTGTATGAGGATGCCAAGTGGCATGACGGCGAGCCTGTGACTGCCGAGGACGTTGTTTACTCCGCACAGGTTGCTTCTTCTGCTGAATATAACTATCTGCGCCGCATCCGTATGCAGTATTTTGCCGGCACGGATGAGACCGGATGCGAGACATCCACGGACAGCGTTGAGGTTAAGGCTGTGGATGACCACACCGTGGAGTTTACCTTAAAGACACCCATGGATCCCTCCATTGTTTACGCACTGGTGAACCGTGACTTCTTCATCATTCCGAAGCACCTGCTGTCAGGAATCGCTGACGCTGACCTGGTGAACGATCCATTCTGGCAGAAACCGGTAGGTTCCGGCCCATGTATCTTTGACAGCATGGAATCCGGCGTATCCATCGAGTTCCTGGCCAACAAGGATTACTACCTTGGAACACCTGACTTTGACAGGCTGGTATTCAAGAAGGTACAGTCCTCCAACATCCTTTCCGGACTTATGAGCGGCGAGATTGACGCGCTTTCCGGCAATACACAGATTCCGTTAGCTGACTGGGATGCGGCCAACAACACCCCGGGCGTGAAGGCAATGTCTGTCCCGACCTTTGCATACCAGTACATGGCCATGAACACGACCAGGGAATACCTGCCTGAGGAAATCCGCCATGCAATCAGCCTTGCAATCAACCGTCAGGTAATTGTGGAACAGCTCCTTCAGGGACAGGGCCGCGTTGCAATCGGACCCCTTCCGGAAGACCACAAGTACTATAACACCAACCTTAAGGTTGAGTATGATCCTGAGAAGGCCAAGAGCATGGTAGAGGCAGCTGGCTGGGATGCCAACCGCGAACTGGAAGTACTGGTTTCCACCGGTAACGAGGTACGTGAGAAATCCGCTATCTTAATCCAGCAGGATCTTCAGAAGATCGGCATCAAGACCAAAATCCAGACCCTTGACTTCCCAACCCTTCTGACCAATGCACGTAACGGGGACTACGACCTGTGCTTCATCGGTTCCGCTGGTTCCGTTGACCCATCCGAGTCCGTACCAAACGTAACCGCAGGCTACATGAATAACTTTACACAGCTGACCGACCCGACCCTGGGCGAGGTGGGCGAGTCCGGCGCCAAGGAAATCACCTTTGAGGCCCGTAAGGCAGTCTATGACAAGTACCAGGATATCCTGTTCCAGCAGATGCCCATGGCATTCCTGTACTTTACCAATGACCTTTTCGGATACAGCGACAAGCTGGAGAATGTCCGCGTAGGCGCCATTGATTACAATGTAAATAAGAATGTATGGGCTTGGAAGGTTAATAAATAATCTGGTTCAGGACGTTCCATACGAAAAGCGAGGTATTTAAATGTCTGAGAATTTGATTGAAGTAAAAAAACTCGTAACCCAGTTCTCCGGTAAGAATGGAACGGTTACTGCTGTGGACGGCGTATCCTTCAATATAAAGAAAGGGGAAACCCTTGGGATTGTAGGTGAGTCCGGCTGCGGCAAATCAGTGACGAGCATGTCAATTTTGAGGCTGATTCCTCCCCAGTCCGGTAAGATTGCATCCGGCGAGATCCTGTTTGAGGGCAAGGACCTGACCAAGCTTTCCGACAAGGAGATACGCCAGATACGTGGAAACGAGATTGCAATGATCTTTCAGGACTCCATGACAGGCCTGAATCCGGTGATGACCATCGGAAAGCAGCTTGTAGAAACAATAACCGCGCATAGTAAGATGGATAAAAAACAAGCCTGGGCAAGGGCCGAGGAGATGCTTATGAAGGTAGGCATCCCCTCCCCGGCCCAGCGCCTTAAGGAATATCCCCACCAGCTTTCAGGCGGCATGAGGCAGCGTGTCATGATTGCCATGGCCCTTTCCTGCAATGCCGCGCTGTTTATTGCCGATGAGCCGACCACTGCCCTGGACGTTACCATCCAGGCACAGATACTGGAGCTTATGAGGGAGTTAAAGGACAAGGAGAATAAGTCCATCATGCTGATTACCCATGACATGGGCGTGGTTGCGGAGATGGCGGACGACGTCATGGTCATGTATGCGGGCAAGGAGATGGAATACGGGGATGTCAAGAGCATTTTCAAGCATCCGCTCCACCCTTATACCCAGGGACTCTTAAAGTCCATACCGCGCCTGGACCAGGATTCCTCTGAGCGCCTGTTCAACATCCCGGGTTCCGTGCCGGACTTAAGTGAAATGCCAAAGGGGTGCAGGTTCTGTACCAGATGTACGCAGGCGTGCAGCAAATGCTTCGAGCAGGAGCCGGGACTCTATGAGATAGGGGAACAGAAGGTGCGCTGCTGGAAATACGCGCCGGAGGGAGGTTTTGGACATGATGGGGAATAGCAATGTACTGGTGGAACTGAAAGATGTGAAGAAGGAATTTGTCACGGCCAAGACCTTCACGGGGAAACCCCTGAAAATCGTACATGCCGTGGACAAGGTGAACCTTTCCATCTATGAAGGCGAGACCATTGGCGTGGTAGGTGAGTCAGGATGCGGAAAGTCCACTCTGGGGCGGTCCATATTAAGGCTCATCAATCCCACGGCAGGCCAGGTCCTCTACAGAGGGGATGACATTACAAAATACAACAAAGAGCAGATGCGCCAGATGCGCCGGAAGATGCAGCTCATATTCCAGGACCCGTATGCATCCCTGAACCCGCGTATGACGGTCCTGGAGCTGATCAAGGCCCCGTTAGACGCATTCGGCACAGGAACCAACGAGGAGCGGATCCAGAAGGTAAAGGAAATCATGGAGCTGGTAGGAATGCCGGAAAACATGATGAACCGTTATCCCCACGAGTTCTCAGGCGGCCAGAGACAGCGTATCGTCATTGCCAGGGCCCTTGTGCTGGACCCTGAGTTCGTGGTATGTGACGAGCCTGTATCCGCGCTGGATGTGTCGGTCCGCGCACAGGTGCTGAACCTGATACAGGACCTGCAGAAGACCAAGAAGCTGACCTACCTTTTCATTTCCCATGACCTGAGCGTGGTCAAGTATGTGTCTGACCGCATCGCGGTCATGTACCTGGGAAGGATTGTGGAGATTGCGTCCAAGGATGAGCTTTACAATCATCCGCAGCACCCCTACACAAAGGCCCTGCTGTCCGCAATCCCCATTCCGGATGTGGATAATAAGATGAAGAGGGAAATCCTCACAGGCGATGTACCGAGCCCCTTGAATCCTCCGGCCGGATGCTATTTCCATACCAGGTGCAGATACGCATCTGAGCGGTGTTCGGCAGAATGTCCGCAGCTTCATGATGTGGGAGGCGGACACATGGTGTCCTGCCATTTGTGTGAGGAGGAACAGGACCATGTTTAAACCTGACAGCAGCTTAATGCAGGAAATTGATCAGTGGATAGAGAAGAACAAAGAAGCATTCGTAAAGGACTTAGACCGTCTGGTGGCTGTTCCCAGCATCTCGGTACATGGGGATGATACCTATCCTTATGGGAAGGAATGCGGCCGTGTGCTGGATGAGATGACAGCCCTGGCCGCGGGGTACGGGTTCCATGTTAAGAACCATGAATACCACTGCGGCAGCCTGTTGGTTAAGGGAACCGGGGACAGCCCGCGCAGGATCGGCATCTATGCCCATCTGGATGTGGTGCCCCTGGGGGAAGGATGGCATAATCCTCCTCTTAAGTGTACGCAAAAGGACGGCTTCCTCATCGGACGCGGGGTGGGGGATAACAAAGGCCCGGGCATCTGCGCCCTGTACGCCCTGCGGTATCTGAAGGAACACGGCATTGAACTTAAAAATGACGTGTTGGTTTATTACGGGCTGTCTGAGGAAACGGGAATGCAGGATATAGAATATTTCTGCAGGACACAGCAGGTCCCGGATTTCAACCTGGTGGCGGACACCAACTTCCCTGTGTGTTACGGGGAAAAGGGGCTGATGCGCGCTGACATTGAGCGGAAGATTGAGGGAAACCTGGTATCCTTCCATGGCGGAAGCGTGGTGAATGTGATACCTCCAAAGGCAGAGGCCGTCATAAGCGGTGTAAGCCTTGAAGCCGCCAGGGAGAAGCTTGGGGATATTGAGGGAATCAGTGTGGACCGGGACGGGGAGTCTGTGAAGGTGACGGCCCTTGGGATTTCCCGCCATGCCGCATTTCCGGAAGGGTCCGTCAATGCCATCCAGGAGCTGTCCAAAGCCCTTGCAGGCAGCGGGCTTCTCACCGGCAGCGCGGCCCATGGGGTGAAGGCCGTGGCAGCAATGACTTCTGACTATTACGGTGAAAGCTGCGGCATACCGTTTGAGGACAAGGAGTCCGGCAGGCTTACCTGTGTGGGCAGCGTGATCCATGCCCAGGACGGTGTGATGAAGGTATCCTTTGATACCAGATATCCGGTGACCGTGGATGGGGATGAGGTGGTGGATGGATTTAAGAAAAGGGCAGAATCCCTGGGGTTTGCGGTATCCGTGGGGGAACTGTCGGCCCCGGCCTATGTGCCCCTTGATAATCCCTATATCCCGGTACTCAGTGAAATCTGCGACTGCGTCCAGGGTAAGCACTATGAACCATATACAATGGGCGGCGGGACTTACTCCAGGCACCTGCCATGCGCCATCGGTTTCGGACCGGGCGTGCCCGATGCCCCCAATCCCTTTGAGAATGGCCACGGCCAGGGACATCAGCCAGATGAATGTGTGCCTTTTGACATGTTGCTAAAAGGCCTGAAAACATATATAATATCCCTATTAGAGTTAGATTGTATGCTATAATGCTAAGGGGAACATAAAACAGAATAAGTTTGGCTGAACAGGACATGGAGGGGGAAATAAATGGGAAGCGGTAAGCCTTCGTCACTAAAGACTGAGATATATGATTCTATTCTGAAGGACATTATAGAGGGAAATTACAAGCAGAATGAAATTATCAATGAAAAGCAGCTGATTGAAAAGTATGGGGTCAGTAAATCCCCGATCAGGGACGCACTGATTGAACTTTGCAGCGAAGGCGTACTCATCAGCCACCCGAGATACGGGTACGAGGTGGTCAGGATTAATGAAAAGGAGATACGGGATATTGTTAACTTCCGTATCATGATTGAGACCGGCTGCTTAAGGGACGCGGCCACCATCATGACTAAAACGGATATCCGGGAATTAAGGGAATTCACCCTTACGGAGTGCAGCAACAGCGATGAGGACACCACCATCCTGGAACACTGGGATAACAACAGCAGGTTCCATCTCAGGCTGCTTTCCTACAGCGGCAACGATTACTGCTACAGCATGCTGCAGAAAAGCATCGGCATCATGACAAGGGCTTATGCCCAGAGACACTGGGAACGGTGGGGCACCATTTCCATACGCATGGGGTGTGAGAACCATCTGAAGGTGATTGATTACCTGATGGAGCAGGATGTGGACCGCGCGGTGAAGGAGCTGCGAGGGGATATTATATCTTTTCTTGATATCCTGTATCCTAATTATGGGAATAGGATGTATGTGTGATAATTGAATATGGATGTAACAGGCGGTATCTGGATTGTTGAAAACAGGTGCCGCCTGTTTTATGTAATTATTTGTATAAAACGTGTATTCCAATTTTACTAGCATATGATATAATGTAATATAATATTATATTAACACATAAAACATCATTGCATTTCCTTATGGGATTGATAAGATGTCTTTGAAAGAGGTGGAATATGCTGAATGCAAATAGTGCGGTGCCCTTATACCAACAGGTGGCGGAAGACATTAAGAACAGGATAACCAGCGGGGAGTACAGCCCGGGACAGGCCCTGCCCAGTGAGTCCAGGCTTTGTGAGCAGTACAATGTAAGCAGGATTACCATCCGCAATGCAATTGCCGACCTGGTGGAGCAGGACCTTCTCATCACACACCACGGCAAGGGGACATTCGTGCAGACACCTAAGATTTCCTCAAGCCTGAATACATTTAAAGGGTTCACCGTGTTCTGTCATGAGAACAACATCAACGCGTACACCCATATGCTGGGCATGAAGCGGCAGAAGCCCAATACGGCCATCATGAAAAAGCTGGAGCTTACGCCTGAGGATGACGTGGTATACCTGAAGCGCCTGCGCCATGTGAATGATAAGCCGGTCATGATTGAGCATGTAAGCCTTCCGTGCAGCCAGTTTGAATTCCTCCTGGATGTGGATATGGAGAACCAGTCCCTCTATGAGGTGATTGAGCGCCGTACAGGCATGCGGCTGGAGGATAACTGTTACACATCCATTACCCTGGAGACCAGTATTGCAACGGAAGAAGAAAGCCAGCTGCTTAAATTTGATTCGCCCCAGTCTGTTTTTGTGCTGATGGAGACAGTCATTACCCATACAGGCATACCGGTCCACTATACCAAGCAGATACTTTCAGGCAGGCATTTCAAGTTTTTCCTTTCCAATAAGGTAAACCAGCTGTCCATGAACTGGAATGAGGTTTAGGCTGTATCAATACTTCTCTGATTTCTGCTGAAATATGTTGTAAAATGTATTATGATGTATTATAATATATTTACTACTAACAATAGAAATGGAGAGTGTGATGGGGACAAGTAAAAATGTAAATCCGGACAGTATGACACCCATGTACAAGCAGATTATTGACATACTGGGCCGGAAGATTGAGGAGGGGGAATTAAGGCCCGGGGACAGGATCCCATCTGAGGCAGAGCTGATGCAGGCCTACCATGTGAGCCGCATCACGGTGCGCTCGGCCATCAACGAGCTGGAGGAGGACGGGATGGTGGTCCGCTCCAGAGGGAAGGGAACCTTTGTGGCTTCCAGGAAGGCCCTGTATTCCGTGGACGACCAGATCGGTTTTACCCATTCCTGTTTTCAGGAGGGCAAGGTGCCGAGGACAGAGGTATTAAGCGTGTCCTGGATTTATCCCACCAGGGCGGACGTGGAATTTTTCGGTATTGATGAAGATGAGACGATCCTGTGCACCAGGCGCCTGCGCTATGTGGATGATGTGCCTACCATGATTGAGGTAAACCACTACAACCGTATGTTCGGATTCCTGGAACGGGAGGATTTAAGCCAGTCGCTGTTTGAAATCCTCCAGAAACATAAAATCAGGCTGGGAGGGCATATACGTATCCTCGAGGTGTGTTACGCCAATTCCTCTGACGCAGGAATCCTGGGAGTGAAGCCCGGGGCGGCATTGCTGCTGTTTACGGATAAGCATGAAGATTCCGGGGGCAGCCCCCTTTACATATCCCGGCAGATGTACTGCACGGAGCGCCTTAAGTTTTATGTTTAAGCCCGTCGTATGGTTGGATATCAAGGAAGGGTATCGGGTAAGTGTATCAAGTAAGAGATAGCATTTTGAACTGAATTTCAGTTTAAAATGCTATTTTTTATATTGACAGGGAATATGACATGATGTATACTTGTGGTAACATAATGTTATATAATGTATTATAAACAGAAGAGAGGAGTGGAAATATGGAGCAGTTCCTGTTGGCCAGTCATGGTTCCCTTGCGCGGGCCATGAAGGAGACAGCGGAATTTCTTTTAGGGGCAAATGAAAATGTCCATTGTCTCTGCGCCTATGTGGATGAAGCGTCCATGAACCTGGAGAAGATGGTGGGGGAGTGGGTGACGGGCAGGAAACCGGAAGAACACTGGACTGTCATTACAGATATCTTCGGAGGCAGTGTGAACAACGAATTCATGAAGTACACCGGGGACCGGAGGTTTAACCTGGTTGCAGGTATGAGCCTGCCTCTGGTCATTGCACTGCTTAACCATCCGGACGCAGTTGATCCGGACACCATCCGGGCCGTGCTCGCCCAGGTCAGGTCATCCATTGTTTACTGCAACGATATGGTGGAAAACCAGGATTTGGAAGATGAAGATTTTTAAGGAGGAAGAGTATGATTAAATTAGTCAGGGTGGATCACAGGCTGCTTCACGGACAGGTGGCAATGGCATGGACACAGTCCCTGGATGTGGATTGCATGCTGATTGCCAATGATGCAATCATGAAAGACGATATCCGGAAAACCACGCTGAAGCTGGCAAAACCAAATGGGGTAAAGCTTGTGATGAAGAACATCGAGGACTCCATCACGGCACTGAACAGCGGGGTTACGGACAGATATAAGCTTTTTATCATAGTGGAAAGCATCGAAGATGCCCACCGCCTTGCCACATCCTGTAAAGATATAAGGGAAATCAACCTGGGCGGCTGCAAGCCCAGGGAGGAAGCGGTTAAGAAGCTTTATAAGACCATACCGGTATCGGCCGGGGATGAGGCGCTTTTAAAGGAGCTTATGGAGGCAGGAATCAGGGTTGGGATACAGCAGGTTCCAAGTGATGCAAGGATTGAAGTAAAGGAAATCATTTAGGAGGAGAATTATGTTAGCGCAGGCAATTTTAATCGGATTCATAGCAATGTTTGTAACATTCGAATGGATGCTGGGTACCAACCTGGGGTCACGTCCCATTATAACCGGCGTGCTGGTAGGCCTTGTGATGGGGGATCTGAAGACAGGGATCATCCTTGGCGCAACCCTTGAGATGGTCTTTATCGGTTCCATCACCCTTGGGGCCGCTGTCCCGCCGGACGTCATCACAGGAGGAATCCTGGGAGCTGCATTCGCCATCTCAACCGGCAAAGGCGCGGACGTGGCCCTGGCCCTGGCATTTCCCATCGCGACCCTGTATCTTGTGGTGGATAACCTGCTTACCCTTGTGCTGCTTCCCGTGTTTGTCCATAAGGCTGACAAGTATGTGGAAAGAGGTGAATTCAGGAAGATGGAAATGATGCATATCCTGGGCGGCTTTGTGGTCAAGAGCCTTCCCCGGGGAATCATATGCGCCGCTGCGTTTTACCTTGGCACGCCGGTGATGAACCGGGTTTTGGAGTCCATCCCTGAATTTGTACAGAACGGCCTTGTGGCGGCAGCCGGATTCATTCCCGCCCTTGGTATTGCCCTGCTGACACGTATGATACTTACGAAGAAAACCGTTGTGTTCTTTGTGCTGGGCTTTACGGTCAGCGCATATTTACGGATCCCCATGCTTGGGATTGCCCTGCTTGCAAGTGTGCTTGCAGTGATACTGGTAGAGCTGCAGAGCAGCCAGACCGTTGTAAAACAGGAGGTAATGGAAGATGAGGACTTCTAATAACCAGATTACGAAAAAGGACCTGATGTCCATCTACATACGTTCGCTTTCCCTTGAGTATTCCTGGAACTATGAACGCCAGCAGCATATGGGGTACTGCTTCGCCATGCTCCCTGCAATCAGGCGGATATATGAGAAAAAGGAAGCCCAGATCGAGGCGGCCAGACGTCATATGGAATTTTTCAATACAACCCCCTATGTGTCCACCGCCATCATGGGGATATCCACTGCCATGGAGGAGAGCAATGCGGATAATGCTGACTTTGACACCTCTTCCATCAACAGCGTAAAGGTTGCGCTGATGGGGCCTCTTGCAGGAATCGGGGATTCCATGTTCTGGGGAACCCTCAGGGTAATCGCAACCGGGATCGGTACTTCCCTGGCGCTGAACGGGAACATACTTGGACCCATCCTGTTCTGGCTGATTTATAACATACCGGCGTACCTGGTGCGCTACTGGTGCCTGAAGTTCGGATACGGCTTTGGGACCAGCTTCCTGAACCGGATTGAAGAATCCGGCCTGATGCCCAAGCTGACCTACGGGGCTGCCGTCATCGGCCTTATGGTCATCGGCGCAATGATTCCTAACATGATTAACATACAGATAGCGGGAAGCCTGGGGACAGGGGAATCTGCAACGGCCGTACAGGCCATCCTGGACGGCATCATGCCAAGCCTGCTTCCGCTCCTGATGACACTGGGTGTGTACGGGCTTCTGCAGAAAAAGGTCAAGGTTTCATGGGTGCTTGTAATCCTTACATCCCTTGGTATCATCGGTGCGTTATTTGGCATATTTGTGGTGTAAATCAAGACTGGGAATGATTTAAGATATAGGAGGAGAATGAAAAATGGTAAAGTTTGACGAACAGGCAATACTGGAAAATGGAGCTTACATCTATGCCATGAGGCAGGAGATTGAGGCAATTGCGGATACTGTGTGCGGTAAGGGATTTGACAATATCCTGTTCACCGCATCCGGCGGTTCCCTTGCGATGATGCAGCCGTTTGATTATATGATTTCCGCCACCTCCAGGCTGAATGTACAGTCCCAGGTGTCGGCGGAGCTGCTTACAACCGGCAACAGCCATCTGACGGACAGGACCATTGTGTTCATGGCATCCAAGTCAGGTGACACCAGGGAAACCGTGGAGGCAGCCAGGTATGTGAAGGAAAAAGGTGCCACAGTCATATCCGTCCTTGGAGTGGAAGGCTCCCCTCTGGGAGGTCTTTCTGACCACACGGTCATCTATAAGGATGGCCGTCCGCAGGAATACGTGTTATATATGCTGGTTGGCAGGATATTGTACAACATGGGCTATTTTGACGATTATGTCCAGTTTGCAGATGAACTTAAGAATCTGCCGGCAGCCCTTGTGTCCGTGGGAAAGGAAAGTGATGGAAAGGCCAGGGAGTATGCCATGAAATACAAGGATGACTCGTATCAGATATGGATCGGATCCGGCAACCTGTGGGGGCCCACCTATTCCTTTGCCATGTGCGTGCTGGAGGAATCCCAGTGGCTCCGCACAAAGTCTGTCACCTCCCCTGAATTTTTCCATGGGACCATCGAACTTGTGGAAAAAGGTGTGTGCGTTGCCCTTAACATGACAGAGGGCCAGACCAGGGTGCTGGATGAGCGCGTTAAGAACTTTGTCCAGGAGCATACCGATGACTTTACCGTGTTTGACACGGCGGATTACCAGCTTCCCGGAATCAGCCGGAAGTTCAGATGGCTCCTCTCACCGGTGGTAATCAACGCTGTCCTGTCCAGGGTAAGTAAGAATTTTGAGGAAATCAGGAACCACTCCCTGGATATCCGGCGATATTACAGGAAGCTTGAGTATTAAAGATTGGACAGGAGCGGGATGACAGACATGAAGATAGCTGGTATAGGTGACAATGTAATAGACCGGTATATGAACATGGGCGTCATGTTTCCGGGCGGGAACGCGGTGAACGTGGCTGCCCACGCAAGCAGGCTGGGGGCCGTGGCGGCCTATGTGGGAAGCATCGGGGCTGACCGGGAAGGCCGTATCATACGGGATGCCCTTACGGCCCTTAATGTGGACCTGTCCCAGTGCATATTCCATGAGGACAGCACCACTAAGAAGTGCGATGTGAACGTGTATGACGGGGAGCGGGACTACATAGGGGCGGACGAAGGGAAGAACTGGGCCCACACCACACGGATAAGGGATTGTGACGTGGATTATCTGAGGGATTTTGATGTGGTGCACACCAGCTGCAATGCCAAGCTTCATGAGGATGTCCATAAACTTCAGGACCTGCAGGCCATGGTCACATTCGATTTTTCCGTAAAGGATAAGTACCGCACCCATGAATTCCTGGAACTGACCTGTCCCTACCTGGAACTGGGACAGTTTTCCTGTGAACATATGGAGACAGAGGCAATCCGGGAACTGATGAGGAAGGTATATGGACATGGCTGCAGGAACGTGGTAGCCACCATGGGGGAGCGGGGACAGCTGTTCTACAACGGAAAGGAATTTGTGGAAGGAAAAGCCCGGTATGTCAAGGCCCTGGACACCATGGGGGCGGGAGATTCCTTTATTGCGGCCGTGATTGTATCCCTTCTGAAACAGGGATGGAAGAAAGGGATTACATTGACAGGGGACGCAATCCGTCAGGCGCTTCAGGACGGTGCGTCTTATTCAGCGGAAAACTGCCTTTGCGAGGGCGGTTTTGGATTCAGGAACCGGATTGAGGGGTGACAGGGATGAAGTGGGTTATATTTGATTTGGACGGGACTTTGAGCAGGACGGACATTTTCATCGTGCCATCCATCCGGGCGGCCATGGAGGAAGCGGGGCTGAGGGAGTGGACGGAAGAGGAAATCCGCATGACCATAGGGGAACGGGCCGAGGAGACAAACCTGAAGCTGTTCGGCCAGGAAAGGTGCGCCCGGGCAGATGGGTTCTGGAAATTAGTTGAGCATTATCAGGAAAATGTATACAAGAATATGGAAACCGTGTACGACGGTGTCCAGGAGATGCTTGACAGCCTGCATCACAGGGGATACCGGACAGCGGTCTGTTCCAACGCGGACCGGGATTATATTGAAATGATGTTAGGCAGGCTGGGGATACGGGATAAGATAGATAAAATCCGGCCCGTGATACCCGGAAAGGATAAGGCGTGTTCCCTGGCAGCCCTTCTGGATGAGATAAAGCCTGAGGCCGCGGTCATGGCAGGGGACCGTATCTACGACGTGGCAGCGGCAAAGGCCAACCGGATTCCCTCCATTGCATGCCTTTACGGCTGCGGGACAAGGGAAGAACTCAAGGAGGCCAGCTGCTTTGCCCAATCCCCGGCAGAGGTTGGCAGGCTGGCGGACGCCCTGCTAGGGAAAAAAGAATAGGGACAGATGAAAAGGATATCCCGGACGGGGATGTCCTTTTTTGATGGCCGCGATGCGCAGGGAAATGACGCCATGTGCCGGGGAAAACCGCCAAATGCCGGAAATTGCCGGGAAGTGCCAGGATATGCCAGGATATGCCGGAAACCATACCGCATCCCCGGCAATTCCCGGCATTTGTGCCAGTTTCCTGTGGGCAATCACAATTTTTATCAACAAAATACATAAAAAGGTATTTACAAAAGACAGGCGGTGTGATACTATAACGTCATAATACATTATGTATCGATATAATGATGAATGAAACAACTAAAGGAGAGGTGAAGTATGCTTAGACTCATAGGGGTAGGAGACAACGTGGTAGACTGCAACTACACCACAGGCATCATGTACCCGGGAGGAAACAGCCTGAATTTTTCAGTCTACGGCCGCCAGCTTGGGCATGAAACCGCGTATGCGGGGGTTTTGGGCACGGACATCCAGGCAGACATGGTGGTCCATGCGCTGAAGGATAAAGGGGTGGATATCTCCCGCTGCGTCAGGGTGCAGGGAGAGACCGGAATCTGCGGTATCCGGCTGAAGGACGGGGACCGCACCATTACGGATGAGAATGACGCTGGCGTGGTGAAGTCCCATCCGCTTCAGATTACAGAAGGACTGCTGGAATACATCAAGACCTTTGATGTGGTCCATTCCAGCTGTTTCAGCCACATTGAGGACCAGCTCATAAAAATCAGGGAGACAGGGGTCACGCTTCTGTATGACTTCTCAGATGTGTGGGAGGAGGATGACCTGGCTGCGGTGTGTCCGGATATAACCATTGCATTCTTTTCCGGCAAGGAATTAGGGGAAGGGAAGCTAAAGGAGCTGCTGTACCGGTGCGTGCATGGGTACGGGTGCAGGCTGGCGGTGACCACCATTGGGAGCAGGGGAGCCATCGTGTATAACGGAAGGAAATACTACAGGAAGATGCCTTATAATTTTGAAGCGCCGGTGGTGGACACCACAGGGGCGGGGGATTCCTGGATAACGGCCTTCATTGCCTCCTACATAGAGAATGACAGGCGTATGTCCAGGCTGCATGAGGAACAGCTGCCTGACTTCACGAGGCAGGCGGACAGGGAGGATTACGAGGACCAGCTGATTGAATTCAGCATGTGCGCCGGCAATCTTCTGGCCAGGCATAACTGCCTGGTGGAAGGGTCCTTCGGATACGGGGCGGCATTTTAACCGTTTGATTTGGGAAAGGAGGCAGGACCTGCAGTCTGGGACCGCAGGGAAAGCATATGAGTGATACGATATTGAAAATGCAGGGAATATCTAAATTTTACGGCGGTATCAAAGCCCTGGAGAAAGTGGACTTTGAACTGTACCGGGGAGAAATCCTGTGCCTCTTGGGGGAAAACGGGGCAGGCAAGTCAACGCTGATGAAGATACTCTCCGGCGTGATTGAGCCTTCGGAAGGTGAGATTTTCCTGGAAGATAAGAAGATAAACATTAAGAACCCAAACATAGCCCACCACCTGGGAATCAGCACGGTCCATCAGGAACTGGTACAGTTTGCGGACATGACCATCATGGAGAACATCTATATGGGAAGGTATCCAAAAAAGGGCGGCCTGGTGGATTTTAAGACACTGAAGGAGAAGACCCTGGAGCTGATGGACAGCCTGGATATCCATTTCAATCCCTTTTCCTATATCAGGGACTTAAGCGTGGCACAGAGACAGATGGTGGAAATCATGAAGGCCGTGTCCTTTGACTCTAAGATCATTATCTTTGATGAACCCACGTCTTCCCTGACAACCGAAGAAACCACGGTGCTGTTCCGCATCATTGCGGACCTTAAGAGCAGGGGCATTTCCATGGTATACATATCCCACAGGCTGGAGGACATCTTTGCAATCGGGGACAGGATCACGGTCCTTCGGGACGGCAGGAACTCAGGCGGGGGAATGGTAAGTGAACTGAATACGGACCAGGTCATATCCCTGATGGTTGGAAGGAATGTGGAAAACCAGTTTCCCAAGGTCCATGTGGATATCGGGGAGGAAATCCTCAGGGTAGAGCACATAAACAATGAGTATGTCAAGGATGCGTCCTTTGTACTGCATAAAGGGGAAATCCTTGGTTTCGGCGGATTGGTGGGCGCGGGACGGACCGAGCTCATGAGGGCTGTCATGGGACTTGATAAGGCATCGGGGACCATCTATAAGAATGGGAAGGTGATTGTGAACCACAACCCCACGGAGGCCATCCGCAATAAATTTGCCCTGGTTCCTGAGGACAGGAAGGACCAGGGGCTGGTACTGTTGTTGTCCATCCTCAAGAACATCGAGATGAGTTCCCTTCCGGAGCTGTCCTCAGGCGGCTTCATGAACTCCCAGAAGGAAAGGGAGTGCGCGGCTGAATATATGAAACGCCTGCAGGTAAAGGCAGCGGATGTCAACCAGGCGGCCGGGGATTTAAGCGGCGGGAACCAGCAGAAGGTAGTAATCGCAAAATGCCTTGCCACCAGGCCGGATATCCTGATTTTAGACGAACCCACCCGGGGCATTGATGTGGGTTCCAAGGCAGAGATTTATGAGATTATGAATCAGCTGGTATTGCAGGGGGTATCCATCATCATGATTTCCTCTGAACTTCCGGAACTGCTTAATATGAGCGACCGGATCATCATCATGAGGGAAGGGAAGATAACCGGCGAGCAGAACATGGGAGAAGCAACGGAAGAAACAGTAATGAAGCTGGCAACTAAGGAGGCAGTTTAATCATGAAAAATAAATCCATCCAGAAAGTATTGAACAATTCCAATTTTAAATCTTATTCCGGCCTGATCCTGGTCATCATCGTGGTGAGCGTGTTCATGAGCATCCGAAGCGAGAACTTCATGACACCTACCAATATCCTGAATGTATTAAGGCAGATATCCGTCTATGGGATCCTTGCCTGCGGCATGGCGTTCGCCATGATGACAGGGGGAATCGACCTGACGGTAGGATCCACTGCCGGCGTATGCGGCGCATTGGTAACCAAGTTTGTGGTGGAAGGGAACATGCCCCTGGTGCCCGCCATCCTCATAGGGCTTTTAGTGGGCGCCCTTTTAGGACTGCTCTCAGGCATCTTTATCGCCAAGACAGGAATCCCTCCATTTATCATGACCCTGGGCATGCAGATTACCCTGAGAGGGGCATGTTACCTGATCTGTGAGGGAAAGCCCATCGGCAATATACCGGACAGCATGCTTCAGCTGGGCATCGGCTCCCTGGGCGGGATCCCCATCCCCATTTTCTTCATGCTTGGGACATTCGTGGTGGTTGGGATCATCCTTTCAAGGACTTCCTTCGGCCGTTCCGTCTACGCGGTGGGCGGCAACTACCAGGCAGCCCATCACTCGGGCATCAATGCCCAAAGGGTCATCATGTATGCCTACATGATCAGCGGTATCTGCGCTGCCCTGGCAGGCGTCATACTGTCAGCCAGGAATGCTTCCGCACAGCCCACGGCAGGCAATGCATTTGAGACAGAGGCCATTGCTGCCTGTGCAATGGGCGGCGTGTCGTTCAGCGGAGGAAAAGGCGCGGTGGTCGGCATATTCTTCGGCGCGCTCCTCATGGGCATCATCAACAACGGAATGAACCTCCTCTATATCAGCTCCTACTGGCAGCTGGTGGTTAAGGGAATCATCATCATAGCGGCAGTTATCTACTCCATCTTTAACAGCAGGAAGAAATAAAAAGGAAACTATAAAAAACCAAATAAATTTCAGGAGGAAAACAAAATGAAAAAGAGAATGGCAACCATGATCCTTTGTGCGGCAATGACGGCATCCATACTGGCAGGATGCGGTACGGGTAAGGAAAGCAATGCGCCGGGCGGCACTGCGGGAGGAACAGCCACAGGCACATCCCAGGATACCGCTGCAGCGGCCCAGGGCGAGGGGAAGGACGGTTACACCATTGCGGTTCTTGCATGGTCCCAGGCAGAGGAGTTCGGCGTGGACATTATATCCGGAGCTGAAAAAAAGGCGGCGGAGCTGGGCAATGTAACGGTTGTGAAGCCCGACCCGGCCGGTGACATGCAGAAGGAGATTGCAATCCTGGAGGACCTGATACAGCAGGGCGTGGACGCCATCTGCGTGGCTCCGGTGGATGCCAATGCCATTGTTCCCTATATAGATAAGGTAAGGGAAGCCGGAATCGTGCTGGTGGACTATGATATTGACACGGAAGCACAGTGTGATGCCAAGGTGCTTTCCGATAACGCGGCAGGCGGGGCCATGGCAGCGGATTATCTGGTACAGGAGATGGGGACAGAGGGCAAGGTGCTGATCCTTACCGAGGTTCCCGGGGTCACAACCGCAGAGGAACGTATCGCCGGATTCAAGGACCGCATGGCTGAGATTGCCCCCAATGTGGAGATGGTCGAGCAGCTTTCCAATGGTACGAGGGACACCCACAGGGCCACGACCGAGAACATGCTTCAGGCACATCCTGACATCACCGGAATCTTCTGCTTCATGGGCGACAATTCCCTGGGCGCTTATACTGCCTGCAAGACCAACAACAGGCAGGACGTGCTGATTGCCGGATATGACGCGACACCGGAACAGCTGGACATCATGAAAAATGACGGACCTGACTGCAACCTGATCTGCTCCGTTGCCCTGTATCCCAAGAAAATCGGTTACGTTGCCCTGGAAACCGCCTACAACATTCTGGAGGGTGAGGAAATCAGCGATGTTGTCTGGACTGAATTGGGACTCCTCACTGCAAAGGATGCTGATTCCTTTGAGGCAGAGTAGGGCATATCCGGGCGGAAGCGGGTCCCGCCATACGCCCGGGAACGTTCAAGGAGGAAACAGATGAAATTTTCGTTCTTAACATACCAGTTCTGCCGCTTTGGCCTGGAGCATTCATTTAAGATGGCGCAGGAATATGGGTTTGAAGGGGTGGAAGTCTGGGGAGGAAGACCCCATGCTTATGCCCATGACATGGGCAAAGAGGAGATACATGCCATTCTGGGATGGAAAAAACAGTATGGGGTGGAGATATCCATGTTCACACCTGAGATACTGGCATATCCATACAGCCTTACCTCGTCCATGGAAAAGGAACGCAGGGAAACCATTGAATACCTGCTGAAAAGTGTGGAGACAGCCGCAAGGCTGGGGACCGATAAGATGCAGATAACCGCCAAACACCCGGGATATGGGGTGAAACGGGAAACCGTATGGGGATACCTGGAAGAGGGAACATCCATCCTTTGCAGGAGGGCCGGGGAACTGGGGGTGGACATCATCCTGGAATCCCTGTCACCCTCGGAGGGGAACACCATCACCTGTGTGGATGACATCCTGCAGCTGCAGGAGCGGGTTAATAGTCCCGCCCTGTGCGCCATGATTGACATGGTTCCGCCCTTTATTGCCAATGAGCCATATTCCGACTATCTTGAGCGCCTTGGGGCATCCATGAAATACGTCCATATATGCAACGGGGACGGGGCCACGGAATTCCATATGCAGCTGGATGACCGGGACGGGGTGATTCCCGTGACTGACTTTTTCCGTATCCTGAAGCGGTACGGCTATGACGGATGGTGTTCCCTGGAACTGTTAAATCCCTACTTCAGGGATCCGGAGCTGTACCTCTCCCAGGCGGTGAGGACCATCCGGCGTATCCGGGAAGAACTGGATTTATAAATAAAATATCATGTTCTGGGTGTTGTAGAGCTGTTTGCAGACGAACAGGGGATTGCCCTGGCTGTCTGACTGGTAATCCCGAAACAGCAGCAGAGGGGAGTTGCGCTTGATTTCCAGCAGTCCGGCCTCATTGGAGGACGCGTTGCTGATTTCAAGGGTCCTCCTGCTGTTGTGCACCGTGATACCGTGGGCGTGCAGGATTGAGAACACGGATCCCTCCAGGTTTTCATGGAGAAGAAAATCATACTTTCTTGGAAAGTAGAGGGTTTCCAGAATGGACGGATGTCCGTCTATGTAGCGGAGCCGTTTGATTTCAATGACCTGCTGGCTTTCATCCACCGCCAGGAATTCACTGTCGGCATGGGTGGGATAAGCGTATTCTACGGACAGCACCTGGGATTTAAGCACCTTGCCTGCCTGGCGGCAGGAATCAGTCAGGCCAGTGGTATCATTGGCGGACTGAAGCTTTTTCTGCGGAGCCACAAAGGTGCCCTTTCCCTGGCTGCGCACCAGAAGCCCGTCTGTCACCAGCTCTGAGATCGCGCCCCGGATTGTCACACGGCTTACGTTAAAGTCCTTCATCAGTTCAAACTCAGAAGGAAGCTTTTCTCCTACCTTCAGTTCCCCTTTGCGGATGCCTTCGGAGATAATGCTGGCCACCTGCTTGTACATGGGGGTAATGCTGGAGGGGTCTATACTGCCTGCATCGAAATGAATCATAAATATCACCGTCATTCTGCCCTATGGGGCGTTATGTCCGAACACGTCCCAGGCAGGAATCCTTTCTTAATACAATATAATATGACATAATCCGTGTTTTTGCAAGTTCCCATAAAGAAATTGGGAAAAAGAAAAAAAGTACTTTACAAAATACATTACGTGATGTAATATAACATCATAGGACGACATAATAAATTTAAATCCAAGGAGGAACCAGATATGTTTAATTTTGACATTCCACGTTACGAAAAGGTAGTCAGCGAGGCAATTGCCTTAAGGCCGCAGATTGAGAAAGCGGTAGACGAGATATGCAGCCAGGGTTACACCAATATTTTCTTTATCGGCTGCGGCGGCACATACGCCCATTCCCTTCCCATGAAGTACTGGCTGGATACAACATCACAGATTGATACATACAGTGTGATTGCGGCTGAGTTCATGGCAGCGGGCCACAGGAAGTTCACCAAGGATTCCGTATGTGTATTCTCCACCAGAAGCGGCAACACAAAAGAAATCGTGGCGGCTGCAAAGTACTGTAAGGAAGCCGGCGCCCGCACCGTTGTATATGTGTCCAATGACAATACCCCTGTCTGCGAATTTGCCGACTACAAGCTGTTCAGCTTTGCAGAGGATGACTGTCTGTGTGAAGCCATTTATACCTATATGATTGCCCTTCTGGCAAGGTTTAAGAAAAACGCAGGGGAATTTGACAAGTACGAGGAATTCATGGATCAGTACGCAGGGATTGTGCCATATCTGATTAAGGCAAAGGAGCAGTACGAGGACAGATGTGCGAAAATGGCACAGGAGCACAAGGATACGGATTATCACATGGTAATCGGCGCAGGTATGATGTGGGGAGAGGCCTACGACTATGCGATGTGCATCCTGGAGGAGATGCAGTGGATTAAGACAAAGTCCATCCACGCAGCCGAATACTTCCATGGGACCCTTGAACTGGTGGAGGAGGATACAAGCCTCATCCTGTTCTACGGCGAGGATGAGACAAGGCCGCTGATGGACCGTGTGATGGATTTCTCCAAGAAGGTCACAAAGGTAATCAATGTGTTTGACACCAAGGAGATTGAACTGCCTTTCACCGAAGCAGAGTACAGGAAGATTGTTTCCCCGATGGTGATGTATGCAATGACGGAGCGTCTCAGCTGCCATCTGGAGAAGGAGAGGAACCATCCTCTGACAACCAGGAGATATTACCGTCAGATGGAATATTAATTCAGGTTTGGTCCAGGGAGATTGAGGAGATAGAAGAAAATAGAAAAAGGCGTGGGCCTGGCGGCTGTGTGGCTGCCAGGCCCATGTCCTGTATCAGAGGGTAATCCGGTAAGTATACATGCTTCCTATATAATAGGTCTCAATATATTCCAGTATATCCCCGTTGTCCAGATACGTATTGTGAAATGATTTCAGCAGCGCCTCATTCTCTATCCCCAGCAGCTTCTTTTGCTCCTCAGTGGGCAGGGTGGCTGTCAGCGACAGGTCCATGGACTGTACGTTCAATCCGAGTTCCTTCACATATTCAAAGAAAGAGTGCTCCAGCCGGGTCACATCAATGGCCGGAAGGACCCTGCAGGGGACATAGGTATAGCTGATGCAGATAATCATGTCATTGCCGGTCCGGATGCGGGAGAAATAATGGACCATATCGTCCCCGGCCACGTTCAGGGCCTGGGCAGCGGCTTCAGGCAGTTCGCTTCCCCGGTATATCCTGTAGTCCACCAGCCGGGAACCGGGCGTCAGGCCAATGGAGCGCATGTCTTCTGAAAAGCTTTGAGGTATCCTGACAATGGGTTTCTGTATATGTACATTGGTCACGAAGCTGCCCTTGCCTGCCACCCGGTTGATATAACCCTTGGATGCAAGGGATTGGATTGCCTTGTTCACGGTCATCCTGCTGACCTGGAACGTGTCACACAGCTCCGCCTCGGTGGGAATCTGGTCACCGGGCCGCAGGATCCCGCCTTTTATCTGATTGAGTATGGAATCTTCTATTTGTATATACTTAGGTTTGCCTGACATGGAAATATCTCCTTTTATCTCACAATTATTCTAGTCTATTATATAATGAAAATTAATAAATGTCTATACATAAAGCGCCGTAAACCAGAAAAAACTTTATGAAAATTACTAAAAACCTCTTGAAAAGTATATGCGCTTATGGTAATATATAACCACGCGGACAAATGTATATACAAAGAACGATAAAAGATATATGCAATTGGACTGATTTAAGGAAGGAAATGGAAATACAAATAGATGGAAAGGAGGATGGACAATGAAAAATATGGTGCTGGTTACCCATGCGGATTTTGCAAAGGGAATCCTGACCTCCCTGAACCTGGTGCTGGGACAGGTGGAGCACGTGGATTACGTGAGCATCACGGCAAAGGAAACCATACCTGAGATAGCTTCCATGATTGAGGAAAAAATCACAGGCTTTGGCAGCAATGGCCCCACGGTGGTGCTTACGGATATCGCAGGCGGAAGCACCACCCAGGCAGCCATGAAGCTGCTGGGGGATGGACGGAAGGTGTATCTGGTAACAGGACTGAACCTGGGGCTGCTTTTGGAGATAGCGCTGCTTCCGCTGGGGGAAGGGGAAGAGGCTGACAAGGGGATGCTGCGCACAGCCATTGAGAATTCCAGGTCGTCCATGTATCTGGTAAACGACATGATGGAATCCGGCCCGGATACAGATGCATCCGGGGATTTAGGGGAACTGTAAGGAAATAAAGGAAACTGCAGCAATGTTTTTAGGAAACCATAGGAGGAATAGGAATGATTAAGTTATTGAGGGTAGATGACCGTTTAATCCATGGACAGGTGGCTGTCAGCTGGACTTCCTATCTGGGGGCTGACACCATTGTGGTTGCCAACGATAAGGCGATTACGGATAAGTTGATGCAGATGGCATTTAACATGGCGAAACCTCCGCAGGCAGTGCTGTCCATCAAGTCCCTGGATGGCGCCGTGGCCGTCATTAATAATCCAAAGCATGCGGCCAGGACCATTTTCGTGGTGACGGCAAGCGTGGAGGATGCACGGTACCTGATGGAGAAATGCCCGTCCATCCCCAACCTGTGTGTGGGAGGCGTCCGTCAGGCGCCGGGAAAGAAGATGGTGGAACGCCAGGTGTACCTGGATGGGAAGGATATGAAGGGACTGGAAGAAATCCATGCCATGGGAAAGGATGTGTACCTTCAGGCAGTGCCCACTGAGAAGAAACTGTCCTATGAGGACATTGTAAAAGAGTATAACAAGTAAAAGAAGGGGGAATGTGTGATGTTATTTAAAGCATTAATTTTGGGAATCCTTGCAGGATTCGCCATCTGGGACGGCCGTGTATGCGGACAGCATATGTTTGACCGGCCAATCGTGACCGGACCTATCGTAGGACTGATTCTTGGGGATGTACATACAGGCATCGTGATGGGGGCTTCCCTGGAGCTGGTCATGATGGGGATTGTGGGAATCGGCGCGGCAACGCCGCCGGATGTGGTCTCAGGAGGAATCCTGGCAACGGCATTTGCCATCATGTCCGGCCTTGATATGGACGCGGCCGTGGCGCTGTCACTTCCAATCGCAACCCTGGCCCAGTCCGTGGGCATCCTGGACAGGACCATTAATACCACCTTCCTGCACTGGGCCGACAGGGCGGCTGAGGAAGGGGATTACAAGGGAATCTCAAAAGCCCTGTGGGCAGGGGCATGGCTGTTCTGGTTCAGCTCCTTCCTGGTTGTATTCCTGGGCGTGCTGCTTGGATCCAATACCATAGCCGGTTTTGTGGCTGCCCTGCCTCCGTTCATCCTGGGCGGACTGAAGGTGGCAAGTGGGATGCTTCCCGCACTGGGAATCGCAATCCTTATGCAGCTTATATTCGATAAGACCAATGCGGCATATCTCTTTGTGGGCTTTGTACTGACGGCGCTGCTGGGCATGAGCACGGTAGGCGTGGCGATTGTGGGCGCTACCATTGCCTATGTGGTTTATCAGCAGGCCATGCAGAGAAAACGCGACATGGCATCCATGGCAGTTAACACCATGTCAGATGATTTGGGAGGTGAATTATAATGGCAGGCACCAATGAAACTTTTAAAGAGGGCGGGATCGTCACAAAAAATGATATGCGCAGTGTATTCTGGCGCTCCTTCCCATTACAGGCATCCTTTAACTACGAACGTATGCAGAACGTGGGATTCTGCTATTCCCTCCTTCCGGTGTTAAAACGCCTGTACCCGGAGAAGAAGGAGGCGTCCGAGGCATTGAAACGTCATCTGTCCTTTTTCAACACAACGCCTCAGCTGGTGACCTTCATCACAGGCGCATGCATTGCCATGGAGGAGGAAAATAAAAAGTCCGGCGACCAGTTTGACATTGAATCCATTGCTGCTTTGAAGGCAGCCCTGATGGGACCCATTGCGGGAATCGGCGACTCCTTTTTCTGGGGTACCTTCCGCATCATCGCGGCAGGCATCGGCTGCGGGCTGGCGGCCCAGGGCAGCATCCTGGGGGCAATCCTGTTCCTCCTGATATTCAACATCCCCCACTATGTAGCCAGATGGTACGGGCTGAAGCTGGGGTATAAGAGCGGTGTCGGGTTCGTGGAAGCTGCCCAGGCATCGGGTATGATTGAAATACTTACAAATTGCGCCAAGGTCATGGGACTCTGCGTGGTCGGGGCCATGATAGCCTCCATGGTCTCCTTCTCAACGCCCCTGGTGCTTACCATGGGAGAGGCAACTGTTGAGATACAGGGTGTGTTTGACCAGCTGCTGCCTTCCGTGCTTCCTCTGGGACTGACTTTTGGGACATTTGCATTATTAAAGAAAGGATTTAAGACCACCACGATCATGTTCGGCATGATTGCCATCGGCATTGTGGGTGCGTTCTTCGGTATTTTATGATGGAATCTAAGATGTTTGAATACATATGTGAGACACCGGCCGTGCTGACCGATATCATTAACAGAAGAGAAGAGATAACAAAGGGCTTTGTAAGCCATTTTAAGGATGTGGAGATTGAGCAGATCTATGTAATCGGCTCCGGCACCAGCTATCACGCCGGCCTGGCAGCCAAGCTGTATCTGGAGGAGCTGCTGGGAATCAAGGTATTTAACATGTATCCGACCCAGTTTGCAAGGGAGGAAAAGGTATTTAATCAGAAAACCCTGGTAATCGGCATGTCCCAGGGCGGCCAGAGCCTGTCCACGGTGGAAGGCCTGGATTCCGCAAGGGAACGCGGACTGCACACGGCGGCCGTGTCCGAAAACCCGTCGGCACTTATCTTTGAACACGCCGACACATCCACTAAGATTGAAGTGGGGAATGAAAAATGCGGGGCAAAGACCAAGGGCTACGCAGGAACCACTGCTACCCTCATGATGATGCTCACGGAACTGGCCATTGCAAAGGGCATGGCCACGGAGGAAAAGGCGGCTGGATACAGGGAGCGCATGTTCCGGGTCATTGGCAACCTGGGGAAGGTCACGGACGCCGCCGTGGAGTGGTATAAGAGGATTAAAGACGAGTTCCTTCCGGCAAAGCGGGTGATTGTTGTGGGATATGACGGCATGTACTGTGATGTGCTGGAAGGCGCCCTTAAGATCCTGGAGACAGTCCGTCAGGGCGTGAGCGGGTATGATATCGAAGAATTTTTCCACGGTATCTATAACTCCATCACGGACAGCGCCCACATCTTCTACCTGGCTTCCAGGGGAGACTATAAGCCAAGGACCATGAAGCTGGTTGGGATACTCAGTGAGTGGACGCCGCATAATTACCTGATTGCATCGCCGGATGGCGTGGATGTGCAGTCTGACAAAAACCTGATTGTGGAATTCGTGGAAGACCCCATGTTCTCCTGCTGGGAATACATCATTCCCCTTCAGGTGGTGGCCTGCATGGCGCCCCAGGATTTGGGGATTAACCCGGACATACCTAAGGATCCTGAATTCCACAAGCGGATTGGCAGCAAGAAGCTGGACGGGGTGCGCGACCACTATGTGGCCCAGGAGGATGCATCTTTGAACACAGCGGTCCTGGAGAAATGATGATCCGTGCGGCGATATTTGACATGGACGGCCTGATGTTTGATACGGAGCGTCTTTATGGGGATGCCTGGTTGTATGCCGGAAGGGTAACCGGTTTCCCCATTACGAAGGAGCTGTTAAACCGTACCAGGGGAGCGGACCGCGGATCCTGTATCAGTGCGTTCAGGGAAGCGTTAGGGGATACATTTGATTTTTACGCTGTGCGCAGGTACAGGCAGGAGTATGTGGACGGGTATCTGGAAAAGAATGGGATGCCTCTGAAGCCAGGATTAATGGAACTTTTAGGTTATCTGAAACACTCTGGCTACGGTATCGGACTGGCCACCTCCACGGATGAACCCACTGCCAGGGAGTACCTCGGGATGGCGGGGGTCAGTGGATATTTTGACTGTATGATATTCGGGGATATGGTAAAGAAAGGTAAACCGGCCCCTGATATCTACCTTAAGGCGGCAGAGACACTGGGCAGAAGGCCGGATGAATGTATTGTCCTGGAGGATTCAATCCTGGGGGTCAGGGCGGGCGCCGCGGCCGGATGTCATGTAATCATGATACCGGATGAGGTGGAACCCGGGGAGCGGGAGAAGAAACTGATAACCCGCAGGATGGACAGCCTGATGGATGTGATTGCGTATCTGGGATAGGGGATATTTGAATACAATAAAAGGAAACGGCCGGGGCGCTCCAGGAACTGTTGGGGCGCCCCGGCCGCGGTCATGGGAAGGCCAGGGCCTCTGCCTGGTGTATTACTGGAATTTTATGCACAAGATTCAGCTTTTCATTTAAAATCACATATGCTAAAATAGGTACAGATAAATCACAGCTATTGACTTTTCCCAGCTGTGATGATATAAATAAAACCATACTAAATTACTATGAATAGTGTGCTTTGAATGAGGAATATTCTCAGGAGGAAACAGGATGAAGAATAAAAATACAATGGCTAAGAGGTGCGTTTCACTTGCCCTGGCCACAGTCATGGCCCTGTCGCTGGCAGGATGTAAGGCAGGGGGGAACGACGCGCCCCAGCCAGGAAGCGGGACAACGGGCCAGACCCAGGCCGGACAGGCCGGGGGCAGCGCTGCCGGGGAAAAGATCGTGAACATCGGTGTGACCAATACCCTGAACACCCTGAATCCCCTTCTGATGGACGGGATGGAGATGAACAAATACGCCACCGGCCTGATGTTCCTTCCTCTCATGGAACTGGACGGGGATATGAATTTTGAAGGGATGCTGGCGGATTCGGTGACGGCTGAGGATGACCGGAATTTCCTTGTGCATATAGATGACAAGGCGGTCTGGTCCGACGGACAGCCTGTAACCGCGGATGATGTGGTATATACGGCCCTGCGCATATGCAGCCCCACCATCGGCAATATGGCCATGATGTATTATGTATTCGAAGGCGTTGGGGATGACGGATTCGTGGCGGAAGGCGCAGACCATGTGGAAGGCATCACCAAGGTGGATGACAAGACCGTCCGCTTTACCACCAAGGCGCCCATGTCCCTGATTACATTTAACAGCTCCTATGCACGGTATCTCATGACGCTTCCAAAGCATGTGATTGAGAACATGAGCGAACAGGAGCTTATGTCCGACCCGTGGTTCAATCGCCCGGATGTGGTGAGCGGGCCATATAAGGTGACGGAATTTGACAGGGACCACTATGTATCCTATGAGGCTAATAAGGACTACTGGAAAGGCGCCCCCAAGATTGACCGGCTGAACATCAAGATCGTGGAGGGCAGCCAGCTGTATGCGGGCCTTAAGTCAGGTGAGATTGACGTGACCCAGAACACCCTGAGCGCCATCCCGCTGGAGGATTATGAGAGCATCCAGGCGCTGGAGAATGTGACCACCTCCTTCGGTGAACCCATAACCAACCAGTCCGTATTCATCAACACCACCAGCATAACGGATGCCAGGGTGCGACAGGCCATGGTCTATGCCATTGACCGCGGCCAGATCCTGGAGCAGCTGTTAAAGGGCTACGGGGAGGTTTCAGAAGGTTTCCTGTCCTCGGCAAGCCCCTACTTTGACGATACCATCACCCCACTTCCATATGACCCTGAGAAGGCGAAGTCCCTTCTGGAGGAAAGCGGATGGGACAGGAACCGGACCATTAAGTTCAGCATTAACTCGGATGACAGCACCTTTGTCAATGCTGCTTCCGTCATTGCCGCACAGTGGGCTTCGGTGGGCATCAAGGCGGAGATCCAGACCATGGACATCAATACCCTGATGGCCAATGCAGCAAAAGGTGATTTTGACGTGATGGCAATCCAGTACACCTATCCGCCGGTGGATCCTTACGCCGACGTGGCCTGGCTCCTTGGAGGCGAGGGCAGCTGGACCGGGTATGGCAATGATAAGATTAACGAGGCCCTGTCCAAGGTATCCCTTACCGATGATGTGGGCCAGTTAAAGGAACTGTACTCCATTGTTGACAGGCAGGTACAGGAGGACGTGCCCATGTTCTCCGCCTATATCATCAAGACCATGGCTGGCGTGAACAAGCGTCTTGTGGGTGCCAGGCCAAGTGTCTATGGTTTCCTGAACCATGTGGAACAGTGGGATATTGCCCAGTAAGCCAATTGAATCGCTAATATACAGAATCCCGGGGGGCGTTTGCTCTCTGGGTGTTCTTGATTCAGACCTGTTTCGGCCTGGCTGCCGCAGCAGGTCTGATAAATCAGTTCATAGAAATGAGGAATAATATGTCACATATCCTGGAAGTCTCGGATCTGGAGGTGTCCTTTTCCGGTGACGGAGGAAAGAATATAAGTGTGGACCACATAAGCTTTTATGTGGACCCCGGCGAGGTGGTCTGTATCGTGGGGGAATCCGGCTGCGGGAAAAGTGTCACGTCCCTGTCCGTCATGGGCCTTTTGGGCAGGGGAGGTTCCGTGACCTCCGGCAGCGTGCTGTTTGAGGGTAAGGACCTGCTGGCCATGACGGAAAAGGAACTGGACCAGATCAGGGGGGACAGGCTTACCATGATTTTCCAGGACCCCCTTACATCCTTAAACCCGGTGTTCACCATTGGGAACCAAATGACGGAAAGCATCCGGGTCCACATGGGCCTGGGAAAAGAGGAGGCAGCGGCCCGTGCCCTGATGCTTCTTAAGAAGGTGGGGCTGCCCGACGCTGCCGCCGTGATGCGGCGGTATCCCCATCTGCTATCCGGCGGCATGCGCCAGCGGGTGATGATTGCCATGGCCCTGTCCTGCAGTCCCTCCCTGCTGATTGCAGATGAGCCGACCACTGCGCTGGACGTGACAATCCAGGCCCAGATCATGGAGCTTATCCTGGAACTGAAGGAAGAACTGGGGATGTCGGTGCTTCTGATAACCCACGACATGGGCCTTGTGGCCCAGATGGCCGACCGGGTGCTGGTCATGTACGCGGGCCAGATGATAGAGCAGGCCCCTGTGCTGGAGCTGTTTGACCACCCGGCCCATCCCTACACCAAGGCCCTCCTGCGCTCCGTGCCAGGGATAATGGACCGGAGGGACCGGGTGCTGGAGTCCATAGAAGGCATGGTGCCGGAACAGTACGACATGATTACGGGCTGCCGTTTTGCGGACCGCTGTCCTTACAGAAGGGATATCTGCAGCCGGCCCCAGACAGACACGATGATAATGGACAGCCATCTGGTAAGATGCTGCCGCGCAGGGGAGGTGGGGAACGATGCTTCAAAATGACGGTATGGACACGGCTCCCCTTCTTCAGGTTGAAGGACTTAAGAAATATTATGCGGCCAAAAGCGGGATTTTCTCCCGGAGCACAGGCGAGATACGTGCCGTGGACGGGGTATCATTCTCAATCCATAAAGGTGAGACCCTGGGGCTGGTAGGTGAGTCAGGCTGCGGCAAATCCACCCTGGGCCGCCAGATTGTGGGGCTGGAGTGTCCTACGGGCGGACGCATCCTGTATAAGGGCAGGGACCTGTCCCGTATGAGGAAGCCGGAGCTGAAGGCCATCCGTACCCAGTTACAGATGGTGTTCCAGGACTCCTACTCCTCCCTGAACCCGAGAAAGCATATTTTCGAAATCCTGGCAGAACCCATGCTTTATCATGGGCTGGCTGACAGGAGCAACATACATCAGAAGGTGGAGCATCTTCTGGATCTGGTGGGCCTTGCCAGGAATGCCCTTGGCCGTTACCCCCATGAGTTTTCGGGCGGACAGCGCCAGCGCATCGGCATTGCCAAGGCGCTTTCCCTGAATCCCAGCCTGCTTGTCTGTGACGAGCCGGTCAGCGCCCTGGATGTGTCCATCCAGGCCCAGATACTGAACCTGCTCAAGAACCTGCAGAAGGAGCTTGACCTGACCTGTATATTCATCGGCCACGGACTGGGCGCTGTCAATTATGTCAGCGACCGGATTGCGGTGATGTATCTGGGACAGATTGTCGAACTGGCCGACAGCAGGGAACTGTTTGACCATCCCCTTCATCCCTATTCCAAGGCATTGTTCGACGCAGTGCCCCTGGCCGATCCAAGGACCAGGAAGCGGCTGGGCCGGGGAGTGATTGAGGGGGAGGCGGAAATCCTGTCCGGGCCTGGGGAGGGATGTCCTTTTTATCCCAGATGCCCCAGACGCAGCCGGGAGTGTGCCGCGGCAGGGATGGACCTGAGGCCTGCCTCAGGCAGCGGCAGCCATCTTGTATCATGTATCCATGCCGGGCAGGAAGGAGTTGACTGATATGACAAAGTATATTATAAAGCGGCTTTTGATTGCCCTCCCAACCCTGATCGGGATTACCATCATTGACTATGCCATCATGTGTTTTGCAGGAAGTCCCCTGGAAATGATGCAGGGGGCGCGTATCTCCCAGGCAGCGGTGGCTGCCAAGGAGGCCGCGCTGGGGCTGGATAAGCCCTTCTATATCCAGTACTTCATGTGGCTGGGCCAGCTGCTCCAGGGCAACATGGGCTTTTCCATTAAATCCTACGAGGCGGTGGGCAGCATGATCGGAAGCCATCTTGGCCCCACCCTCCTGCTGATGGGGGTGTCCCTGATCGTGAGCCTGATCATGTCGGTGCCCGCGGGTATCTACAGTGCAATCCACCAGTATTCCAAGGGGGATTATGCCGTGGTCACGGCCTCCTTTTTCGGCAGCAGTATACCCGGATTTTTCCTGTCCCTCCTGCTGGTCTACATTTTCAATGTGACCCTGGGAATCCTGCCCTCAGGCGGCATGGTCACCTTGGGGACCGCAGGCGGGGCCGGGGACGTGGCGGCCCACATGGTAATGCCCGTGCTGGTGCTGTCCGTATCCATGGCAGGCACCAACATCCGCTATATCCGCAGCGCGGTCCTGGAAATCCTCCAGCAGGATTACCTGCGCACGGCCAGGGCCAAGGGTATCGGAAGACGGCTGGTCATCTACAAACATGCGCTGCGCAACGCCCTGGTCCCCATTGTCACGGTCATAGGGATGCAGATTCCCGTGCTGTTCGGCGGGGCCGTGATTGTGGAACAGCTTTTCTCATGGCCCGGTCTTGGACTGATGACCATGAGCGCAATCCTTAACAGGGATTACCCGGTCATCATGGGAGTCTGCCTTCTGTCCGCAGTGGTGGTGCTCCTTGCCAACCTGGTGACGGATATCGTGTATGCAGTGGTGAACCCGGCCATCCAGTATGAATGACAGGTGCAGAGGGCGTGTTGGGAATTGCTTTCCGTTGGATGTACCGTTATGACAGGAGTAGGATAGAGATAAAATGGACAAAGACAGAGTTACGACATATGAAGATATAGGAAGAGAAAATTACTGGCAGACCGTGTGGCGCAGGTTCCGCCACCACCGCCTGGCCTGTGTGAGCCTGGCAGTGCTGGCTGTGATCTGTACGGCGGCCATACTGGCCCCCGTCATAGCGCCCTATGACCCGGAAGAGATAGCAGGTCCCTTTGGGGCGGCGCCCAGCCTTAAGTTTATCCTGGGCACGGACCAGATTGGGCGGGATATGTTAAGCCGCCTGCTCTACGCTACCCGTATCTCCCTTCTGGTGGGCGTCCTGGCAACCGCTATCTCCACTGCCATCGGTGTGATCCTGGGGCTGTTAGGCGGTTACTTTGGCGGGTGGCTGGACATAGCCATCATGCGGTTTACGGATATGGTGATGTCATTTCCCTATATCCTTCTGGTGCTGGTGGCGGCGGCCATCTTTGAACCGGGTCTGTGGAGCATCATACTGATACTTGGGTTTGTGGACTGGCCGGGCATAGCCCGTCTGGTCAGGGGCAATGTATTAAGCCTGCGGGAAACCAATTTCGTGAAGAGCAGTATTGTGGCAGGCATGCCGGTGCGGCATATCCTTTTTTCCGATATCCTGCCCAACACAGTGGCCCCCATCCTGGTATACGCCACCTCGGTCATGGCGCTGTCCATGCTGGACGAGGCGTCCCTGAGTTTCCTCGGCATGGGGGTACAGCCCCCGGCAGCCAGCCTGGGCAACATGTTGAACAGCGCCCAGTCAATGACCGTGCTGACAAAACAGCCGTGGCTGTGGCTGCCTCCGGGTCTTTTGATTGTCATCCTGGTGGTTGCCATTAACTTTGTGGGGGACGCGCTCAGGGATGCCCTTGACCCGTCCGCTGTCATGACCATCCGAAAGGCCGGGACCGCTGTTCCCGGGACTGCGAAGGAAGATGGGGAAGGCAGCCGTGCAGAAAAAGAAGAAGGTGCAATATGAACCATTATATAGAAAAAACACATGCAATCCATACATTCTCCCCGGACCACCGGCCTGTGTGCCGGGTTAAGGCCGGGGATACCGTTGTATTTGAGACATATGACTGCCATATGGGCCAGCTCCTCCCGGAAGGTTCGGATTTTGCCCATGTGGACCATGGACTGGCCAATCCGGCCACAGGACCCATATATATAGAAGATGCATGTCCCGGCGACATGCTCCTGGTGGAGATACAGGACATGGAGCTGGACCAGGTGGGAATCCTGGACAAAGGACCCACAGGAGGCGCGCTTAAGGAACATTTCCCAGAGTATGTGATCCGGCGCCTGCCTGTAAAGGGTGGGAAGATATCCTATGGGGAACTGGAAATCCCGGTCCGTCCCATGATTGGGGTCATCGGAACCGCGCCGGGCCATGGGGAGGAAAGCACCCTGACCGCCAAGGACCACGGCGGCAACATGGACTGTACCAGCATTGCCCCTGGCGCGGTCCTCTACCTGCCTGTGAATGTGCCGGGCGCGCTTCTGGCCATGGGGGACCTGCATGCCATCATGGGAGATGGGGAATGCGGCAACTGCGGTGTGGAGATTGGAGGAAGGGTCACGGTGCGGGTGGATGTGTTGAAATCGCTGGACCTTACATGGCCGCTGGTGGAACTGGCGGACCGGTGGATCGTGATTTCCTCCAGGGAGACCGTGGATGAGGCCTGCGGCCGGGCCGTGGAGCAGATGTTTGCGTTCCTCACGGAACGGGCGGGATTGTCCGGGCTGGACGCAGGGATGTATATTGATATGTTCGGCAATCTTGTGGTCTGCCAGATTGTCAATCCATATAAGACCGTGCGCCTGGAGATGCCAAAGTGGCCGTTGGAGCGGAAGGGATTTTATGGGTTCGGATTATATGGGGCCGGCAGGAATGCGCAGGAGGACGGCTTATGACCATCCATCAGATAGAGTGTTTCCTGGAAGCAGCCAAGACCCTTAACTTTACCGAGGCAGCCAGCCGGCTCTATATCTCACAGCAGGGCTTAAGCAGGCAAATCGCCTCCCTGGAAAAGGAGCTGGAGCTGCGCCTGTTTGACAGGACCACAAGGGATGTGCGCCTTACAAGAAGCGGCGAGCTGCTGCTGTGGAGGTGGAAGGACATCCCGGCGGAAATCAAGGATTCCGTGGATATGGCCAGGGAAGAAGGGGAGCGGGCAAAAAGCAGGATCAACCTGGCAGTGGTGGGGATGAACGGTATCATTGAGAAGGCGGGGAACCTTCTGGCCGATTATATGGCCATCGATCCCGACACGGAATTTGAGATAAATGAATTTACCAGCATCAAGGATATGACAAACGGCAATCCGGACCTGATGCTGACGGTCAGTTTCCTTCCCACCCATGAACAGCTGAAGGAGCGGTTCGGTGTGCTGTGTATTGGAAAACTCCCGTTGTACTATGTGCTGTCCAGGAAGAATCCTCTGGCAGAAAAGGAAAAAATAACCATAGAAGATTTTAAGGGGGAAACCATGCTCTGCCTGTATAAGAATTTTTTTGCAGGCGCGGAGATGCAGCTGTTCGAACTGCTGTCAAGGCAGGAACATATCCTTCAGAAAGCCCGGTTTTTCGAAAATGTCAACAGCCTTGAACTGGCATTGATAGCGAATGAAGGGATTCATATCGGCTTTAAGGAGTTCTACCATAATTACGGGGACCGCCTGAAACTGTTCCCCCTTCCCAATGAGGAAAACCAGGTCAGCGCCAATATAATTGTGATATGGCGTAAAGAGAATGAGAAGAGATTTGAAAATTTTATAAAATATCTGAAAAAATTTTATAATTAACAACCATAGGTTGTTAATTATCCGTATTTTGGTGTTAGACAAAAATGGGTGTGACTGTCTAAAATACTAGATGGTTGGTCTATATATAAAGAGGGCTTATATGGGGAAGGGCGCTGGCGGCAGACGCCCATTTCCCTTGTTTTTTTCTAACGTTATCATGCATCTCAAAATAATAAAGGATATGAAAGGAAAGAGGAGAAGATGAAAAAGGCAAAGACGCGCATTATCTGGGGAATCATTATTGTGATCATAGCAGTGATCCTGATTGCCCGCATTGTGAAGAAGGAAGAGCCTGTTGCCCCCACCCCGGATCCGGTAGTCACGGCTCAGACCCCGTTCATGGGAGATATTGAACTGACAACGGACCTGGTAGGCACCATTGAACCCGCGGATATTGTATACATATATCCAAAGGCTGGCGGTGACGTGACAGCAGTGAACGTTAAGGCAGGAGATACAATCGCAGCCGGCCAGGTACTTGTGGAGATTGATACAAAGCAGGTGGCATCAGCCAAGAACGCCATGGATACCGCCAAGGTTGCATGGGATGACGCTGTTTCCACGTTAAACCGCATGGCGCCCCTTCATGCATCAGGTTTTGTATCTGACAAGGAATTCGAGGGATATCAGACCGCGGCTGAGGCAAAGCGCCTCCAGTATGAGGCTGCCAAGATCGGCTATGACAACCAGATGGAATTCAGCCATGTCACATCCCCCATCAGCGGGCGCGTGGAACAGCTGAACGTGGAAGTCCATGACAGTGTGGGAACTTCAGGTCAGCTGTGCGTAATCGCAGGGGATGGCGGCAATAACGTGACCTTCTATGTGACTGAGAAGGTGAAGAACAACCTGAGCACAGGAACACCTGTGACAATGACCAAAGAAGGAACCCAGTACAGCGGCAGCGTGATTGAGGTTAACAATATGGCAGAAGCTTCCATCGGTCTGTTTAAGGTAAAGGCTTCCGTGGAGGATAATGAAACCATGGCGCCGGGAACCAGTGTGGAGATTAAGGTTCCCTCGGCAACGGCCAGGAATGTGATGCTGGTTCCCACCCACTGCGTATACTACAAGGCAGGGGACGCATATGTCTATACATACGACCAGGCCCAGGCCATCATCCATGAGGTCCCTGTGGAAATAGGCATATTTGATAAGGACAATATTGTTGTGACCTCAGGTCTTACCCTGGATGACATGGTACTCACCACATGGACCTCCGAACTTAAGGAAGGGACGAAGGTGACCCTGGATACAGGCGCAGCCAATGGGGACAGCCAGACAGGTGAATCTGAAAGTCCAGCCGCAGACCCAAGTGAAGCACAGTAGAAGGAGGCAGGAAAATGGGCTTAACGAAACTCGTCTTAAAAAGACCGGTCAGTACGGTTCTTGCAATCCTGTGCCTGATTGTGTTCGGTTTATCCTCTGTGATGAAATCACCGTTGGAATTAATGCCGGATATGAACATGTCCATGATGATTGTCATGACTGTCTATCCCGGGGCCAGCCCGGATGATGTGAATGAGCTGGTTACAAAACCCATTGAGGACAGGGCCAGTACCCTGAGCGGTCTGGATACCATCTCCTCACAATCAAGGGAGAATACGTCCATCGTAATGTTAAAATACGATTACGGCACGGATATGAACGTTGCCTACGATGACCTTAAAAAGCAGATGGACCTTGCAAAGACGGAACTTCCGGATGATGCGGAGGATCCGATCATGCTGGAACTGAACACCAGCTTAAAACCGAACGTAATCATGGCTGTCAGCCATGGTGAGGACGATGACCTTTATAACTATGTAAATAACAATATCGTGCCTGAGTTTGAGAAACTGTCCTCTGTGGCCGAAGTATCCCTTGCAGGCGGCGTGCAGAAGTACATTAAGGTGGAGCTGCTGCCTGAGAAGCTGAAGCAGTACGGGGTCAGCATGAACTCCATTGCAGGCGATATCACCGGCGCGGACCTTACATACCCCGCAGGCAACACAGAGGTGGGCGACCAGAAGCTGGCCGTGTCCACGGAGCAGCCCTTTGAGACAATGGAAAGCCTCAATGACATCCCCCTTACGGTAAGCGGAAGCCAGACCGTTTATTTAAGCGATGTGGCTAACATATACATGGGCGCGGACGATATTGAGAGTATTGCGCGTTACAAGGCTGAGAACGGGGTACCGGAGGATATCGTGGCCCTGACCGTCAGCAAGCAGCAGGATGCGGCGACCCTGACCGTATCAAAGGATGTCAGCAAGGTGGTGGACCACCTGACAAAGCTGGACCCCACCCTTCAGATTACAGTGGTCAATGATGATAAGGACTCCATCATGTCCTCATTAAGCTCTGTTATTGAGACCATGGTCCTGGCCATCATCATTTCCATGGTCATTATCTGGCTGTTCTTCGGGGATTTGAAGGCCTCGCTGATTGTAGGAAGCTCCATTCCCGTGTCCATCCTGGCCTCGCTGATATTGATGCAGCTCATGGGCTTCAGCCTGAACGTAATCACCCTGAGCGCCCTGGTATTGGGCGTCGGTATGATGGTGGATAACTCCACGGTTGTGCTGGAGAGCTGTTTCAGGGCCACGGACGATACGGGCTTCAGGGAATTTTCAAAGGCAGCCTTAAACGGAACAGGGGTTGTGTACCAGTCGGTCATCGGTTCCACACTGACCACCTGCGTGGTGTTCCTGCCCCTGGCCATGCTGGGCGGGATGACAGGTATGATGTTCCGGCCTCTGGGCTTTACCATCGTATTCTGTATGACGGCCTCCCTGATATCCGCCATTACGGTTGTGCCTTTATGTTACATGATATACAAACCGATTGAGAAGAAGACAGCGCCGTTCTCAAGACCGGTTGAGAAGATGCAGGCGGCTTACAGGACCATCATGAGAAGCCTTCTTAAAAAGCGCGGACTTGTCATGCTGGCGTCCATACTGCTGCTGTTATTCTCCTTCTTCCTTGCCAGGTTCTTAAGGATGGAGCTTATGGCTGAGGATGACCAGGGCCAGATTACCGTTACAGCGGAAGTTAAGCCGGGTATGAAGATTGACAAGGTGGATGGGATCATGAAGCAGGTGGAGGAAATCATTTCCCAGCAGCCTGATGTGGAATCCTACTTCACCATGGCGGGAAGCTCAGGCCTGAGCATGAGTTCCGACCCCAGCGTGACCGTGTATCTGAAAAAGGACAGGAAGATGGAAACGGATGAGGTTGTCAAGCTGTGGAAACAGCAGCTGGCAGGAATCTCCGATACCAACATAACGGTGGAAGCCTACTCCCAGGTCAGCGCCATGATGGGCTCTGAGAATGATTATACCATTGAACTCCAGAGCACCAACTACGATGACCTGAAAGCGGTCAGCGATGACATTGCCCAGAGGCTGAGCCAGCGGCCTGAACTGACCAAGGTGCACTCCTCCCTGGAGAATGCGGCCTCGGTTGTAAAGGTTACGGTGAATCCCATCAAGGCCAGGGCAGCAGGCCTGTCACCGGCACAGATCGGCGGCACCCTGAACAACATGTTAAGCGGCGTGACCCCCACCACCCTGAACATCAATGGCGATGATATTGACGTTAAGGTGGAGTATCCCAGGGACCGTTACCGTTCCCTGGACCAGGTGGAGAGCGTTACACTCCAGACCCCAAGCGGCAAGTCCGTGGCCCTGACCGATGTGGCCCAGATCCGTTTCGCGGACAGCCCGGCATCCATCACACGACAGGATAAGCAGTACCGTGTGACGGTAAGCGGCATCTACACGGAGAATTCCAATAAGAATACAAAGACCCAGCTGATGGATGAGGTGATAAAGCCCAATGTAGGCGGCACGGTGTCCATTGCCCAGAATGCCCAGGAGGAATCCATGGCAACTGAGTTCAGCGCACTGTTCCAGGCCATTGGACTGGCAATCTTCCTTGTATTCGTAGTCATGGCGGCACAGTTTGAGTCACCTAAGTTCTCCATCATGGTAATGACCACCATACCGTTCTGCCTCATAGGCGCCTTCGGTCTCCTGTGGCTGGCGGACAGCGCCATCAGTATGACGTCGCTGTTAGGCTTTTTGATGCTGGTAGGTACAGTTGTTAATAACGGTATCCTGTATGTGGATACGGTGAACCAGTACCGGAGGGAGATGGACCTTAATACGGCCCTTGTGGAAGCAGGAGCCACACGTCTGAGGCCTATTCTTATGACTACCCTGACCACGGTGGTGGCCATGGTGCCCATGGCCCTGGCTCTGGGGGACAGCGGTTCCACGACCCAGGGACTTGCGCTTGTTAACGTCGGCGGCCTGACCGCGTCCACCATATTGTCACTGCTGATGCTTCCTGCATATTACAGCCTGATGAACGGCGGCGGGAAGAAGCGCATGATCATATCGGATTAAATGGTGTTAATAAGATGTTAAAAATTTACTATTTGCAAAACTGCAAAATGGTGGTATCATAAAAACAAATGCGGCTGCAGCAGAGAGGTCAATCGCCCCTTGGACCTGCAGCCTATTTTGATATAAGGAATTGTTATTTTTATAACAATTCCAAAGGTGCAGAATGGGTAGGAATATGGAAGCCTTTTGACGTTTTTTGTACGATATACAAAAATTTTTATAAATCCTAAAAATTTTTCATGAAAAAGTAAGAAAGTGGATTGATAATTTTTTAGTCATGGGTTATAATCTATTCATATTGTACAAAAATAATAGGAAAGGCGTGGACAAATACTATTAACTTGTCATTTTATAGTTGAAACGTATTTGCCATAGTATTCCTACAGGCTTATCTGCACAGACTATTTACATATACCGGAGATAAGCATGGAGGAATTCCGGGAAGGAAAGGGGGATTTGGATTGGCCCAGGAGACAATTGATGCGATCCGGCAGGCAGAGGCAGCTGCCGAAGCAGCTGAAAAGGACGCGGTAAAACAGGCGGAAGCAATTGTGGCGGAGGCGAAGGCCCAGGGCGTGCAGTTAAAGGCAGACATGACAAGTGCTGCCAGGGAAGCTGCGGCGCGGGCCGAAGAAGACGCAAAGGCTCAGGGTGAGCAGATGATGCAGGCTGCGGGAGCAGAGGAAGTAAAGGAACTGGAACATCTGCGCAGTGCCGTGGCCGCGAAACAGGAACAGGCAGTCAAGATCATCTTATCGGAACTGCTGTGATGAAAGTCCACGATGGGAAGAATCGTGGAAAGGTAAGGAAAGCCCACGATGGGAAGAATCGTGGAAAGGCAAGGAAAGCCCACGATGGGAAGAATCGTGGAAAGGTAAGGAAAGCCCACGATGATGAAGAATCGTGGGAAGGCAAGGAAGGAGGCGCTTAGGGTTGGCAGTAGTGCCCATGAAAAAAGTGCTGATCTGCGGACTGAAAAAGGACCGCAAGGGCACCCTTGAGCTTCTGCAGCGCCAAGGGGTACTTGAAATCAGCAATGTGCTGCAGGAAGATGATATGTTCCAGAAGATGGATGTAACGTCTTCCAAAACCGTATTTGAACGCAATGCCATCATAGCGGAACAGGCCGTCGGTATTCTGGATAAATATGCGCCGGAAGACAAGGGCATGCTGGACTCGTTCGCAGGCAGGGAAATCCTGACCGTGGAGCAATATGAGGCCAATGCAGGCCAGCACGACGAGACCATGAAGAAAGCCTACCGCTTACAGGAACTGGCAAAACAGATTGGCGAGAACAGTGCCGTCATCCCGAAGCTGGAGCAGCAGATGGAAGCACTGGCGCCATGGAAGTCCTTTGATCTGCCCCTTGATTTTAAAGGGACGAAGAAATCCGTGGCATTCATCGGTTCCATCCAGGAAGAGATTTCCCTGGAACAGCTGAGGGAACAGCTGGGCGTGCTTGCGCCGGGGGCTGAGACAATTGACCTTAACATTGTCAGTTCATCCAAGGAACAGACCTGTCTTTTCATTGTGTGTGCCAAAGGGGACGCGGAAGCAGTGGAAGACGCGTTAAAGAAGCTTAATTTTGTGAAACCGCCCCTCAGCTCCCTGGTGCCTGCCAAACGGCAGCAGCAGCTGGAGGAGGAGCTTTCCAAGGTAAAGGCTGAGATTGCAGGAGCGGAGAAGGCAATCGCCGAAATGGCGCCTGACCGGGACTCCATCAAGTTTGTTATGGACTACTACACCATGCGTTCCGAGAAGTACGGGGTGTTAAACGGTCTGGTACAGTCCAGGAGGGTATTCCTCATCACCGGATATGTCTCAGTGGAAGCAGCCCCCAAGCTTGAAAAGCTGCTTCAGGATAAGTATGAGGTGGTAATTGAATTTTCCGAGCCGGAAGAAAAGGATGACGTGCCCGTGGTGCTGCGCAACAACAAGTTCGCCGAGCCTGTGGAGGGGGTCATTGAGAGCTACAGCCTTCCGGGCCAGGGCGAGATAGACCCGTCCATGGTGGTGGCCTGCTTCTATTATGTGCTTTTTGGCCTGATGCTGTCCGATGCGGCCTACGGGCTTATCATGATTGCAGGAACAGCGTACTGCCTGACTAAGTTTAAGAACATGGAAGACGGAATGAGGAAGTTCATGAAAATGTTCATGTACTGCGGTATTTCCACCGCGTTCTGGGGCTTTATGTTCGGAAGCTTTTTCGGGGATGCGGTCAATGTGATTGCAACCACATTCTTCAACAGGCCGGACATAAGGCTGGCGCCCATCTGGTTTGAGCCGGTAAGCCTGCCCATGAAGATGCTGGTGTTCGCATTCCTGATCGGTATCATCCATCTTTTCACAGGACTTGGGATTAAATTCTATACCTGCGTTAAGAACGGAAGCCTGATGGACGGTATATATGATGCCGTGTTCTGGTATATGCTGGTGGGCGGCGGTATTGTATACCTGCTGACCATGTCCATGTTTACCGACATGCTGGGCCTGAGCTTCACCCTTCCGGCGGCAGCGGGAACCGTGGCAGCCGTGCTGGCGGTAATCGGCCTTATCGGCATTGTACTTACCAGCGGGCGGGAATCAAGAAGCTGGTTCAAGCGTATCCTGAAAGGCCTTTACGGGGCGTATGGGGTAACCTCATATCTGAGTGATATCCTTTCCTATTCCCGTCTGCTGGCCCTGGGTCTTGCCACCAGCGTCATCTCCACCGTATTCAACAAGATGGGAAGCATGGTGGGAGGGAACATTCCGGGAGCAATCGTATTCATCCTGGTATTCCTGATCGGACACAGCCTGAACCTGGCAATCAATGCACTGGGCGCGTATGTCCATACAAACCGTCTGCAGTTTGTGGAATTTTTCGGAAAGTTTTATGAGGGAGGCGGAAGGAAATTTGAACCCTTCGCCATTCACACTAAATATTATAAAGTCAAGGAGGACATTTAGTTATGGAGAATATGGGAGTTGTTTTAGCGTTATTAGGAGCTGTTCTGGCGGCACTTTTTGCAGGAATCGGATCTGCTATCGGAGTTGGCATCGCAGGTGAGGCTGCTGCAGGGGTTGTGACAGAAGATCCCAACAAGTTCAGTAAGGTACTGGTATTACAGCTGCTTCCTGGTACACAGGGTATCTATGGCCTGCTGATCGGTTTCATCACCCTGACACAGATCGGTATCATGGGCGGAAGCTCCGACATTTCCGTAGCTAAGGGATTCTTATACCTGGCAGCCTGCCTTCCAATGGCATTCGTTGGTTTATATTCCGCCATCAAGCAGGGCAAGGCCGCTGTTGCAAGTATCGGTTTAGTTGCTAAAAAGCCGGACCAGTTTGGTAAGGCAATGATCTTCCCGGCCATGGTTGAGACCTACGCCATCCTGGCACTGCTGATCTCCATCCTTGCTATCTTTGGTATTGCAGGCGTTAATGCGTAAGCATTGTACGGATATCAGGAGAGATTCAGGAAAGGAGAACATCGCATGGCGGGATTAGATAAAATCATCAGCCAGATAAAAGAAGAATCCCAGGAAACGGCGGCACGCACCTTAGCGGCGGCCAGGGATGAGGCGGAGAAGGTCCTGGCAGCTGCCCGTAAGGAAGCGGAAAGCGAGTGCGCCGACATTGAGAGGCGCTCCAGGCAGTCCGTTGCCAACATCCTGGAGAGGGGGCAGTCCGCTGCCGACCTTAGGAAACGCGGAAGTATCCTGGCCGAGAAGCAGAAGCTGATCGGCGACACCATTGAGAAGGCGAAGGCGGAACTCAAGGGAATGGACACGGATGCCTATTTCGACATGATTCTTAAACTGGCTGTCAAATCCGCACAGGAAGGTAAGGGCGAGCTTCTGTTTTCAGAAAAAGACCTTGCCCGGGTCCCTGAAGGGTTTGAGGACAGACTTAATGCTGCGTTAAAGGATAAGGACGCGGCCCTGCACATTTCCAAGGACACCAGGGATATTGATGCCGGATTTGTGCTGACCTACGGCGGGATTGAGGAGAACTGCTCCATCAACGCAATCTTTGATTCAGCCCACGAATTATTGCAGGATAAGGTGCAGGAAATTCTTTTTTCATGAACGGAGGAACTTTTTAAATGGCAGACAAACAATATGTTTATGCAGTAGCCCGTATCCGTTCCAAAGAATTGTCCCTGCTATCCGGCGCATTTTTAGATCAGCTGACAGCTGCAAAAGACTACGATGAATGTATCCAGCTTCTCATGGAAAAGGGTTGGGGCGACGACAGCACGGCAAGTGCTGAGGAACTTCTGGCCCTGGAGCGGGAAAAGACCTGGGGACTGATTTCAGAACTGGTGGAGGACGTGTCCGTATTTGACGTGTTCCTGTACGGCAACGACTACCACAACCTGAAGGCAGCCATCAAGGAGGCGGTCAAGGCAGAACGCACAGGCCATGACTATCCCGGAATCTACATTGACCAGGGCTCCGTGGATGTGAAGCTGATACGCGACTCCATACAGAACCGGGAATTCCAGAATCTTCCGGAACCCATGAGGGCACCGGCGGAAGAGGCCTATAAGGCACTTCTCCACACCCAGGACGGACAGCTTTGCGATATCATCATCGACAAAGCGGCCCTGGATGCGATTCATCATGCCGGTAAATCATCCGGCAATGAGTTCCTGAAGCTTTATGCGGAGCTGACAGTGGCAGCAGCAGATATAAAGACAGCGGTGCGGGCATCCCGTACCGGTAAGGACAGGGCATTTTTGGAACAGGCGCTGGCGCCTTGTGATACCTTGGATATAACACGCCTGGCCCAGGCGGCCATAGAAGGAGTGGATGCCATCGGTATTTACCTGGAATCCACCACCTATGCAGATGCGGTAGAGGAACTGCGCCGCTCACCTTCAGCCTTTGAACGGTGGTGCGACAATCTGATGATCCGCAAGATCAAGCCCCAGCAGTACAGCCCATTCGGACTTGGACCGCTGGCAGCTTATATTCTGGCGCGTGAGAACGAGATTAAGTCAGTTCGGATCGTACTTTCCGGGAAACTCAACCATCTTCCCGAAGAGTCCATCCGGGAAAGGGTAAGGGAGATGTATGTATAAGATTGCAGTGATGGGCGACCGGGACAGTATCTACGGTTTCGCAGCCCTGGGTCTGGAACCATTTCCCCTGACAGACCCGGTAGTGGCAGGAAAGAAATTAAGGGAACTGGGAGAAAGCGGATATGCCGTGATTTATATCACGGAAGCCCTTGCGGCCCAGGTTGAACCGGAGATTGACCGCTTCCGTGAAGCTGACCTTCCGGCCATCATACTGATCCCAGGTGTGTCCGGCAATACGGGCAAGGGAATCATGGCAGTGAAGAAGTCAGTAGAGCAGGCAGTTGGCTCTGATATAATATTTAATGGGCAGTAAGCGCTCATGACAAGGAGGTAAAAGATGAGCAAAGGCGTAATTAAAAAAGTAGCAGGTCCGCTGGTTATCGCAGAGGGCATGCGCGACGCCAACATGTTCGACGTTGTCCGCGTCAGCGACCAGCGTTTGATTGGTGAAATCATAGAGATTCATGGCGACAAGGCTTCGGTCCAGGTTTACGAGGAAACCTCCGGACTGGGACCAGGGGAGCCGGTGGAATCCACAGGCGTGCCCATGAGCGTTGAGCTGGGGCCTGGCCTGATTGGAAGTATATATGACGGTATCCAGCGTCCGCTGGATGCCATTATGGAGAAGACAGGCGGCAACCTGTTGAACCGCGGGGTGGAGGTTCCCTCCCTGAAGCGTGAGAAGAAGTGGACCTTTGTGCCTTCAGTGAATGTGGGCGACAAGGTGGGCAGCGGCGATATCATCGGTACGGTACAGGAGACGGATGTGGTACAGCAGAAGATCATGATCCCTGTCGGCATCGAAGGCACCCTGACCTATATCAGCGGCGGCGAGTACACGGTTACGGATACGGTTGCTGTGGTGACCGATGAGAAGGGACAGGAGCATCCTGTCAGCCTGATGCAGAAATGGCCGGTACGTAAGGGCCGTCCTTACCAGAGGAAGCTGTCCCCTGACATGCCCCTTGTAACAGGACAGAGGGTCATCGACTGTCTGTTCCCAATCGCAAAGGGCGGTGTTGCGGCTGTTCCCGGACCATTCGGTTCAGGTAAGACGGTTGTACAGCACCAGCTTGCAAAGTGGGCTGATGCGGATATCGTGGTTTACATCGGCTGCGGCGAGCGCGGCAACGAGATGACGGACGTTCTGAATGAGTTCCCGGAACTGAAGGATCCAAAGACGGGCAAGTCCCTGATGGAGCGTACGGTCCTGATTGCCAATACCTCGGATATGCCTGTTGCGGCACGTGAGGCGTCCATCTATACAGGTATCACCATTGCAGAGTATTTCCGTGACATGGGTTATTCCGTGGCCCTGATGGCAGACTCCACATCCCGTTGGGCCGAGGCACTCCGTGAGATGTCGGGCCGTCTGGAGGAAATGCCCGGTGAGGAAGGTTACCCCGCATACCTGGGTTCCCGTCTGGCACAGTTCTATGAGCGTGCGGGACGCGTGATTTCCTTGGGCAGTGATAACCGCGAGGGCGCGCTTTCCGTAATCGGGGCGGTATCCCCTGCGGGCGGCGATATTTCCGAGCCTGTCACACAGGCAACCCTGCGTATCGTCAAGGTATTCTGGAGCCTGGATGCCGACCTGGCATACAAGAGACATTTCCCGGCCATCAACTGGCTGACCAGTTATTCCCTGTACGTGGACACCATGGAAAAATGGTTCAACGCAGAGGTGGAAAGCGACTGGACCGAGCTTCGCGCCCGTCTCATGCGCCTGCTCCAGGAAGAGTCTGAGTTAAATGAAATCGTACAGCTGGTTGGTATGGACGCCCTGTCCGCACCTGACCGCCTGAAACTGGAGGCAGCCCGTTCCATCCGTGAGGACTTCCTGCACCAGAACGCGTTCCATGAGATTGATACCTTTACATCCCTGAAGAAGCAGCACATGATGATGATGCTTATGATGGCATATTTTGATAAAGCAGGCCAGGCATTAAGCCAGGGTGTGAACATCGAGCGTCTGGTCAACCTTCCGGTGCGTGAGGCTATCGGACGTTTCAAATACACCGAGGAAGCCGATCTTGACAGCGTTTATGCAGATGTGATCAAGACACTGGAAGCAGAACTGAGCGATGAGCTGAGCAGAAAGGAGGACTTCTAATGCCCAAGGAATATAGAACAATTGAAGAGGTAGCAGGTCCTATCATGCTGGTCCGCGGCGTACAGGGTGTAACCTATGACGAGATGGGTGAGATTGAGCTGGCAAACGGCGAGAAACGCCGCTGCAAGGTCCTGGAGATAGACGGCGGCAACGCCATGGTGCAGCTGTATGAGGCGGCTACCGGCATCAACCTGGATTCCAGCAAGGTGCGTTTCTTAGGCCGTACCATGGAACTGGGCGTGTCCGAGGATATGCTCAGCCGTATGTTTGACGGCATGGGCAAGCCCATTGACGGCGGCCCCGACATCCTGCCTGAAAAGCGTATGGATATCAACGGCCTTCCCATGAATCCGGCAGCCAGAAGCTATCCTGAGGAATTCATCCAGACCGGCGTCTCTGCCATAGACGGACTGAATACATTGGTCCGCGGACAGAAGCTTCCTATCTTCTCCGCATCCGGACTGCCCCATGCCAACCTGGCAGCACAGATTGCGCGTCAGGCAAAGGTGCGCGGTACCAGTGAGCCTTTCGCCGTTGTATTCGCGGCCATGGGTATCACCTTTGAGGAGGCCAACTTCTTTATGGAGAGCTTCCGTGAAACAGGCGCCATCGACAGAAGCGTCATGTTCATCAACCTGGCCAATGACCCTGCGGTTGAGCGTATCGCAACACCGCGTATGGCGCTGACCGCGGCAGAGTACCTGGCATTTGAGAAGAATATGCACGTGCTGGTCATCCTGACCGATATCACGAACTATGCAGATTCCCTGCGTGAGATTTCCGCTGCGCGTAAGGAAGTTCCCGGCCGCCGCGGTTATCCGGGATACATGTACACCGACCTGGCTTCCCTGTATGAGAGAGCCGGACGCCAGAAGGGCAGGAGCGGTTCCATCACCATGATCCCGATCCTTACCATGCCTGAGGATGACAAGACCCATCCGATTCCTGACCTTACGGGATACATTACAGAGGGACAGATCATCCTGAGCCGTGACTTATACCGCAAGAACGTAACACCGCCAATCGACGTACTTCCTTCCCTTTCACGTCTGAAGGATAAAGGTATCGGCGAAGGCAAGACAAGGGCAGACCATGCCGATGTCATGAACCAGCTGTTTGCAGCCTATGCCCGTGGTAAGGATGCAAAGGAACTGATGGTAATCCTTGGCGAGGCAGCCCTGACTGACATGGATAAGCTGTATGCCAAGTTTGCTGATGAGTTTGAAAAAGAATACGTATCCCAGGGCTACTATGCTGACCGTGATATCGAGGAAACCATGGAAATCGGCTGGAAGCTCCTGCGCATCCTTCCAAGGAGCGAGCTGAAACGTATCAAGGACAAATTCCTTGACCTTTACTACGATGCAAAATAACCAGCAGTCAGAAAGGAAGTTGACATAACATGGGTGCAAAACATGTGAATCCCACCCGTATGGAGCTTACCCGTCTCAAGAAAAAGCTGGCGACAGCAATCAGGGGACACAAGCTCCTGAAGGATAAGCGGGATGAATTGATGCGTCAGTTCCTGGACCTGGTGCGTGAGAACAAAGCCCTTCGTGAGAAGGTAGAGGCAGGCATTGCGGCGGCCAACCAGAATTTTGTGCTGGCCCGCTCCGGCATGACAGACGAAGCCCTGAATGTGGCCCTGATGGCTCCCAAGCAGGAGGTTTATCTGGAATCCGAGACAAGGAATGTGATGAGTGTGGAGATTCCTGTGTTCAAGTATAAGACCAGGACTTCAGACCCCAATGACATCTATTCCTATGGATTTGCCTTTACCTCCAGCGATCTGGATGATGCGGTGAAAAGCCTGGCAGACCTTCTGCCGGATATGCTGCGCCTGGCCGAGTGTGAAAAGTCCTGCCAGCTCATGGCAGCGGAGATTGAAAAGACCCGCCGCCGTGTTAATGCCCTGGAGCATGTGATGATTCCCGAGACCCAGCAGAATATCCGCTACATCACCATGAAGCTGGATGAGAATGAGCGGAGTTCCCAGACAAGGCTTATGAAGGTTAAGGATATGATGCTCGAAGAAGCCCATCACTACAGCGAGAGGGAAGTTGTCCCTGTGGTGGATGAGGTGTGACCCGTATACAGTGAGCAGCGGGGAATCAGTCCGGACGGCTGAGGGACGGCTTCATGAAAGGTTAATAAAACTTTCATAAAAACCCCCGCAATGCCGGGTGGACAGAAGATAATAAATATGATAGAGTAAATTCCAGGTAATGGTATGAAAGCCATTGCCTGGGATTTATTATTTTCTAAGGAAGCCCGGAAGACCGAGCTTTTTTTGTCACTGGAAACCACGGATCATGATACCGGAACCAGGATCGACGGATGGAACTGATAACGGTTTGGGATGATGGGAGGAAATGTAGATGAGGAAACCGTATTTTAGATTGAACAGGAAGTCAGCGGTCAGGATGGGTGCAGTGCTGTCCCTGACCTTATGTATGGCCCTTCAGACAGCGGGGTGCAGTCCTGCGGGCAAGGGCGCGGAACAGACAACGGCTGCGCAGACGGCCGGGGCGGCCGGGGATGTTGCGGCAGACAAAGACAAGGCAGATGATGTCCAGGGCACTGGTAAAGCTGCGGCAGATAAAGACAAGGCAGATGATGCCCAGGGAACTGGTAAAGCTGTGGCAGACAAAGACAAGGCAGATGATGCCCAGGGCGCCGGTAAAGCCGCGGCAGATAAGGGGCAGGCGGGAACAGGCCAGGGCGCGGCGGATAAGGAGCAGGAAGGCGCCGGTGAGGCGGCGGCAGACAAGGCCCAGGCAGACGCTGGTGAGGCGGCAGACAAAGGTGAGGGCGACAGCGGAATCGAGGCCCAGCCGGGTGTGCCTTTAAAGGCAGGCAATAAGGCGCCTGACTTCACGGCGGAGCTGATTGACGGTTCCAGCATCTCGCTTTCAGACCTGAAAGGAAAGCCGGTCATCATTAATTTCTGGGCGACCTGGTGCGGGCCGTGCGTCAGGGAGATGCCTGCTTTTGAGCGCTTAAAAGAAGATTTTGGGGATGAGATAGGCATCATTGCGGTGAACTGTGGGGATGATGCTGATACGGTGAAGGATTTTGTGGACGAATACGGATATACCTTCCCGGTGGTGCTGGATGAAGACTATGAGGTGACCATGCTCTATCCCTCCAATTCCATCCCATACACCGTGGTCCTGGATGCCAATGGCAAGATTACCCATGTATCAACCGGCGCATACGACGCAGATACCATGTACGGCAGGTATAAAGAGGCTCTGGGGCTATAAGGATACAGAGGGAAGACACGTGAAAGGGAGGACTGTCCCATATGAGGCATATGACGAGACAGAATCGAATAACGGTCCTGCTCCTTTTTCTGGGAGTTGTATTTCTGTGCGCCGGATTGTACCAGGGCGGATATCAGGACACCCTGCACAAGGCAATCCGGGTGTGTCTGGAGTGCATAGGAATCGGATGAAAGGATGAGGACCATGAAAAGGCGGCTGATACAGCTTTGTTCTGCATTACTATATAACCTGAACCTGAAGGGATTTGCCCAGGTATCCATTTATCAGGGCAAGGCCAAGGGCCTATGCGTGCCCGGCCTTAACTGCTATTCATGCCCCGGGGCGGTAGGTTCATGTCCGTTGGGGACGCTTCAGAATTCCCTGGCGGCATTGGACCGGAAGATGCCCTTTTATATACTGGGGGTGCTGCTGCTACTTGGGGTCACGCTGGGAAGGACCATATGCGGTTTCCTGTGTCCTTTTGGGCTTGTGCAGGAGCTGCTCTATAAAATTCCCGTCCCCAAGCTTAAGAAGAACCGGGTTACCCGGATTTTATCGAAACTGAAATATGTGATCCTGATTGTATTTGTAATCCTGCTGCCCATTGTGTTTAAGATGGCCACAAGGCTTCCGGTGCCCGCGTTCTGCAAATACATATGTCCCGCAGGAACCCTGGAGGGAGGTATCCCCCTGGTGCTACTGGATGAGTCCCTGGGCAGCCTTGCGGGGGCGCTGTTTTCCTGGAAAGTGCTTGTGATGGCCGCCATACTTATCAGCGCCTGTTTTATTTACCGAAGCTTCTGCCGTTTCCTCTGTCCCCTTGGGGCGGTTTATTCCCTGTTTGCCCCGGTGGCAATGCTGGGGGTCAGGATAGATGACGGCGCCTGTACCAGCTGCGGCAGGTGTGTGCGGACCTGTAAGATGGATATTAAGAATGTGGGGGATATGGAATGTATCCAGTGCGGGGAATGTATGAAGGAATGCGGTGTGGATGCAATCCATTGGAAGAAGCCATTCCGGTCATGAGAAGAAATCATTGAAAGAAAAAATTCAAAATAAAAAACTTAGGATGTAAACTAAAAAGCTCCTGTGGGGGAAATTGGCGGCAAAAAGCCGTGTTTCCCGTATACAGGAGCTTTTTCTTTTTAACCCATGTCCCTGGCTTTCAATCTTATTCCACTTCCAGAAGGACTTCGATTTCACATGCAATCCCACCTGGAAGTGCATTGGTACCGATGGCGGAACGGGCAGGGCAGCCCACTTCCTCGCCGAACAGGTCGACAAGCAGATTGGATGCGCCGTTTACCACCTGGGGCTGCTGGACGAAATCATCTGCGCTGTTTACAAAACCCAGCACCTTTACAAAACGTTTAATCTTATTGAGGTCGCCGGTTTTGGCCTCAATGTTTGCCAGAAGGTTCAGCATGCAGTTATAGGCAGCCTTCTGTCCTTCCTCCACCGTAAGGTCCTTTCCTAATTTGCCGACCACGGTGTTGCCGTTCCCTAAGTCCGGACCGCAGCCGGAGCAGTATAAAAGGTTTGTCCCGAATTCCTGTACAGGTGTATATACACCGCCCTTTGGCGGAGGCGCCGGAAGGGTGATTCCTTTTTCGTTTAATCTGTCATATACGTTTGCCATAGTATTACTTCCTTTCAATCAAATGTTTATTTTACGGTTTCTGGCTGTTACTTCCCAAGTATCAAGGATATGTCCCTTTTCCACAACCGGTACCGATGGATACAGGGCGCTGGTGGGGCAGATATGGGTGGGCACCACGAAAAGTTCATCCCCCACCCTTGGGCACTGGTCTTCGTATCCTGGTTCCATACAGAAGGCCCAATGTTCCTCGCTCTGGAACAGTTCCCTGACATGTTCCATCCCGGCAATGACGCCCCGGGTCCCTTCCGGGTCAGAGGCAATTCCCTTATATCCCAGGTCCAGTGTGAAATGACCCTTCAGCGGACAGCTGATGACCCTGGTCATGACGGCTGCACCCGGAGTGAATACAAGGTCCGGATACTTCATTGTATATCCATAGTCGTTGACGAAATAGGTGCCGGGGGAAAGATACACCTCATACCCTGTCCTGGGAAAATCCACATAGCATGGCATGGAGGGGGAACCGCCCAATACCAGGGTCTTGCAGGAATATCCCTTTTCACACAGGTTCCTGCAGATGTCCCTAATCTGGGCAGCGCTGGTGTCTGCTTCCTTCTTGCGCTGGGTAAAGTCGTGTTCGGTACGGTGGCCGTCATAGCAGTGAAGGCCCATCATGGAGACGCCGTCCATCAAAGCGCAGTCCATGAAGAATGCCTCTGTATCCTTAACAGGCACGCCGGTGCGGTCCATGCCCAGATTCACATCCACCAGTACATTGGCCCTGAGTCCGGCTTCTGAGCACAGCTGTCCAAGGGCGCGTATCTGATCCTCATTGTCACCCACTGCCCAGAAACAGACCTTGGGATATGCCTGCATCAGTTGGATGAAACGGCTTATATTAGGGCCTACCAGAGGATATGCCACCAGGACATGGCCTGCGCCGCAGCCGGCGGCCATCTCTGCTTCCGCTATGGTTGCACACTTGAAACGGGTTATGCCGGCTTCCATCTGAAGGCGGACCATCTGGGCCATCTTGTGGGTCTTTACATGAGGCCACAGATATCCGGGGCCTCCGGCTAAGTCCACTGCCTTCTTAATGTTTTCTTTAATGATGTCCAGGTAGTAGACCAGGGCCGGGGTGATTACTTCTTTGGATTCTTCAAACTTGTAATGATTATCCATAACAACCTCCTTCACATCTAAACTCGGCAGAACCAGAAACACTGTTCATTATGGTTATAACACAAATTGTTGAAGCTTACAAGGCTAAAAATAGAAAAACATGCAAAAAAGTTAGTGATTAACAGAGGATAAAGAAAAAAGTGCACAAAAAAGTTAAAAAAGATATTGACAATTTGTTTAAAGCTTATTACAATGGATTTAAACAAATTGTTGAACCGTTCAAAAATTTGGCAGAATTCAGAAACGGGTTCAGCAATCCTGTGGAACACTATCCATTTTTAATACTAAGGAGGAAGAGTATGTTAACAAAGACCCATGCAACATTCTTCATTATTGGATTCATGCTTTATGTGTGTTTGATGATTGTGGTAGGCATTATCTGCAGCAAGGGCAAATCCAAAGGAAAAGATTACCTTACGGGCGGCGGTAAGATGCCCATGTACCTCATTTTTGCCACCATGGGCGCCACCCTTATCGGCACAGGCTCGTCCATCGGCGCAACGGCCAACGGGTTTAAGAACGGTTTTGGCGGCTCTGCCTATGGTATGGGCGCTGCCCTTGGAATCCTGGCCCTGGTACTGGTGGCCAAGAAGTCCAAACTGAGGGCCAAGAACCTGCTGACCATGGCCGAGGAAGCGCAGTTCCATTACAACGGCAATAAGATGGTAAAAGCGGTCATGAGTTTCATGATGTACATCATTGAGGTTGTATGGCTGGGAAACCATATTAATGGAGGAGCCACCTATTTAAGCTATGTAACCGGAATGGACCTGACCACCTCCAAGCTGGTGGCAGTGCTTGCATTCGGAATCTATGTCATCATCGGCGGATATCTGGCAGTTGTATGGACAGACCTGATCCAGCTGACCGTGCTGGTAATCGGATTCATCGCCATTACAGCCATTGCCATACCCATGGCAGGCGGATGGGGCAATATCTCCGGGACCATCACTGCGGCGGGCAAGGCAGGCAACTTAAGCTTTTACGGTGTTAAGTCCATGGGAGGCATGGCGCTGTTCTCACTGATGTTCTCCATTGCCATCCCCTGTCTGGGCACGCCTACATACCGTATGCGTATCTACACGGCCAAGGATGACAAGACCGCAATCCGGGCTTTGAGCCTTTCTGGATGGCTGTTGTTGATTTTCTCCCTTCTTCCTGCTATTATTGGTATGGCGGCATTTACAATCGCAACCAATACAGGCGCGCAGGCAGTACTGGAACAGCCGGATTTTGCATTTACCTATATCGCAACCGTTGTGTTAGGACCGGTCCTGGGCCTTATGTTCATGATTTCCGGCCTGTCCGCGACCATGTCCTCCGGTGACTCCGATGCAATCGCAGGAGTGACCATACTGATACAGGATATCTATCCAATCATCACCGGCCGGCAGCTGGATGATGAGAAGGTTGGGAAATACTCACGGGTAGCCACCGTGGCAACCCTGCTTCTTGCCTTCTTTGCAACCCTGTTTGCAAAGGATGTCATGAGTTACATCAGCAATGTAATCGGTTCCATCATCCCGGGCGTGTCCATCGCCATGCTGTTAGGCGCATGCTGGAAGCGCGCTACCTGGCAGGGAGGTATTGCCTCGGTAGGCGTGGGTACCCTGTTTGGCGTGCTGTATCTGGCAGTGCCCGCATTCTCCAGCGCGGTGGCCGGCATTTTCACCGGACCTGCCATTCCTGCAACACTGGTAGCCCTTGCAGCGGAAGTGATTGTTTCCTTATGCACAAAGAAAGAGGAAATGTCTGAAGAAGAAAGACTGGCTCTGGTTGTTGAATCAAGAGGAGCTGTAAAATAAGCATCAGCCGGGCATCGGGATGAAGACCCGATGCCTTAAGGCATGAAGGGAGATGAAATCATGGGGTTTGTAAAAGATAATTTCGAGGTTCTTGACAGTCTGGCAAAGTGTATTGCCATCCAGTTCGGGGCGAACTGTGAAGTGGTGCTCCACGACCTTACGCTGCCGTATGACCGCACGATCGTGTCCATCTATAACGGCCATGTGACGGGCCGCGAGGTGGGCGGAGGCGGCACCAATGCGGGACTGGAGATACTGAGGGGGACAGCCATGCCTGAAGACCAGTATGGTTATATCAACTATACAAAGGATGGAAGGACACTGCGCACCTCCAGCAAGTATTTCATGGGCGAGGATGGCAGGGTAGAGGGAAGCCTCTGCATCAACCTTGATATTACAGGCCTCATGATTGGCGAGGCGGCCATGAGGGCCATCAGCGGCCAGGGCGCTGAGACAAACACCAAGGAAGTATTCACCGCGAATGTGGACGAGCTTTTGGACACCCTGATGCAGGATGCGGTACAGAGCACCGGCAGACAGCTGGCCATGCTGACCAAAGAGGACAAGGTGGCAGTGGTCCGCTATCTGGATGAGAAGGGCGCGTTCCTTATTAAGAAGTCTGCTGAGAAGGTGGCGGATTTCCTTGGTATCTCCCGGTTTACCGTGTACAATTATCTGAACGAAGGAAATGGGACAAAGGAAAGCGGGGAAGACGGATAATGGCTTCAACATTAATAAAAAACGGATTGGTTTACGACGGCCTGGGAAATGCACCCCAGAAGGCTGATATATATATAAAGGATGACAGGATTGAACGGATTGGGGAAACTATCTGCCAGGAGGCGGATCTGGTGGTGGATGCGGCAGGAAGGGCGGTGACGCCGGGATTCATCGACATACACCGCCACTGTGATGCCAAACCATTTAACAGCAAGGACTTTGGGGATGTCCTGCTGTCCCAGGGCATTACCACAACCGTGGTGGGAAACTGCGGCATCTCCATGACGCCGGCCAGCGCGGACCCGGTGCGCGCAAAGGAGATGTATGAATTCGATGAGCCGGTGCTGGGGCCGATTAAGGACAACCGGATCCGCACCTACCATGACTATATGGAAGCGCTGGATCAGACCGGGCTTCCGGTGAACTTTGGGTCCATGATAGGGACCGGGGCGGTGAAGATAACGGTCAAGGGATTTGCCGACACACCGTTCACGGATGAGGAGATGGCTGAGGCCAGGGCCTTGGTGGAGGATGCCATGAAGGAGGGAGCCGCGGGCGTGTCCGTGGGCATCATGTACCTTCCTGAATGCTACAGCACCACGGATGAGTTTGCCAGGCTGCTGGAGCCGGTGGGGCGTTACGGCGGGGTTGTGACGGCCCATATACGGGGCGAGGGCGACAGCATGGTGGACAGCGTGAAGGAAATGATTGAGATTGGACGGAAGGCAGGCTGTGCCGTGGAAATCAGCCACTTCAAGTCCTGCGGCATGGCCAATTGGGGAAAGGAAATCCACAGGGCCATCGGGCTGATTGAGGAGGCCAGGGCCAAGGGACAGGATGTGACCTGTGATTTCTATCCATATGAGGGAGGCTCCACTGCCCTGACCACCATGATCCCGCCTGTGTATGTGCGGGGGGACATGAACCGTGCGTTAAAGCGCATGGGGACTCAGGAAGGCGTTGCTGAATTCAGGGAAGCCTGCAGCGTGGCCTACGATGACTGGGATAACTTTGCAATCACCCTTGGCTGGGACAGGATACTCATATCCGGCGTTGTAAGGAAGCATAATGAAAAGTACCTGGGGATGACAGTGACGGAAGCTGCCAGGGCATTCGGGTTTGAGGATGCGGCGGCCTGTGCGGCCTGGCTGATGCACGATGAGGACGGAAGGACAGCCATCATTAACATGAGCATGTGCCAGGAGGACATTGACACGGTTGCCAGGCTTCCTTATTCCGTGGTCATATCAGATTCCATCTATGCGGACACCAATACGCCCCACCCCAGGATGTACGGTGCATTTCCAAAGATAATCCGGGAATATGTAAGGGAGAGGGGCATCCTTACCATGGAACAGGCCATCATGAAAATGACCTCCCTGCCCGCGGACCGCATGAAGCTTGAGGGACGGGGAAGGCTTGCCGAAGGGTGCTTTGCGGATGTGAACATATTTGACCCGGCAGAATTTAGGGACAATGCCACCTTCGCCGACCCTGCCAGGATGGCCGAGGGCCTGTGGCTCTGTATGGTCAACGGCAAGGCCGCTTTAAGGGATGGAAAGCCCTTAGGCGGATATCACGGAAGGAATCTGCGCATTAAGAGAAAGTAAAAGGAGGAAGACATGCCTCAGATTGTTACGGTTGGAGAGACAATGGCTGCATTTACCCCTGGTTCCACGGGATTCTTGCGGTATGTGAAAAACTATGAGATGCGGATTGCAGGCGCGGAAAGCAACCTTGCAATCGGCGTATCCAAGCTGGGACACAGCGCCGGATGGATTAGCTGTCTTGGCAGGGATGAGTTCGGGGAGTTTGTCCGAAACAGCATACGGGCCGAGGGCGTGGACACCAGCAGGGTCGTGTTTGACCCTGAGTACAGGACAGGCATCATGTTCAAGCAGGTGAGGAACGCATCGGAGACCTCGGTATTTTATTATAGGGAAAATTCCGCCGCAAGCCATATGCATCCCCGGATTCTGGATGAGGATTATCTGGCCCAGGCCGATGTCATCCATCTTACCGGGATTACGCCTGTGCTGGGGGACAGCTGCCGGGAGACTGTATTGGCTGCCATGGATCTGGCGGGAAAGCATAAAAAGCTTATCAGCTTTGACCCCAATATCCGCAGGAAGCTTTGGAAGGACAGGGACTTTGTGCCAATGCTCCGGGATATGATGTTCAGGGCCCACATCGTACTTTTGGGAGCGGATGAGGCAGAGGCCTTACTGGGGGTATCGGAAGCCGGAAGGATCATGGACCTCCTGTTTGAAAAGGGACAGGCCAGGTATGTGGCTGTAAAGGACGGGGCCAAAGGCGCTGTTGTGGGAGACAGGGGAGGATTGACGGCAATCCCGCCGTTTCCCTGTGCCAGCATTGACCCGGTGGGCGCAGGCGATGCATTCAACGCCGCCTTCCTCTGCGGCATCCTGGAAGGAAGGGATGTGGCGGACTGCGGACGGATGGGCGCTGTGGCAGGCGCCCTTGCAACGGAAACCTATGGGGATACGGAAGGGTATCCCTCCATGGAACAGATGGAAACAGCGATGAAAGGTGAGGACATCATCTACCGGTAAGGAAGCCGGAAAGAAAGGAGAGGGAACCGATGAAACATATTTTGGAGAATAACAGGATTTGTGCAATCATGCGCGGGGTGCCGTTAGGGAAGGCACTGGATTATGCGGACGCCGTATACCGCGGAGGCGTGCGGATGTTTGAAGTGGCCATGAACTCCGGGGATGCGGCAAAGCAGATTGAGCTTATGAGGAAGCATTTCGGGGACAATGCCTATGTGGGCGCAGGTACTGTGATCAGTGAAGAGCGCTGTAAGGCGGCCAGGGAGGCGGGAGCCCAGTTCTTCCTGACCCCATCGGCGACCACGGGCACCATGGAATTCTGCCGCAGATATGATATTCCTCTTCTTCCCGGCGTGCTTACCCCCACGGATGTGGCCGTCTGCCTGGAGTACGGATATAATATCATGAAGCTGTTCCCGGCCGGGGACATGCCGCCTTCCTATGTCAAAAGCCTGAAAGGGCCTTTTGACGGCACCGAGTACGTGGCTGTGGGCGGCGTCACCGCAGGCAATATCAAGACCTTCCTGGACAATGGATTTATCGGTGTGGGGATTGGAAGCAACCTGATGCCAAAGGAATACGTGAAGAATGACGAGTGGGATAAAGCGTCTGAATATGTAAAAGGGATTGTGGAATCCATATAAAAAGCGATGAACTTTACATTCCCAGCTGCCGGTGTTAAAATAAATTGGACACCGGCATTTTTGTATGCAAAAAGCATCTTGTAAAAACATCTTGCAAAAAACATCCTGGATACAGAGGTAATGACATGGAAACAAAGAGAATTATGATTGAAGATAGAAGGAATATAAAGGATGAGGAGCTGGCAGAGGCTGCCGCGGTGCTGAAAAGCGGCGGTCTTGTGGCTTTCCCCACGGAGACCGTATACGGCCTGGGCGGCAATGCCCTGGATGAAGATGCGGCCAGGAAGATTTATGCCGCCAAGGGTCGACCCTCCGACAACCCCCTGATTGCCCATATATCATGCGCGGCAGAACTGGCACCCCTGGTAAGGGAGATACCCGAGGCCGGCAGGAAACTGATGGAAGCCTTCTGGCCCGGCCCGCTGACCATGATATTCCCCAAGAGCAGTAAGGTGCCCTACGGCACCACCGGAGGGCTGGACACGGTGGCTGTCCGCATGCCCGACGACCCGGTGGCCAGCCGCCTGATTGAACTGGCCGGGGTTCCCGTCGCAGCGCCCAGCGCCAATACCTCAGGGCGTCCAAGCCCCACCACGGCGGACCATGTGTGGCAGGACATGAATGGGCGCATTGACATGATCATCGACGGGGGTCCGGTGGGAATCGGCGTGGAGTCCACCATTGTGGACGTGTCATCCCCTGTGCCGTCGGTCCTGCGCCCGGGCGCCATCACCATGGAAATGCTCAGGGAGGTGCTCGGCGAGGTGGCTGTTGACCCGGCCATACTGGGACCCATGAAGGAAGATGTGAAGCCGAAAGCGCCGGGGATGAAGTACAGGCATTATGCGCCGAAGGCAGAGCTTACGCTGGTGGAGACTACAGGGCCAGTGGAGAGCATGGTGGAGAAGGTGAAGGAACTGGCCCATGAAAAGCTCGTCCAGGGCTGCCAGGTGGGCATCATCTGTACGGACGAATCCAGGTCATGCTATGCCGAAGGCACGGTGCGCAGCATCGGCGCCAGGGAAAGCCAGGAATCGGTAGCCCATAACCTGTATGCGGTGTTGAGGGAATTTGATGATCTGAAAGTAGAATATATATTCTCGGAAAGTTTTTCAGAGGACCACCTGGGACAGGCAATCATGAACCGGCTTTCAAAGGCGGCCGGGTATAAGATTGTGCGGGTGTAAGGATTGTGTGGGTATAAGATTGTACGGGAGTAAGGGTATACGGGAGTAAGATTCTACAGGTGTAAGAATGAGATGGAACGGACAAGGAGTGCAATATGGAGAAACAGACCCTGGGGGAGATTGCTGCCCAGAAGCTTTTAGGAATGATACAGGACAAGGGGTATACGGCCGGGGATAAGCTGCCTACGGAGGCAGAGCTGGTGGAACGTCTGGGAGTGGGACGCAACACGGTCCGCGAGGCCCTGCGCATCCTTATGTCCAGGAATATCGTGACCATACGCCAGGGCTCGGGCACCTTCATATCGGACAAGAACGGGGTGGCCGACGATCCCCTGGGATTTTCCATGATAGAGGACAGGCGCAAGCTGACAGAGGATTTAATCCAGATCCGTGTGATGCTGGAACCGCCCATAGCGGCCTTGGCCGCCCAGAACGCCACGGCGGAGGATGTGCGGGTTTTAGGGGATATCCTGCTGGAACTGGAATCCTGCATGGAACGGCATGAGGATTATGCGGAAAAGGATTCCCAGTTCCATGCCCACATAGCCGGATGCAGCCACAATCTTGTCATGACCAACCTTGTGCCTGTGATTACAGACGGGGTCCGCGTATTTGCCGGCTCTGTCCGGGAGACAGAGTATGACAAGACCAGGGAATCCCATCGGAGGATTTACGAGGCAATCCGTGACCGGAGGCCGGTGGATGCCCAGCAGGCCATGTATTTCCATCTGATGTTTAATGACAACCGGTATAGGGATGAGATGAAGTAGGGAAACGGCTTTGAAAGGCAGAGGGGGAAGGATTCGCCGCCTCTGCCTTTGTTTATGGATATGGATTATAGGTAAATCCTGCCGCTCAGGACACGCTCTCCATTTTGGATATAGATTTCCACGAAGCTGTTATCCATAAAAATATCTATATCCATATGGCTGCATTGTGTGAAACTGCATCTGCGGACCGTGCCGTAGGCCGGGACAGGGAGCAGTTTAATGTTGCTCCTGTCCCATGTAACGGTACGGTCAGACATGTCTATGGTAAGGGTCCAGTAATCCATAGGCCCCCCTATTGACAATGTGTGGATACGTTTATCATTCTCAAAGGACCATTGCAGACAGGAAAGGGGGGCTGGCTGTATAAAAGGCCCGGGAGGGACAGGCTCCGTGGAAGATATCGGCGCTTCAGTGCGGGATACCGGCGTTTCTGAGTGGGATGCCGGCGCCCCGAACGCACGGATGGCTTCCGGGGCAGGTGTCATATACAGCCGTTCTTCCCGTATATGCAGTTTCCGGGGCAGCGTCAGGGCGTGGCGCCAATGGTAGGAATCCTCCGGCAGATGCTGTTCCCCGCAGCCAAACCAGCCCAATACCATGGGAGAGCCATCCTTGCCATAAAATGGCTGCGGGGCATAGAAATCAAAGCCGCAGTCAGCCTCATCTTCCCAGCAGGCCTTGAATTCCATGTTGGGGATATCAAGTTCACCAATTAAAGCAAGGGAAGTGAATTGATTGTGATAGCGGTCACCCTTTGGGGCCAGCCCAATGAGGGAGAGAAACAATACATCCTGTCCGTCAACACGGATGTATCCCGGGCACTCCACCATGGTTCCAAGGCCGGTTTCTTTTCCGTCCAGTATAATGCGGATGCATCCGTTGTAGCTCCAGTCCAGCAGATCCTGGCTGGAGTAAAGAAGCAGTCTGCCTTTTCCGTCCAGACCGGAGCCGCCTAAAAGCATGTAATAGCAGCCATCCTGTTCAAATACAAAGGGGTCGCGGATATCGCCGCTTATACCTTCGGGAGCGCCGTCAATTACCGGGTTCCCCTCATATTTGCGGATGGACCCCTGGGGCGTCATGATGGCAGCCGCCTGTTTGGGAACACGTCCGGTGCCTGTCTTATAGTTGGCAGTGTAATAGAGGTAACAGTTTCCGTCTTTTGGATTGACGAAAGCATTGCCGGAATAGCATCCGTTTTTTTCGTAAGGTTCTGATGGGATGAGAATCTGGTCACACCATTCCCAGTCAGCGAAATCCCTGGACTTGACATGGGCCCAATGCTTCATGCCGTGGCTGGGTCCAAAGGGATACCACTGATAAAACACGTGGTAATAGCCTTCATACCAGCACAGTCCATTTGGATCATTGAGCAGTCCGCAGGGAGGACAGATGTGTGCTTTTGGCCGGTAAGGGCTTTGGGAAACATCTGCTGCCAGCTGCCGCAGATAAGGCACGTTTTCTTTTGTTATGGAGGTGTATTTGTCAAAACTCCGGAATTTCAATGTAGTACCGCCTTTCTCTTTGCTGCAATTTACTTTTGGCGTAGCCTTCCTGTTTTAGCGCATACCAGGATGAATACAATGGGTAAGATGAATGCCGCAAGGTTGCCAATCACATATCCAGACAGCGCCGGAGGATATACGATTGTCAGTCCGGGAAGTCCTGTTAATGCAAAACCGATAGCCTTTACATCTAAAAGCTTCATTACAGCGCCGCCGATTCCGGCGCCTGTGATGGCACAGATAAAGGGAACCATGGAATCTTTAATATTGACTGCGAAAATAGCTGGTTCAGATACTCCAAACAGTGTTGGGAAAAAGGATGACATGGCAATCTCGCGGTTTTTGGAACGCTTTTTAGCTAACAGATACATTCCGATACAGGCACCGCCCTGGGCTATGATGGATACGGACCACAAGGGCTGGATATAGTTAAAGCCTGTATTGGCAACAAGGCTGGCTTCGATGCCTTGGATGGCATGGTGCGTACCTGTGATGACAAGGGGCTGAAGCAGGGCGGCAAATGCAAATGCTCCCACAACTCCGCAGCGGTTATAGAGGAAGTCCGTGACAATACCAAGGCCGTGTCCGATTACATTGCCAAGGGGGCCGAAGACCAGAAAAAGCGCCAGGCCGGACAGCAGCAGGGTTAGGGACGGGACTACAATGAAAGATACAACCTGGGGGACATGTTTTTGCAATGTCTTTTCAGTCTTGGCAAGAAACCAGGAAACGAGGATGGCTGAGAATACACCGCCCTGGAAACCTACAATTGGTGTCTGGATGCCAAGCAGGTTCCAATATTCAGGTAAGGCTCCGGCTGCGGCTGCATTGGCGTCCATCAGTCCGGGATGGATCATGATGCAGCCAAGTACGATGCCAAGGATTGGATTTCCGCCAAAACGCTTTACAGCAGAATAGGTAATGAGTACCGGTAAAAATGTGAAAGTGGCTGCGATGATGTTCAGGCAGGCGGCAAAGTCGGCCACGGCCTTGCTCTGATCCGCCAGTGAGCCGTCAAGTCCGAATAACCCGGCAGTGGTCAGGAGGGACTTAATACCTACAATCATGGCTGCGCCTACAAATGCGGGGATAATCGGCACAAAAATATCACTGAAAATCTTAAATGCCCGCTGAAGGGGTTTCAAATCTTCGGTTCCTTCCTTTTTGACTTCAGCCACTGTTGATACGCCCAGCCCGGTCAATTGGATGAATTCCTCATAAACAGCATCCACGGTCTTGGTGCCGTAAATAATCTGCAGCTGTCCGCTGTTAAAGAAAACCCCCTTTACGCCATCCAGGTTCTCCAACGCCTCTTTATCATACTTGGCGTTATCATTTAAAATCAGACGAAGCCGCGTGACGCAATGGGTGGCCTTAGATACATTTTCCTTACCGCCAATCAGCGGAAGCACTTCGGAAGCCATTTTCCTGTAATCCATAACTTAAATCCTCCTTGATTTTGTAGCAGAGTGAATGATACTGACAGAACGTGGAACGTTCCATGTTTGACTTCAGTATACATGGAACGTTCCACGTTGTCAATATGTATTTGAAAAAAATAAAAAAAATAAGGCCACCCTTATAACCGGGTGGTCTTGCCCTGAATGAATGTCACTGGGAATAACTTATAATGTTCAACCTCCTCACCGGCAATCTGCCGGCAGAGGGTGTCCACAGCATAAGCGGCAATCTCTTCTACTGGCTGCGCCATGGAGGATATCCGGATTCTGTCATTGGCATGGCTTTTTATACCGTCAAATCCAATAATCTGCAAGGTATCACCGGCTATGGCAGGACAGTTATAGGCCTGCAGGGAATCCATCAGATATTCTGCGTAGCGGTCAGCAGCGGCAAAGACTCCGTCCAATGGGGTTCCGTCCTGGAATTCCTGCTTTACAAAATGGTCGATTTCCCGGATGAACTCCTGGGAACCGGAGGAAGAGTAAAGCTCGGCATAAGGTATATCATTTTCGCAGCAGTAACTTACAAAACCATCCCGGCGCAGTTTGGTGACTCCGTTCTCATCAGAAAGGCGGCCTACAAATGCCAGTTTCCTGCAGCCCAGTTCCCGGAGCTTTTTGGCAGCCATCACGCCGCCCTGGAAGTTATCTGTGCTGACAAAGGGAATCCTGGAATTAAAGTACCGTTCAATGGCTACCATCGGGATGTTGGCATCTGCAACATAGGGAGCAATGTCACTGTAAGTAATGGAGAGGATTCCGTCTACCTGGTTTTCCTTTGCCATGGTGACATATTCCAGTTCCAGGTGGTAATCATTTTGGGAGTTGCACAGCAAAAGTTTATAACCGCGGCGGCGCAGTTCCTGCTCCACATCGTTGGTCAATTTGGAAAAGAAAGGGAACCAGACGGTAGGAAGTATGAGCGCCACTGTATGGGTGCGGTTGGATTTCAGGCTTCTGGCATAAGCATTCGGCACATATCCCAGTTCTTTGATGGCCTGCTCTACCTTTGCTTTATATTCCGGCCGGACCTTCACATGATTGATTACATTGGATACGGTCCCTCTGGATACTCCGGCCAACTTGGCCACATCATTTATGGTTACCATTGGTATTACCTCCTGGATGCTATGAAATCATAGTGTTGTCTACCATTGTACCAAAATACCGTTTGGATGGCTAGTACATCTTTGACCGGGCGGTTTATCTTTCCAGCATCCAGTCCAGGACCCTGCGGATATAAACATCCCAGAAATCCCAGTTATGCCCGCCTGGCCCTTCTTCGTAGACAAGGTCTGCCTGCATGTCTTCCATGCGCTTTTTCACAGAACGGTTAATCTCATATAGGAAATCCCCGGTACCGCAGGCCTGATACAGCCTGGGGGCCGTATTATCATTCCTGCACTGCCCATACAGGGCGAACAGATCCCTGTCGCTGCCGGAAAGCGCTTCCGGGTTCTGGAAGATATCATGCCATGGGAATGGGTTATCTATGGCGCCACCCGTTGCCTGCTTATATAAAACCGCGATGTCCAGCGCCCCGGACATGCTGGCAGCCTTGGCATACAGATGAGGCGCTGACAAGGCCAGGTACCAGGCTCCGTAGCCTCCCATGGAGAACCCGGCGATGTAGGTATCTTCCCTTTTTTTGGAAACGGGGAACACGCTTGTGATGAACATGGGGAGTTCTTCCGTAAAAAAGGTGCGGTAGGCGCTTCCGCGGTACATGTCCTGATAGAAGGAATTGCCTGCGGAGGCCATGACCACGGCGCAGCGCCGTTCCTGGGCATACCGCTCGATGTTGCTGTAACGGATCCAGGAGCTGAAATCCCCATATGCGCCGTGCAGAAGGTAGACCACGGGCAGCCCTGTTTCATATTGGTACTGCTTTTGTACGTCCTGGTCCACAATCTGTTCATTTCCCTGCGGGGTTGGGATGATTACATTGATTGCGATATTATTTCCCAGTGTAGAACTATAATAGTGACATGTCATACTTGCCATAAAAATCCCTCCATAATCAAAAATTATTTTCATTATACAGGAAACGAAAATCTTATACTAGACGGAAATTGCCCTGTCTGGCCTGAAAATGAACGTATATTGTTCTTTTGAATCGGATGGGATTTTTTGTAAGCAATCGTATTTTAGTGAAAATACATGATAAATAGGGGGCATTCTTATGATTTCCTAAATAAAATACGAAAAATCCCATTTCGTTCAAAAGAGCAAAATATGCAAAGTTTCAGTGTAAATACTGCAAAATCCGTCTAGCTTTTAAACCTGCTTTTCCGTATGATTGAACCAGAATGATTCAAGGAGGAACGGTATGAAGGTATGTAAAAAGGCAATTGGAATCTGCTCCAGGGATGGTTATTATTCCATTCAGACCAATTGTGTGGAAATCCGTATATGGTTTCTGACAGATTCCATCGTAAGGATCCGGGCCGGGTTTGACGGGGATTTCGCAGAAGGGTCCTACAGCCTGGTCATGACTGCATGGGAGGATCCCATGGATGATCTGATGAAGGATTACAGGAAACGGATCCAGACGGCATGGTCCGGACTGACGGATGGAGAGGAACAGGCAGTGATCCAGGGTAAACAGCTGAAGGTCGTGGTGGATAAGGAGCCGTTTGCCATCCGCATCTATGACCAGGACGGAACCATGCTCCATGGGGATATTGTGGACCTGGCCTACCAGGAAGATTCCAACCACCGCAGGATCCATACCAGCGAGATTTCGCCGGAAGATTGTTTCTATGGGTTTGGGGAAAAGAGCGGGGAGTGGAATAAAGCCCAGAAATACATGTGCATGAGCCCAAAGGATGCCATGGGCTATAACCCCAAGGAGACGGATTCCTTGTACAAGCATATTCCTTTTTATATTAAACTGAACCGCAGTACCAGAAAAGCAGTGGGGTATTTCTACCACAACACGGCTGAGTGTGATTTTGACATGGGACGTGAGAAAAGTAATTATTGGAACATGCACAGCCGTTACCGGACCGATGCGGGCGATATTGACCTGTTCTTTATTGCAGGTCCGGCTGTCCGCCAGGTTGTGGAGCGGTATACGGACCTGACGGGGAAATCCGCCATGCTTCCGCGCACGGCGCTGGGGTACCTGGGTTCATCCATGTATTACCCGGAACTGGAAGCGGACTGTGATGACGCAATCCTGGAATTCATCGATACCACGAAGGAAGAGGATATACCCGTGGACGGGTTCCAGCTCTCATCCGGATACACCTCCCAGGAAACGGAGGAAGGCTTGAAACGCTGCGTGTTCACCTGGAATAAGAAGCGTTTTAAGGATCCGAAGAAGTTCTTTTCAGAAATGAGGAAGCGGGGAATTACCGTGTCTCCCAATGTAAAGCCCGGAATCCTTCTGGCCCATCCGGATCTTGAGAAGATGAAGGAACGTGATATTTTTGTAAAGGACAGTGAGGGGGACGGACCGGGCATCGGCACCTGGTGGGGCGGAAAGGGCGTATTCGTGGACTTTACGAAACCGGCTACCAGGGCTGTTTGGAAGGACATGCTGAAAAAGTCAGTCCTGGAGATGGGGACCAGCTCTGTGTGGAACGATAACTGCGAATATGACAGCCTGGTTGATAAAGACTGCCGCTGTGATTTTGAGGGAAAAGGGACTACCATAGGCCAGGTGAAGGCTGCCATGGCTAACATCATGTGCCATGTAACGGCGGAGGCCGTGAGGGAAACCTTTGATAATACCAGGCCATTCATCGTCTGCCGTTCCGGACACGCAGGAATCCAGCGGTATGCCCAGACCTGGGCAGGGGATAACCTGACCTGCTGGGAGGCGCTTAAGTATAACATAGCCACCATCCTGGGCATGAGCCTGTCCGGCGTTGCCAACCAGGGTGCTGATATCGGAGGCTTTTACGGACCGTCCCCGGAAGCGGAGCTGATGGTAAGATGGGTGCAGAACGGCATTTTCCAGCCCAGGTTTTCCGTGCACTCCGTGAACACGGACAATACGGTAACCGAACCATGGATGTATGGGGACTGTACCGGATATATCCGGGATGCCATCAAGTTCAGGTACCGGATGATTCCCTATCTCTATTCCCTGATGGAGCGCGCCCATGAGACAGGACTTCCTATCATGGAACCTATGTGCAGTGCATTCCAGCAGGATCCGGCCTGTTATGAAGAGGGCGTGGATTTTATGATGGGCGATTCCCTTTTAGTTGCCAATGTGGTGGAAAAAGGCGCCGCGGCCCGTAGGATTTACCTGCCGCGGGAAGAGCGGTTCTATGATTTCTATACACGTAAGGCATATGAAGGCGGACAGACCATTGAGATACCGGTCACATTATCCAGCATTCCCCTGTTTGTACGCGGGGGAGCCATTATTCCCATGGCCCTGAACCAGATGGATAACCTGGCGGGGGAGAAGGCTGAAGGCATCTGCCTCTTATGCGCCCCGGACCGTGACGGTTCATTTACCCTTTATGAGGATGACGGGATTACGGAGAACTACAAAAAGGGCGGTTATCTGAAGACAGGGATTACAATGACCGCAGGCATCCGCACCATCCTTTCCTTCAGGCAGGAAGGGGATTATGAAACGGCGGTGGAGGACATGCAGATAGATATGATCCATAGGGAAAAGGCGCCGTTTGGAGTGACTGTGGATGGGGAGCAGCTGCCCCATTTCCTTCACCGGAAGAAATACGAAGCGGCCCGGGTTGGATGGTATTACAGCCAGACGATGAAATCCGTACAGATAAAGTATCCGAACCCTAAAAAAGACTATGATTTAATCATTTCATTCGAACAGTTTGATATGATTGGAATGTGAGGACAGGAAGGAGATCCATGATTATGAAAAAATTCGCAGGCTTACTGACAGCGGCCGTCCTGACCGCCCTGACCCTGGCCGGATGTGCCGGTTCGGGGGCATCGGGCAGCGCTGATGCAACGGCAGAGCATCCATTGGTGCTGAATCTGGCCCACAACCTGGCGGAGAACCATATTACGTCAATCGCCCTGCAGGAGTTTGCAGATAGTGTGGAGGAAAAGAGCGGCGGGCGTATCCAGATAAAAATCTTTCCCAACGGGACCCTTGGCTCCGAAACAGAGGTGCTGGAGCAGCTGATGGCGGGTGTGGTGGACATGACCCGCGTATCGGCCCCCGGACTTGCGACGTATAATGAAGGGTATCATGCATTTGGGCTTCCCTACATATTTGATGACAATGAGAACTACTATAAGGTAATGGGGTCAGGGCAGATGGGGGAATTTTTCCGCTCCAGTGAGGCGGACGGATTTGTCACGCTGACCTATTACACTTCAGGCTCCCGTTCCTTTTACACCATAGACCGGCCCATCCGCACACCCAAGGACCTGGACGGATTAAAGGTGCGTGTACAGGACATGAAATCCCAGACAGATATGATGAAAGCCCTTGGCGGCACTCCGGTTGCAATGGCCATGGGCGATGTGTATACCGCCCTTCAGACCGGGATCATCGATGGGACGGAGAATAATGAAACAGCGCTGACCACCGGTATGCACGGCGAAATCTGCAAGTTTTATTCAGTGGACCAGCATACCATGATTCCCGATGTCCTGGTCATTGCCACGGATACCTGGGAGAAGCTGTCACAGGAGGACAGGCAGATCCTGATTGACGCGGCAGGGGAGTCTACCAGGAACCATATCGAGAAATGGGAACAGGCAGTGGCAGAGGCAGTGGAGACAGCCACCAACGACATGGGGGTAACCTTCATTGAGGATGTGGACAAGGATGCGTTCCGCTCAGCCACGGCGGATATGATTGAGAGCTATAAGGCGCAGTATCCAAAAGTAGGGGATGTGCTTGATATCATCGATTCAGTGGAATAGGAGGGGGATTATGGAACAGTTCTTTACCAAATTAAAGCGGGGGATGATATTCCTGCTGTCATGGATTGCGGCTATCCTTCTGGTGGCCATGAGTTTTCTTGTTATTTACCAGGTATTTACCCGTTATGTGTTAAACAGCCCCAGCGATTTTACGGAGGAGATTGTCCGGTATCTGCTGATATGGACCGGTTTCATGGGCGCGGCCTATGGATTTTGCACCAGACAGCACATGGCCCTGCTTCTGCTCCATAATAAGATGACGCCTGAAAAGAGACGGCTTCTGATGATATTTATCGATGTGCTGATATTTGCCTTTGCCCTGGCAATCCTGACAGTGGGCGGCGCCAAGCTTGCAGCCAGCGCAAGAAAAGAGTTCTCGGCCCTGCTGGGCATATCCAGAAGCCTGGTATACAGCATGGCCCCAATCTCGGGAGTGTTCATCATGGTTGCACAGCTTATCAATATCTGGGAAGATGTGACCGGGATTACCATTAAGGAGGAGGATAGATAAGTATGAATATAGCGATTACTGCTCTTGTATTGTTCGGGGTTTTTGCGGTATTACTGATTCTGGGCTGCCCTATTTCCATCAGTATTGCAATTTCCTCCATTGCCACCACCCTGGTGAACCTGCCCTGGGACCAGACCAGCTTCATCGTCATGCAGAAGATGAACAGCGGCGTGGAAAGTTTTTCCCTTCTTGCGGTCCCGTTATTCATACTGGCAGGTAATATCATGAACAACGGCGGCATTGCCAGGAGGCTGATCCGGTTTGCCCAGCTTCTGTCCGGACGCATTCCAGGCTCCCTGGCACATACCAATGTGCTGGCCAACATGTTCTTCGGCGCCCTGTCCGGTTCAGCGGTGGCGGCGGCTTCCGCTATCGGAGGCATCATGGCTCCCATGGAAGAGGAGGAAGGATATGACCCTGCGTTTTCCACCTGCGTGAATATTGCATCGGCGCCAACCGGGCTTTTGATCCCGCCGACCAGCGCGTTTATCGTATACTCCACGGTTGCAGGCGGCGTATCTGTTTCAGCCCTGTTCATGGCGGGCTATATACCTGGCATATTAATGGGCCTCAGCACCATGGCCATTGCATATTGTTATGCGAAGAAGCACAACTATCCTGTGTGCCAGAAGGTTACGGCCTCAGAAGCAGTCAGGATTACCCTGGACGCCATACCCAGCCTGCTTCTGATCGTGATTGTCATCGGCGGTATTGTGGGCGGTATCTTTACGGCCACGGAAGGCGCAGGCATCTGCGTGCTGTACTGCCTGATCCTCTCGCTGTTTTACCGTTCCCTGACCAGGAAGAGCTTTATGAAAATCCTGCTCAACAGCGCGGCAACCAGCGGCATCATCCTGTTCCTGATATCCGCATCCTCGGCAATGTCATGGGTGATGGCCTATACAGGTATCCCGGCGGCCATCAGCAATGCAATCATGTCCATTTCCACCAACAAGTACGTGATCCTGCTTCTGATGAACCTGGTGCTTCTGGTGGTGGGCATGTTCCTGGATATCACACCGGCCTGCCTGATTTTCACGCCTATTTTCCTTCCCATTGTCCAGAGCCTGGGCATGGATCTGGTCCAGTTCGGCGTGGTGCTGACATTCAATATGTGTATGGGTACCATGACGCCTCCGGTAGGCTCGGTGCTGTTTGTTTCCTGCGGTATCAGCAAGGTGCCCATTGAACGGGTGTTCAAACCCCTTCTGCCCTATGTGGGGGCGCTGCTTATCGTGCTTCTTTTAGTCACCTATGTGCCGGCGGTTTCCCTGGCGCTTCCAAGGCTTATGGGACTCGTCTGATGATTCCCGCATTGCCCCGGCAGGCTTGCCGGGGCATTATTGTATCCATGATAGGAGGAATAGGAAAATGAACCAGGTAACGCCTGAAACAACCATAGGGGAGCTTTGCGGCCATGAGGAATTCAAACCCCTGTCGGATTACTTTTTTACAAACATGACGGAGGATGTATGGAACCGCCCCCTGAAGTATTATGGGTTTGAAAAATGTGGGTTTGCGGAAACATTGGAACGGATAAAGGCATTGGTTGCCAGCGGGATGCCTTTGATTTACCCGGTGTATCAGGAGGGGGATGACAAGGAAAGTGTGAAGCTTGTTTTTATGCCGCCCGTGTCCCCTGTGCTGTCCATGACGTCCAGCCATGCTTCTGGGAATTCCGGGAAGCCTTACGTGCTCATATGCCCCGGCGGCGCCTATGCGCGCCAGTGGGGCATGATTGAAGGCCTGGCTTTAGGCGCCAGGATGAACAGGCTGGGATATCCGGCGTTTGTCTTATACTACAGGACGGCGCAGAAACCGCCGTTTGACCCTCCGCTGATGCCGAAACCGATTGAGGACCTGGCTGCGGCAATCCGGCTGATTGAACACAGGGCAGAGGATTTTGGGGTCAGGAAAGAAGATTATGCGGTGGCCGGATTTTCCGCCGGGGCGCACCTTGCCGCGGAGTGGGGGACGGTTAACCATGGCTTTGCCAGATACGGGCTTAATGGGCCGGCTGCTTTGCTGCTGGGATATCCCAGCATTTCCACGGACCTGTTCTTTGATGCGGCAGAGGAAGCCGGACGGAAAGGACAAGAGGCTGACGTGTCTTATCTCAAGCGGCTGGGCGGTGGGTCATTCACCAGGGAATCCCTGAGGGAATACAGCGTTGATCATCATATGGACCGGAATTATCCTCCCGTTTATGTGACCGCATGCAAAGATGACCCCATTGTTCCGGTGGGATGCAGCTACCGTCTGATTGGGCGGCTCAGGGAACTTGGGATTCCATTTGTGGCCAATATAGCGGAGCATGGAGGCCATAGCTTCGGGCTGGGGATTGGTACAAAGGTGGACGGCTGGCCGGAACAGGCGGCAGGATTCTGGCAGCAGATGATTCTGGAAAAGGCAGGTAAAGGAAAATGAAGACCGTGGAATTAAAGGCCCTTGAGGTGATGGAAATTAATGCAGAGTGCCGGAACATAATTGAGGTGGGAGGCAACGAGGCCGGATACCAGAAGGTATTCCAGATAACAGGAGGGGACTTTCAGGGAGAAGGCATCAGGGGCAGGGTGGTGCCATGCGGTGCGGACTGGAATATAAAATACGGATATCATGGGCAGGGATATGTCTCAGAACAGGTTTATGCCAAGTATATCCTGGAAACACAGGACGGGGTCCATATTGTCATTGAAAACAGGGGCATGTATCCCTGCGGACAGGACGGGGAAGCACGGATCAGGACCTCCCCATCCTTCTTTGCCCCTGCCGGGGCCTATGAATATCTGAACTATGGCGTGTATGCGGCTGAACTCCATGCGGTCCGGGAGGAAGATGGCATCCGCGTGCGGATTGTGGTGTACCGGTTATTGTAAGGACATGGACGGTTTGTCGGTTAACAACCGGGAATACCGTGCCGTTCCATTGCAGCGCTGCGCTCCTTTGCCTGCTTACGGCTTTTGGAAGGGGACAGCCCGGTGACGGAGCGGTACACCCGGTTAAAATGTGTCACATTGGAAAATCCCACAATCTTGCTGATTTCCGTGACGCTCTTATCCGTTTCCATAAACAGTCTTTGGGCATGCCCCACACGCAGGCTGTTAATGTATTGGACAATGGTGCTGTTGGTGTATTTTTTAAATTCCCGGCACAGGTAATAAGGGCTGAGATAAAACTGTTCGGCCAGCTCATTCAGGGTGATTGGGTATGTATAATTCTCATGGAGATAGTGGATGATGCTGGTTATACGGCTTTGTTTCTCCGGTTTTGCGGTTTCGGTGGAATTGCGCAGCAGCAGGATCAGTATCTGGTTCAGGATGAAATACAGTGCCTCTTCTGAATAATTGTCATTGAATTCCTGTTCTTTTAACAGCGCGCGCAAAAGCGCGTGAGTCTCATTCTTCTCATCTGACTTATATACCCAGGCATGTTGGTCAAGCACATCTGTTACGCCGGGGACCGCTATCATTTCCTTGGTAAAATAAAGTACCAGCCGTTTAAAGGAGACATCGCTGTCCCCATAGGAATGGTGCATCACATAAGGGGGAAACAGGATGAATTCCCCTGAGTTAAGGCAGTACAGCGTATCATCCGCTATATGGTACCGTTTGCCGGATTCCAGATAATACAGTTCAAAATACTCATGGTAATGGGACTTTGCCATGTTATCGTTTACTCCCTGTATCCGTTCGCAGGCAATCTGATATCCCTTGTCCATGCGCAGACCGGCCTGATCGATCATCTGAATTTCCTCCTGTGTTTTAAGCTGGATTATGTGGCGGTGTATCTGGTTTTACTATAATGAAGTTCAGGGGGAGATGTCAAGGGATTTATGTAAAACCCTCTAAAACACAGCGCATCATGTCCAGGAACCTGGATTTAAATGCCTGGGAATCCACCTTCAGCGCCACCATGGTTTCCCTGGTCCTTTCATGGTCCGCCATAAGATTTTCCGTTATCCTGCCGGTTAGGGGGCCGTCGGTGCACACGGTCAGATGGAAGGGCAGCATGGTGAAAATCTGCGGATTGCAGGCAGCAGCCACTGCCAAAGGGTCATGAAGGGCGCATCCTTTCAGGTAGGGATAGAAGCGCCGATACTCATTCAGATAAAAAGTAAGGAGATTAGAGTAAAAGAATCCGGCTTCCGAACACAGATCCCTCCATGTCTGGATTTCATCCAATGTGAGCAGCGTTTTTCTGGTCACATCCAGGCCGATAAGGGTAAGAGGAAGCCCTGCTTCAAGTACTGCTTTCGAAGCCGTTACATCAGCCTTTATATTGGCCTCAGCCACAGGGGAGGAATTGCCCGGGCAGGTAAGGGCGCCTCCCATGGATATGATCTGGCCCATGGCCCGGCATTGGAGTGGATGCATACTAAGGAGTCTGGCCAGGTCCGTGAGAGGCCCGGTGGTGACAAGTGTTAAATCCCTGCCATACTGTTCAATGGATTCTTTTATGAATGTAACGCTGCTTTTAATATGCTCCGGCGGTCTTTCTTCCCATGACGGTTCCCCCAGAAGATTGGCTGCTCCGTCCATCCCGTGAAAATCCCCGTTGTAGGTGCGGATTCCCTGAAGCGGCGCGGTGCTGCCCGGATAAACAGGAACCTCCGGATGCCCCAGGAGGTTTAAAAGATGGCGGGTATTGCGGTAGGTTTTTTCCAATGGGGCCATGCCATAGGATACTGTAATTCCCAGAAGCCTGTATTCTTTCTGGCCCAAGGCATAGGCAATGGCCAGCGCGTCATCAATTCCCGTATCGACGCTCAAAATCATATAGTTCATTTTTTCCTCCTGTCAGCCCCTGCTTCTTCCGATGCAGGGTAATCACTTATTCCTCCCCTTGCCCGGTCCCGTCCGGTGGACCGGACAGACGGTATCTGGAGGGAGGTACTCCCCAAAAAGATTTAAAACGTTTGGAAAAATAGAATAAATCGCTGTAGCCGGACTGCTCTGAAATCTGGGCAATGGACATATCCGTGTTTTTCAGCAGGTCCCTGGCGTGCTCCATTCTGCATCTGGTGATGTAGGCGGTAAGGGATATCCCCTGTATTTTCGTAAAGCTGCGGCTCAGATAGGAAGGACTGACAAGCAGCTCCGACGCAATGGTATTAAGGCTGAGACAGGCCTTGGCAAAATCCCGGTCTATTATCTTCTGGGACTGCAGGACCACTTCCTCTATGAAGTGGCGGTCCCCCGATTCCTGTGCGCTCAGTAAAGCTGAAAAGAGGCGGGTAAATGTTTCCTTAATTTCCTCCAGCCTTAGTCCGGATTGGATTAACTCGGTGCAGGACAGGGAATTCCAGTCCTTTTCACTGCAAAGGATATCCAGGTGTTTTTCGGCGGCATGATGGATGGCGGTTCCCATCAGGGATACAATTTCCGATTCAAGGGCCTGAATGGGAAACAGATGTTTTTTCAGCAATAGGAAAATCCTGTCCAGAACATGGAGCACAGCGGTTTCCTGTTTGCCGGACAGATCAAGCCTGAGCCTGTTGTTTAAGGCAGACAGACTGTCTAAGACCGGAAGGGAGGGCATTGACACCTGGCTGATATCAATGGTTTCCCCGTAAATGGTGCGGAGCCAGAAAAACTGAAGGCTGTTCTGATAGGCAGCAAGGATGTCCCCTGCTTTACCGGAGGCGGATATGGAATAGCCTGACAGCAAAGACAGATGAAACCGCTCACTGACTGACGCCTGCAGCCTGGTTGTAAGCTCCTGGCCTGACAGGGGGGCCAGGGAATTATCTAAAAGAATGACGGAACGCCCGTATCCGTCCGGATTGATCAGATAAAAGCAGGAGGAGGCTAAAAGCTGCTCCGCACAGTTATTCATAGCCAGCCGGTCAGCCTGCTTCTGGCCGTTATGCCGGTCACGGCTGTTCCTGGACGTGGTATCAAGAATCAGGATAAGGTAACGGGAAGAGGGGCGGATGCCGTATGCTTCCAGCAGTTCTTCCGCCCGGTCCGGGATATGCCCGGTATAGAGGCTTCGGAAAAAATTCCGCCGCGTTTCCTGCTCTATGACAGTACTGGTCCATTCCAGCTGTAAAAGAGCCTTTGTGCGGTTGCCCTCGCGGTCCAGCTCTGCCTTCAGGGATGTGATGGCCGCTGTCAAGGTTTCCGGTTTGATGGGTTTGAGGAGATAATCACTGACGCCGTATTTCAGCGCCTCCCTGGCATATTCAAAGGTGGCAAAACCAGTCAGGATGATTACATGGGGGCGCTTTTTTTCATCCAGAAGCTTCAGCAGGTCCATGCCGCTCTGTCCGGGCATGGAAATATCCAGAAGGATCAGTTCCACCGCATTGTGCTCCAGGAATTCCATGGCCTGAGGTACGTTTGAGGCCTCGCCTGCATACTGGAAATCATAATCCTCCCATGGAATACAGCAGCGGATGTGCTGGCGTATGTAATATTCATCATCAACTATTAAAAAACGATACATCATGATTTATATTCCTTTCATCGTCCCTGTGATTGCCAGCTGGCTCAGCGGGAAACAACAGACAGATAACGGTCCCCTTTCCTGGTTCTGAGTCAATGGAAATGGACACCGAGTCCCCAAGGTTCAGCCGAAGCCGTTCTTCAATGCTGCGGATGCCAAAAGAGATGCCTGGCCGGGAAACGGATTCCCCTGAGAGGCAGTTCAGCTGTTCTTTTGTCATGCCGGCCCCATTGTCAGAAACAATCAGGCGGATCATATCCGATTCCCGCACACATGAGATAAGGATTTTCCCTGGGATTTTACCAGAGGAAAAGTCCGGGCAGGAGGCAAAGGCATGGATGATGGAATTTTCCAAAAGCGGCTGGAGGGTAAGCTTTGGAATGCGGCAGTCCAACACATCCTCATCTGCCCGGATATCCCAGGAAAACATTGCAGGATAGCGTTTGTCCATGATACTCATGTAATTTTCTGAAATCTCCAGTTCCGCCTTCAGGGAGATAATGGAATTGCCCTGATTTAATACGGCCCGGTAGAATTGGGAGATATCATGGATCATGGAAACAGCGGTGGAGTTCTCTCCGATGGCAACCATACCGCACAGATTTTCCAATGTATTATAAAGAAAATGGGGACGCATCTGCATTTGCAGATAGGCTACCTCATATTCCTTTTTCCGCTCCTCCGAAGTGCGGATCTGTTCCATCAAGTGTTCTGTATTTGCCGCCATCTGGTCAATCTGATTGGCAAGGGAACCAAGTTCGTCATGAAATGCGGCATGGATCCTGGTGGAGTAATCTCCCTGGGAAAGAAGCCTGACTTTATCCACAATCAGTTCCAGGGGCGCCAGGAAATACCGTGTTGCCTGATGGAATACAAAGAAGGACAGGACCAAAGCAGCAATGCCGATGAGTATGATGACTGTAACAAGGACATAGGAATCATGATAAACGGAGGCTTTGGAGACCAGGGTGGCGGTGGAGGCAGAGAGCCGGTCATAGGGCCTGGTAACCATAAGCTGGGAGTCATCCAGCATGACCGGGGTACCTGATAGGGGAGTAGGGGAATAAAGGTCCTCCGGGAACAGCAGTACATAAGCGGCATCTCCGGACAGCTCGGAAGGAAATAAAGCGGTGACGCTTTTTTCATCCAAGGTGAGGGAGAGGATGCCGCGCAGATGTCCATTGAGGTTATACATTTTCCTGATAAACACAAACTCTGCACATTGAGGATTCCCTTCCCTGGGAATTACATACCAGTGATGGGAATAACCATCGGAAAGAAAGGTCTCGATTAATTTTTCCTGGCCCGGAGAGCTTTTTAAGCTGCTTTCTTCATTAAAGGCCCGGTAAAAGCTTTTTCCGTCATATGTAAAGAATGCCATGGAGTAGATATCCTTCTGGACGCTTAAGAACTCCAGCAGATGGCTTGTGATTGTGGCGGAGTAAAGGTAGGAATCATAATAACCTGAATTTTTCTGGGATTCATAGGTCTCCTTATAAGCCTCATTCACTACAAAGTGAAGGGATGCGTTCTCAACGCGGTCCAGCAGGGCATCCAGCCGTTCCGATGCCAGGGCGGCCTGCTGTTCCAGGGATGCGATGGATTTTTGTCTCAGCATCCGGTTGCTGATAAAACCTATGCCTGCTGCAATACAGATGATGATGATGAGGTTGATTGCCATGCAGAATAGGTTAAGGCGGAAGCGCAATGAGGTTTTTTTGAACAAGGCCATTAAAATCTCCTTTCCTGATACAGTCTTATCATACTATAATGAAAATAATATTGTCAATTTTCCGGGGTTAAGCGGACAAAAAAATACAAAAAAGACAAGAAAGTATAAATATATTGAGAATAATTTGGGAGGGGGAGAATAATGAATGATAAATAGAGGCATATCTGCAAAAAAGTACAAATAAAAGAAAAAATGTCTCCATGGTAATGAACCATATAGGTGATAAAATAAGTTCAGATAGAAAAAATAAGGAGGAGAAGCATATGAAACGGATGGTATCACTGGTAATGGCAGCCGCCATGGCGGCTGGTCTTCTGTCAGGCTGCGGGTCATCTGGGGCCCAGGGGGGAAATGCCGGAACAGAGTCTGTGAAAGAAGAGTCAAAAAAGGAAGACTCAAAAGAGGAAGACTCAAAAGCGGCGGATTTAAAGACAGAAGGAGCAGGCGGCGAAACAGTAAAGATAACATATTTATCCAGATTTGTGAATCCGGAGCTGGTAAGGGCCGGCTATTATATTGAAAAGTTAAATCAGTTCCGCGAGGAAAATCCCAATATAGAAATAGAGGATATCTCCATTGGTGACGACTCGGAAGCCTTTAAGGCAAAAATCAATGCAGGTGTTGCTTCAGGGGACCTGCCGGACCTGTTCATTGCTAATAATGGGTTCCCTTTGGACCAGTGGGTTGAAAACGGGCTGGTGGCAGACCTGACAGAGGTGGTAAAAGCCCCTGATTGGACAGGCCCGTCTTCAGATGAGATGCTTGAGGCATTTACCTTTGGAGGCAGGATTTATGGCGTCCCCAATGCATTGAACACAGGACAGGTATTTGTTAATACCGGCCTGCTAAAAGAGCATGGCATCACAGAGGTTCCAAGAACCTGGGAGGAAATTGAGGCCATGGCGCCTGCACTGAATGAGGCGGGGATTGTCCCCTTTGGCGTGGCTGCCAAGAGCAAGGCAGAGGTGGGGAGGTTCATCAGTGCGTTATCCTGTATGATGTACGGCACCCGGTTCCGGGACCAGCTGGCAGATGCTTCGATTAAATGGGACGGCGGGGAAGGCATGGCTCTTGCAAAACAGTTTAAGACCCTTATAGACGAAGGCGTGCTTGACCCGGATGCTGTTTCCTTTGAAGTACAGGATACCATCTCACTGTTTGAACAGAAGCAGGTGGCCATGATGTACACGGCAGCATATCATTTTGACCGGTTCCAGCAGATGGACTTTTCAGACGATATTGTGTGCGTGAATTTTCCTTCCTTCGGTGACCGGCCTGAGAACAAGGACATCTGGATTGCCAGTGCCAGTGAAGGATTCATGATTTCTTCAAAGCCAGGTACCCCGGAATACGAGGCGGCCTGCAGCCTGCTGTCCTTCATGCTTTCGGCAGACACATTTAAGGGGTATGCAGAACGGAACGGCGGCGGTGCATTCCCTGTGGATTTTGACTTTGATTTTTCCAAGGCCAAGAATGTGGTGGGCAGCTTTATGGAAGAATTTTCAAAAAGAACGGCGTCCACAGATGAGTTTACGGCGTACCTGAATAATGCCAGCCTGGTGGATACAACCAGATCGGAATTCCAGTCCCTGTTTGTGGGAAGAAGTCCTGAGGAAGTGTGTAAGACCCTGGCAGAGCAGTATTCCAAGGAAGGGCGGTAGCCTTTAAAGGGCGCTGTGTGAGGAAAGGAGCTGCCAGATGAAGTTTCGTGTAAATGGCAAGAAATATTCGCCGGAAGGGGTACTGCTCCTCCTTCCGGCCCTTCTTCTATATGGGGCAGTCATTGTGTTTCCGGTGTGCAGTACATTCTATACCTCTTTTTTTGAATGGAATGGGATTAAGCAGCAGGCCTACCGGTTTGTGGGACTTGAGAACTACAGGACCTTTTTTCATGATTATCAGACAGCCACTGCATTTAAGAATGTGTTCATGCTGGCAGGCACCGGCGTGTTCCTGACAATCCCCATTGCATTTTTCCTGGCAACCGTCATCAACCGGAAATTCAGGGGATTACGCCTGTTTAAGACCTTCTATTTCATGCCAGTGGTCATTAACCGGATTGCCATCAGCCTGATGTTTACATTCATCCTTTATCCCAAAATGGGGCCGGTCACTGTGCTTTTACGGGAATTTGGCATCCGTGGCATTAATATTCTGGGGAATTATACAACGGCCATGCCGGCGGTATGCCTGATTTATATGTGGTGTGATGCGGGCTTCCAGATGATTGTGTTCTCATCAGGTCTGGCAGCCATACCCGATGAGATTTATGAGGCTGCCCAGATTGACGGGGTAAGCAGCTTTCAAAAGCTGCGCTATATTACGGTTCCCATGATGAAGTCCACATTTAAGATTGTATTGGTATTTGTATTTACCGGGGCATTTAAGATGTTCGATTTGGTGATGGGCCTGACCTCTGGCGGTCCGGGCGGGGCGACTGAGGTTCCCAACACGCTGCTTTACAACAATGCCTTTACATACAGCCGTCTGGGATATGCGGATTCCATTGCGGTGGTGGTAGTCCTTATCTGCCTTGCATTTTCATTTATTGTCAATCTTATATTTCGTCAAAGGGACTGAGAAAGGATGGAATCATGAAAAAAAGGATAACCCCGGGGACCATACTGTACTGGTCGGCAGCGGTCATATGGTTTTTGGCTGCTGCGTTCCCACTGTATTTTACATTCATATCGTCCTTTAAGGACAACAGCCAGATATTCAGCGCCTTCCTGGTACCTTCGCTCCATCCGGTCTTTGAAAATTATGTAATGGCCCAGAAAATGGCCGGGATTTTAAAGGCCACGGCCAATTCGCTTTTTGTATCCGGTAGCGCCATCGCAATCATGCTGTTATTCTGTACAATGGCAGCCTATGTGACGGCAAGGAAAAGGGTACCGTTTGCATCGGTTGTTTCCGGCCTGTTAATCGCGGCCCTCATGATTCCCATACAGAGCGCCATTGTACCCATCGTACAGATGGTAAGCAGTCTGGGACTGAAGAACCGCCTGTGGACATTAACAATCATATATGCCGGATTAAATATGGCGCTTGTGTTTTTTATCATGAAAAATTATATTGAGGGAATACCCTCGGATCTGGATGAGGCTGCAATGATTGATGGATGCAGTTTGACCAAAATCGTCATGCTGGTCATCATGCCGGTGGCCAAACCGGCCATGGCAACCTGCGCCATCATCACCTTCCTGTTTACATATAACGAACTGCCCATTGCCAATGTCCTGATTAATGATAAAAGCTTAAGGACCATATCCGTGGCACTTCTAAGCCTGAAGGGGGATTTTGGGGTACTGTATTCCGTAATATTTGCAGCCATCATGATATCGTTGGTGCCCACGGTAACCATCTATCTTCTGGCGCAGGAAAAGGTGGAAAAGAGCATTGCAAGCGGCATGGTGAAAGGATAGGGGAAACGGACATGAAATGTGATATTTTGATTAAGGATTGCACGGTAATGACTGAAGATTATTCCACGCCCCGGCACATGGCGGTGGCGGTTGACCAATCCATGGTGCTGGAGGTGGGGGAAACAAAGGAGATGGAGGAAAGATACCAGGGAATCACGGTGTTGGACGGCAGGGGGAAGCTTGTCATGCCAGGTCTTACGGATGGACATACCCATGTATGCCAGCAGCTTCTCCGGGGCCGGATTTCCGATGAGTTTCCTATGATCTGGACCAGATTCCTGGTACCCTTTGAGAGCAGCCTTACAGAGGAGGATGTGGCTGCCAGCGCCAGGCTTGCATGCCTGCAGATGATTAAATCAGGGACCACCTCTTTTGCAGATGCAGGAGGCACGCACATGGAACAGGTGGCAGAGGTGGTCCTGGAATCCGGTATGAGGGCCTCCCTCAGCCGTTCCACCATGGATAAGGGGGAAATGATACCTGCTTCCATGAAGGCGCCTGCCAAAGCGTGCATCCAAAGAACGGAAGAACTTTACAGGCATTATAATGGAAAAGGAGATGGAAGGCTGGCCATCTGGTTTGGGCTGCGGCAGATTATTTCATGCTCGGATGAACTGATCCGTATGACAGGGGCGCGGGCAGCGGAATTAAAGACAGGAATCCATTTGCATCTGGCAGAACATAAGGATGAGGTGGTTTATTGCCTGGAACATTACCATCTAAGGCCGGTGGAATATCTCCACGGGATTGGGGTCCTTGGGGAAAATGTGGTTGCTGCCCATTGCGTTGCGGTAGCTGACAGGGAGATACCGGTGATGGCAGCAAGCGGTATGAAGGTGGTCCACTGCCCGCGGGCTAATTTCTGCTGCCAGGGATTCCCGAAAACGCCTCAGTTTTTAGACAGGGGGGTAACCGTGGGGCTGGGAAGTGATGGGGCTGCCAGGGATGATGTCAGCATATTTGAGGAAATGAAAACAATCCGGACCGGGTTGTCTGCTGCATGGGGACTTCCTGTCTTTGACTCCACGGCGCTGCCCAACAAGGATATCCTGAGGATGGCAGCCATGGGAGGCGCTGCCGCCATGCAGATGGAGGGGGTAAAGGGGGCCGTGAAGCCAGGGGCGAAGGCGGACCTTATACTCATCCGCACCCATGCCCCCCATCTGGAGCCTACCAGCAACCTGGCCTACACCGTGGCGGAAACTGCTTATGGAAGTGATGTCAGTGATTCCATTATCAACGGAAAACTGGTTATGAAGGAAAGGCAGGTACTGACCCTGGATGAGGAGGCCATATTGGCAGATGCAGGACATAGGATGAAACAGGTCTATGAGAGGGCCGGGATTTAGAGGGGGATATGGTTTTGGAGCAGTATGACAAGGGAAACATGGTGCTAAAGAGGGTAAGGCAGCCAAAGGCAGAAATCCTGGAGCCGATCCCTCTATCGGATTTTACCATGGAGGAGAGAAGGAAGAACTTACTTCGTGCAATGGAAGAGGAACAGATAGACTGCCTTATTATTTATGGGGATTTGGAGCATGGGTCTAATTTTGAATATCTTACAGGCTTCCTTCCCAGATTTGAGGAGGCGCTGCTGGTAATCCACCGCGGGGATACTGCCTTTTTGCTGTTGGGAAATGAAAACCTGAAAATGGCCAGCTATTCCAGGATACCGGCCAGGGCAGTCCATGTACCGGCATTTTCATTGCCGAATCAGCCGATGGACAGGGGACTTTCAATCAGGGACGGGCTTTTAAAAGCACGGGCAGCAGAGGCAAAGCGGATTGGGGTTGTGGGATGGAAGCTTCTTGAAGAAAGATGCACTGGTCAGGATGAGCTTTTTGATGTTCCATATTATATCATTGCCGCGCTGAAAAATCTGGCCGGAGCGGGGACACGGATAATAAATAAGACAGGCATCTTCATCCATCCCGGCCATGGAATCCGCACGGTGAACAACTGCAATGAGATAGCCCATTATGAATTTGGTTCAGCCCTTTCCGGCAACTGTGTCCTTAATGGCATGAACCAGGTAGGGCCGGGAAAAAGTGAGATGGAGATTGGGAGCAGCCTGAAAATCTGGGGACAGCCAAACAGCGTGGTGACAATCAGCGCAGCTGGTGAGCGGTTTCAGGACGCATCCCTTTACCCGGGAAGGAAAAGGGTTAGGATAGGGGACAAACTATCCCTGACAACGGGTTTTAAGGGCGGTCTTACCAGCCGGGCCGGGTATGCGGTAAGTTGTAAGGAGGAACTTCCTGAGACGTCCAGGGATTATCTGGAACGTGTGGCGGCCCCGTATTATGCAGCTATGGCGGCATGGCTGGAGCAGGTTAAGATTGGTATGAAGGGAGGGGAACTGTACCAGTTGATGGAAACCGTCCTGCCTAAGGAAGAATATGGATGGAGCCTGAATCCCGGGCATCTGACTGCGGATGAGGAATGGCTTTCATCTCCCATATGGAAGGATTCAGGCCAGCTGCTCAAAAGCGGGATGCTGCTGCAGGCAGATATCATTCCCAGCGTGCCTGGCTATGGGGGCGCCGGGGCTGAGAGCGGGATTGCCCTGGCAGATGAGGATATGAGGAACCAACTGAAGGAGTGTTATCCAAAGATGTGGAAACGGGTAGGGGACAGGCGGAAATATATGAAGGAAGAATTGGGAATCATCCTGCATCAGGAAGTGCTACCCTTATCCTGCCTGACCGGATATTACCGTCCATTCATGCTGGACAGGGAACGGGCGTTTACGGTTGTCAGGTAAAATCATATAGGAAAGGCGGAAGCCTTGATACCGACGGCATTGGCTGTATTGCGGTATCAGGGCTTTTTCTATAGGAAGGTGTGTCCTATGGAAAATGTGCCCTATGGAAAATGTGCCAGTGGAGATGCATACTCTGTATAAGGAAAAGTCATCCTATGAATTTCATGTAATTATATTTTTTGTATTGACTAAATCCATTATATATGATAAAAATAAAATATATTCATGGGATGAATCGAATGCGCATCAGTCAGATGGACGCAAAGTGCCAAAACAAGGAGGAAACAGCGGCATGAAACAGCTATATGATGTACTCATTATCGGCGGCGGCGTGGTAGGCAGCGCCATTGCCAGGGAAATGTCCAGATACACCCTTAAAATCGGTGTGTTGGAGAAGAATCTGGACGTATGCTATGAGACCAGCGGACGTAATTCCGGCGTGGTCCATGGAGGGTTTGCCTATGACACGGGATCCCTTAAGGCTAAGTTCTGTGTGGAGGGTAATAAAAACATGGGACAACTTGCAGAGGAGCTGGATTTTAAATTCATCCGATGCGGGAAGGTGCTGGTAGGCAACACGGAGGAAGATATGGAGACCCTGAAACGTACCATTAAGCAGGGGGAGGCCAACGGCGCTTCCGGGCTGGAGCTGATTGACAGCAGACGCCTCCATGAACTGGTGCCTGCAGTGGTGGGTGAGTTTGCCATGTTTTCACATAACAGCGGCATCGTGGATCCATTTAACTACACAATCGCGCTGGCTGAGAACGCACATGCCAATGGGGCGGACTACTTTTTTGACCATGAAGTGACTGCCATTGAACGGGATGGGGACGGAATTTACGCCCTTACAACCCCTCACGGCGTATTCCATACCCGCTGGGTGGTTAACAGCGCGGGGCTGGGCTGCGGACGGATTTCCGATATGCTGGGAATCAAAGGCTATAAGATCATCGGCTCAAAGGGCGACTATATCATACTGGACAAGAGGACCGGGCCGCTCCTTCCCATGCCGGTGTACCCGGTGCCGAGCAATACCTACATGGGAATCCATGTGACCAATACCACGGACGGCAATGTAATCATCGGGCCTAATGCAGATATGGTATCTGATTTTACATATTACGGCGTGCCCCAGGAAAATATGGATTACCTTGCTAAGAGCGCCTCCGGCCTCTGGCCCTGCATCCGCAAGCAGGATTATATCCGCAATTATTCCGGCATCCTTCCCAAGTGGGTGGATGACAATGGCGCAATCCAGGATTTTAAGATTGAAATCCGTGATGATATTGCCCCAAGGGCCATCAACCTGGTGGGGATAGAATCTCCCGGACTGACCGCCGCGGTGCCCATTGCCCGGTATGCAATCGGACTCATGTCAGAGCGGGAGAAGCTGGAGCCAAATCCTGGCTTTAATCCTGTGCGCAGGGGAATCCCAAGGTTTGAGGAGCTGACAAAGGAAGAACAGAACCAGCTGATACAGGAAAATCCGGACTATGGCGAGGTCATATGCCGCTGTGAAAAGGTGACCAGGGCTGAAATCCTTGCCGCAATCCACAATCCCCTGGGCGTGGACACCATGGCGGGCGTCAAGTACAGGACCCGTTCCATGATGGGGCGCTGTCAGGGCGGGTACTGCCAGATGCGCATTGCCCAGATGATAGAGGAAGAGCTGGGCAGGAAAGAGACTGAAGTACAATATGCAAGAAAAGGCTCCCAGATGTTTTTCGGCAGAGTCAGGCAGGAGGTGTAAGGAATGGACGGGCAGATGGACAAAAGGAAAGGCACCCGGATAGATACAGAGACAGGCAGCCAGATGGACGGAATCAGGACAGAAGCCGTTGACGTACTTATTGTAGGAGGCGGCCCGGCGGGGCTGGCGGCCGCAGTGGAATTATATCATAAAGGAATCCGCAATATCCTGATTGTGGAGCGCGAAAAACAGCTGGGCGGAATCCTGCGCCAGTGTATCCACGATGGCTTTGGGCTGACCCGCTTCGGCACCACGCTCAGCGGGCCTGAGTATGCCAAACGGTTTATCGATGAGGTGGAGGAACTTAAGATTCCATATATCACGGACGCTGCCGTGCTGGAAGTGACGGACACAAAGCTGGTAACAGCCGCCACCCGTGACGGCTTAAGGCAGTGGCAGGCCAAATCGGTGATCCTTACCATGGGCTGCCGGGAGAGGACAAGGGGGGCGCTGGGGATTCCGGGAGAGCGTCCCACCGGGGTGTTCACGGCAGGTGTTGCCCAGGCATACATTAATCTCTATAACATCATGCCCGCCAGGGAAGTGGTAATCCTGGGATCCGGCGATATCGGGATGATCATGGCCAGGCGGCTGACCCTGGAAGGCGCCCATGTACAGGCTGTATTTGAAATCCAGCCATATCCCAGCGGCCTTCCGCGCAACATTGAACAGTGCCTTAATGACTATGGCATCCCGCTGTATCTGAGCCATACGGTGACTGCAATCCATGGTGACAAGCGCCTTACGGGCGTGACCATTTCCCAGGTGGATGAGCATTTTAAACCCATTCCGGGCACGGAAAAGGAATACAGCTGTGATACGTTAATCCTCTCAGTGGGCCTGATACCGGAAAATGAACTTTCCCTGGATGCAGGCGTTGCCCTGGACGGCAGGACAAAGGGTGCTGTGGTGGATGAATATTTCCAGACCAATGTGCCGGGCATCTTTGCTGCGGGCAATGTGCTTCATGTCCACGATTTAGTGGACTTTGTATCCATGGAAGCTGAGAACCTGGCTGATTCGGCGGCGGAATACATCCAGGACGGGGGCCTCCCCGACTGTCCGGTTGAGATTAAGACGGACAGGAACATAAACCATACCGTTCCACAGCGGATCAGCGGCACACGGGGATTCAAGCTGTCCATGCGTGTAAACCGTCCCATGAAGGACTGCCGTATTGTTGTGCGCCAGGACGGCGTGGAGATTGCTGCAAAGAAGATGAAAAAGGCCATACCGGCAGAGATGATACAGATGGAAATCAAGCCGGAGCAGCTGAAAACATCCGGAAATCTGGAGGTGTGTGTGGAATGATGAGGGAATTTACATGTATCATCTGCCCGAATGGGTGCGAAATCAGGGCTGAAATAGAAGAAAAAGAGGGCGGCGCAGTGGAAATACGTTCCATTGAAGGCGCAACCTGCAAGAAAGGCAACGCCTATGTGGAACAGGAGTTAAAAGACCCCCAGAGGAATATTGCCACCTCCGTCCTTGTAAAAGGAGGAATCCTTCCCCTGGCCAGTGTGCGCCTGACAGCGCCAATCCCTAAAGGGCGCATATTCGATGCCATGGCTGAAATCAGGAAATGCACCCTGACTGCCCCGGTTGCATCAGGAACCGTGGTCATCCATAAACTTCTTGGTTACGATACGGATGTGATTGTGACAAAGGATATACCGGAAAGTACTGAAATATAATATATTATATTGATATAAATATATTAATCAGTCAATACCCAAAGCAAACAATACCCAAAGCAATCAATACTCAAAGTAAACAATACCCAAAGCCGCCAATACTCAAAGCCATCAACATAAAAGCTTCCCAAAACATATATGCCGGCGTGGCACCATCCTTGGTACCACGCCGGCACATATACTGGGAAGCTTTTTTGCATCTTCGCATTTAAGACATCTGTTAATCTACAGGAAATAATCCGGGAACTTCTTTTTCAAAATCCCCTGGTCAACAAGGGCGGTGGATATATGTTCCACCATGGCCCTGCCGGCTGCCGCCGGGTCCTTATTCTCCAGCGCCCTGCAGATGGCCAGATGTTCGTTGATGACACGGTCGGAGATGGCGATGTGGTAGCTGAGCTTTCTCTGGCGGTCGAAGTGGGGCATTACATTCTGCATGGTATCATAGATGAAGGACATGCCGCATATATCGTAAAATTCTTTGTGGAACGCAATGTCCAGGGAGAGGAATTTCTCAAAGTTTTCCCTGGGTCCGCCGGAAGCATAGTCTTTCTGGAGGGTGATGGTGTCATAGAGGTTGTCCAGGTTGCTCTGGGTAACAAGGGCGCAGCTCATCTCTGCCAAAGGGCCTTCAATCATCTTACGCATGGTACATACCTGTTCCACAATCTCCGAATTAATCAAGGACACAAAAATCCCGCGCTGGGGATAGCTTTCAATCAGCTGCCCGTTGGTAAGGGAGAGGATGGCCTCCCGGACCGGTGTCCTGCTGATATTCAGTTCTTTTGATATCTCCACATCTGAAATCTTCTGTCCCGGTTCAAAATTAAGGTTGATAATCTGGTACAAGAGGTACCTCTGTGCGTATTCCCGGGCAGTTTCCCCGGGCTTCTGAGTGAAATTTTCCATATTCAGGTCTCCTTTGGCAGTATATATATATTAATACCACGATTTGAGTAATATATTAAGTTATATATCTGTTAAATTTTACTTATCTTAGTATATCGTCTTTGTCATCAATCTGTCAAGTGAGACAGAAGACTGTGATATACAATAATACGGCATGTCAATAGGGTGTTAACAAACCTTAACGGTTAAAATGCACAAAAATTATTTAAAATAAATGTTAAATGTAACAAAAGTATCGTTAAAAAAATATTTATTATTGCAATTGTAACTCCTTGGTAGTATATTAACTGCATTAAGATATATTACACCCATGTTAATATATCGTTAAGATTCTTAATAATAGCATTAAGAAGGTATAAAGATAAGAAGAGGAGGATTAAAACATGAAGAAAAACATGAAAAAAATCTTAGGCGTGACACTGGCGGCATGTATGGTGGCAACATCACTGGCAGGATGCAGCGGTTCCCCGGGCAAGCAGACAACGGCAGCTCCGGCCGCAGGGGAGTCCGGGACAGAGGCAGGACAGGCAGCGCAGTCCACTGCAACCGGAGAGCCGATTAAGGTAGGCGTCTCCAACATGGTAACAGGCCCCATGGCAGCCGGCGGCATCCGTATGAAACAGGCCATTACAATGGCGTTTGAAGAGATTAACGCAAATGGCGGGGTGCTGGGCGGAAGACCCCTTGAGATGGTATTGGTAGATGATACAGGAACCCCCACCGGCGCCGTTAACGCGGTTAACAAGATCCTGGGCGAGAACGTATCTGTTTCCATTGGACCGCACACTTCCCCAATGGCATCCGCAACCCAGGAGCTTTACAGGAAGGCTGGTGTTCCTTTCATCACAGCAGCCACATCACCTAAGCTTCTGGAAGCTGAGAACCCATACTTCTTCCGTATTTCCGTATCCGACGGAGCAGTCGGACCGGCTATGGTAGAGTTTGCAAAGGACAAGTTCGGGGCAAAGAAGATTGGCGCCCTGTATGATACGGACGACTATGGCGTGGCCGCTGACGGGGCAACCAAGCAGTACTGTGCTGACAACGGCATTGAGTATTATTCAGAAGGCTTTACCTCCGGCGACAAGGACCTGACCTCCCAGCTTTCCAAGATTAAGGGATGGGGACCGGATGTTGTATTCGATTTCTCACATGACGCAGAGGCTGCCCTGATTGTACGCCAGTTAGACGAGCTTGGCATGGGCGATATCCCTCACGTTGGACCAAACGCACTTGCACAGTCCCAGACCTATGACCTGTGTGATGCAAAGCAGCTGGAAGGCACCTATGCATCCACTGACTTCTATGCAGACGAATCCAACGCAGCCATGAAGAAGTTCCTGGATGCTTTCCATGCACGTTGGGGCGAGGATGTGGAGAGGTATGCAGCCATGTACTATACGGCAGCCTATCTTGCAGCAGACGCCATTGACAGGGCTGGTTCCGACAAGCCTGAGGATATCAGGAAGGCATTGTCTGAGACAAAAGATTTTGACGCCGTATTCGGTAAGCTGAACTGCAATGCACAGGGCGAGATGAACACCAACCTGTACATCCTGGAATTTGACGGCGATAAGAATATGAACGTAACACAGCAGATATCCCTTGATTAATGGGTAATCACAAGGAGGTTTACATATGCAGGTATTTGTACAGCTGCTTATTACCGGTGTTGCCATGGGCTTCATCTATGCCCTGGTAGGTATTGAGTACACACTTATATGGAATTCAACCGGGCTCCTTAATTTCAGCCATGATAAATTTATTCTGTTTGGCGCCTATATGTTCGCAGGCTCCTATGTTTTGAGCTTAGGGCTCCCGCCGGTACTGGCAATCCTGTGCACGGTCCTTACCATGTTCCTGCTTGGTATGGTAAGCGCATTTGCCATATTCAACCCCCTGAGCAAACTATCAACGAATTTATTTGCTGTAATCGGAACCGTCATACTTGGCAGGATCATCACGGAATGCGTACGTTTAATCTGGGGACCGCTGCCATTTACCCTGGACAACTTCCTTAGGGGCTCTTTTCATCTGGGCCCCATCGTAGTGTCCAAGGCACATATTGTAATCATCGTTGTATGTTCCATCATAACGGCAGGCCTTCAGATCTTCTTTAAGACCACCAAGATGGGGAAGGCCATGCGCTGTGTGTCTGAGAACAAGACAGCCGCATCCCTGATGGGCATCAACGTTCCCATGAACATTGCGTTTACGGTTGGCCTGTCAGCCCTTATCTGCGCAACCATCGGTGTCCTGGTCATACCGATTTTCAACGTAGAGCTGCAGATGTCATCCATGATTGGCCTGAAAGGCTTTGCATCCGGTGTAATCGGCGGGTTCGGATATCTTCCGGGCGCGATTGTGGGAGGCATACTCCTGGGGGTTGTGGAAATCTTCGGAAGCATGATCATCCCTTCTGTCTATAAGGACTGCCTGTCCTTTGTGCTGCTGATTATCTTCCTGCTGATTAAACCTTCAGGAATCTTAGGAAACAGGAGATAAGGAGGAGAGCGATGAAAAAGAATAAATCAGCAATGATAATTGCATTGGCGGCGATTGCTCTGGCAGCGGTTCTCCCTATGTTCATAACTAATAACTACCATCTGAACCTGATGATACAGGTGCTTATCAACATCATCATCGTGGTGGGCCTGAATTTCATCACAGGCCTTACCGGCCAGATGAACCTTGGAACCGCGGGAATTTTCTCCATGGGCGCTTACACATCCTCTCTGCTGGCTACCAAACTGGGGCTGAATCCCTGGATCTGCCTGGTTGCGGCTGTGGGCATGGGATGCCTCATCGGCATGGGCCTTGGATATCCTTCCCTGCGCGTATCCGGCGTATACCTGGCGCTGACCACCATCGGGTTTTCCGAGATTGTAAGGATCCTGATGACCAACCTGACCGGACTTACAGGAGGGGCGCTGGGCGTCACAGGCATTCCCACCTTCTCCATCTTCGGCTTCAAGTTCCAGAGCAACAAGGAGATTTATTACCTTTACCTGGTCATTGCGGTACTGCTCATATTCAATGCGTACCGGATTGTCAATTCCAAGTGGGGGCGTTCCTTCCTTGCTGTCAAGGATAATCCGGATGCGGTTGAGGCGGGCGGCGTCAACATTGCCAACATCAAGATCATGGCATTTACCCTGGCAGCCATCTATGCAACCATCGCAGGCAGCCTGTATTCACACTATGTAGGCTTCATCAACCCAAGCGCCTACAACCTGGAATTTTCAATTAACTATGTAGTCATGCTGGTTATCGGCGGCATCGGTTCCGTGCCCGGCAATGTACTGGGCGCAATCCTGGTGACCCTGGTACCCGAGTTCTTACGGTTCATGGAGAATTATTACTGGCTGGTATTCTCCATCATTACCCTGCTGTTCGTCATTTTCCTGCCAAACGGGATTGTCTCCCTGTTCAGGATTAAGAAGTCAGCGGATAAAGCAGTGAAAGGAGGACAGGCAAATGTCTGATAACAGAGAAGGAAAATCCGTACTGACCCTAAAAAATGTCACAAAACGTTTCTCAGGACTGGTTGCGGTCAATGACCTGTCCCTTGACATGAAGGAGCGTACCATCCACGCCCTGATCGGGCCTAACGGCGCCGGCAAGTCCACGGCCATCAATATGATTACAGGACTCCTTCCATTGACCGAAGGTGAGATTTACCATGAGGGCACCAAAATCAGCGGCATGAGCGCACACCAGATTGCCCAGACCCGCTGCAGCCGTACCTTCCAGAACCTGAAGCTGTACCGTTCCATGACCGTGAAGGAGAACCTGATGATGGGCAGCATGATGGATATGAAGCAGGGCTTCTTCCCGTTCATGTTCAACTTCGGGGCGGCTGCAAGGGAGGAAAAGCTGATTCATGAAAAGGCTGATTCCATCCTGGAATTCATCGGACTTAAGGACCTGGCCAATGAATACCCGGCCAACATGCCTTACGGAAAGCAGAAGCTGACCGAACTGGCCCGATCCCTGATGTCAGACCCAAAGCTTCTGTTCCTGGACGAGCCGGCGGCAGGACTGAACCCGTCAGAGCGTGTGGAATTCGTCAATATCATGCTGAAGGTATTTGATTCCGGCATTGACATTTTCCTTATTGAACACAACATGGATGTCATCATGAACATCAGCGACTATATCACGGTCATCAGCTTCGGCGCCAAGATTGCCGAGGGAACGCCGGAGGAAATCCAGCAGGATCCGGTGGTCATCAAGGCTTACCTGGGCGACCGTTATAAGCAGAACATGGCAAGGGGGGCTGCACATGCTTAAGGTAAATGGAATTGACGTATATTATGGCAAGGTCCAGGCTTTGTTCGACGTATCCATCGAAGTGGGGGACAACGAGATTGTCTCCATCATCGGAGCCAACGGAGCAGGCAAGACAACCCTCATGAAGTCCATCATGGGCATCAACAAGCCCAGGAAGGGAACCATTGAGTACAACGGACAGGTCATCAGCGGCCTGCCCTCCCACAAGGTGGTGGGACATAAGATCGTGTACGTGCCTGAGGGGCGCGAGATATTCCCCAACATGACCGTGCAGGAGAACCTGGAGATGGGCGCTTACTCCGTGAAAATGTCCAAGGCCGACATGGACCGCCACTTGGAAGAGCAGTACGAAATCTTCCCAAGGCTGAAAGAACGTGCAAAGCAGAAAGCAGGTTCCATGTCAGGGGGCGAACAGCAGATGTTAGCCATTGCAAGGGGACTGATGTCAGACCCTGAACTGCTTATGCTGGATGAGCCAAGCCTGGGACTGGCGCCCGTTATCGTGGACGATATGTTCGACGTCATCGTGCGTGTCAATAAAGTAAGGAACATACCCATTGCAATCGTGGAGCAGAACGCATTCATGGCCATGTCCATTTCCAACAGGACCTATGTCCTGGAGGTTGGCAACCTGGTTGCCAGCGGGGACAGCAAGATACTGATGGATTCGGATGATATTAAGAAGGCGTATCTGGGGGGCTGATGAAAGTGCTTCCCAGAGTAAATACGTCGGTAGGAACCGGCCCGCGGATATTGATTTTCAGACAGGTTCAGGCGCAGTACAGCAGCGGAATATCATGAGACGGAAAGTTAGGAGGAATTAAGCCGTGAAAGCGATTAAATTTGAAGAGCCCTGGAAGGTTCAGTGTATTAATATGGAAATGCCCCAGCCGGCAGAGGGCGAGGCACTTATCAAAGTAAAGGCGGCCGGTATCTGCGGCAGCGATATCGGGGCGTTCAGGGGGACCAACCCGCTGGTTTCATTTCCAAGGGTCATCGGCCATGAGATTGTGGGGGAAGTACTGTCCATCCCGGAGGACAATGAGCGGGGGATTAAGGTGGGGGACCGTGTAATTGTTGACCCATACCTGTACTGCGGCAAATGCTATCCCTGTTCGATTGGACGCACCAACTGCTGTACGGACCTTAAGGTACTTGGCGTGCATGTGGAAGGCGGAATGGCGGAATATATGGCGCATCCCGCCGACATGCTGTGGAAGCTGCCTGAGGATATGCCCTGGGACATCGCTCCCATGGCAGAGCCGCTGACCATTGCGCTTCATGGAATCCACAGGGGCGGGCTGAAGGCCGGCGAGCATGTGGCGATTATCGGCGCAGGCCCCATCGGTCTGCTGGCAGCCATGGCTGCCCTGGCCTACGGTGCAGAACCCATCGTGATTGATGTGGTGGATGAGCGCCTGGAATATGCCAGGGAACTGGGAGTGAACTGTACCATCAACTCCGCGAAAGAGGACATGGTGGCCAAGGTGGCCGGGTACACGGACGGCCGAATGGCGGAACTGGTCATGGAGTGCTCCGGCGCCAATGCCGCGGTCCGATCCACACTGGATATCGTGGCCAACGCAGGGCGTATCACCCTGACCGGCTGGCCAAAGAAGGAAACCCCTCTTCCCACCGACGCCATTACCCGCAAGGAGGTTGACATCCGCGGCGCCCGCACCAGCGCAGGCGAATTCGAGGAAGCCGTCGACCTGATTTATACGGGAAAGGTGGATGTAAGAAGGATCCTCACCAAGGTTGTCTCCATGGATGAGACGCCGGAGACGATTATTGATATTGAAAAGAATCCCGGGAATTATATGAAGGTGAATGTGGTGCTGGATTGATTTAGTGTTCCATGGGAAAGAAGAAACCGTAACTGAATAAGGAAATGCCCGGCCGCGGCCTGTCGAAGTTTGACAGACGCGGACCGGGCTTTTTATGTATATTCCTGCTGGGACAAATGGCTAAAAAATGATGTAAAAACATGGTCACAAATAACAAAAAAACGTCGAAATGTACATAAGTGTTGATATTGTAGGGAGGGGGAGTTAAAATTAACCTATGCGGTTATACACAATTTTGTGTCCAAAGTGAAGTTGAGAAACTTCTGGCGGAAAGCGGTATAATTTCATCATACAGCAGGTAAATAAAGGATACTAAGGAGGGGGAGCGATGAAGGTTGTGTGGAGACGTACATTAAAGACGGGGCTGGCAGTCATGCTTGCGGCAGGAATGATGTTTGGGACGATCATGGCGGCACGGGGGGAGGAAAACAGTTCAGTGGCGGCCATGGATGCGGTGGAGGCTGTCAATGTGTCGGATACGGGCTATGATGTTGTGTTCTGTATTGACAACAGCAGGAGTATGTGGAAGCAGCAGGATATCAGGGACCAGGCTGTGAGGGTCCTGGCCAATCTGGCAGTGGGTTCGGATATCAGGATTGGCGGTGTGTATTTTGCGGACCACGTTTACCAGAGATGCTCCCTCACATCCCTCACAGGGGAGGAGGATACAAAGAAGGTTATGTCCTTCCTGAATTTTACGGATAAGGATGACGGAAACCGTGACACCAATATTGGGTCAGCCCTTTCTGAGGCGCTGAAGCTTTTTGAAAATCAGGATATATCCAGAAAGAGGATAATCGTCCTGTTCAGTGACGGGATAAATGAGGATTATGAGGGAACCGGCAGCTACACAGCCAGGGCCAATAATATGACCAGCCAGGCAGCGGGGGAAATCAATGAGGCGCAGATTGCGCTGTACTGTGTGTTCCTGGAAAAGGACCGGGCAGACGAAGCCTATCTGAGGAACCTGGTTAATTATTTTAAAGAGGATGGGCAGTACGACCAGGAGCGTTTTTTCCCTGTTGCGGAGAATGAGATTGACAGGCTTGCAGATAAGTTTTCCGATGTATTTTATGCAATGCAGAACAATATGAAGTATGAGAATATAACCATGGATAAGGATGGCATATACAGCTTCTATGTGCCTTCCATGGGAGTGGACAAGGTACAGATATCCCTGAAGGGGATTGAGTCGCTTTCTGCGGAGCCGGAGATACCGGCTGGAGAAGATACCGCCGGAAAGGAAGCTGCGGGAGAAGGGAATGAGCAGGGGAAATCATCCGGGAACGGCCAGATTGATACATGGATGGACGGGGAGACGGGATACATAACCATTCAAAATCCGTCTGTGGGAAAATGGACGGTAAAGGCGGAGGCGAAGGATCCTTCTGAGGTAAAGGGGACGCTGGCTTTTTACGCACATTTAAAAGCTGTGTGCCGTCTTGCATCCGTGGACGGAAGCGGCATCTATAAGAACAGCCTGGTGACGGTAAAAGCGGATTTTTGCGACGGGGCCGGCGGCGCAGTGGATATAGACCCGGCTGCAGACGTGACCTGCTATCTGGAATTTGCATCCGGAAAAAAGGAGAAGATGGTATTGACCAAGACGGGTATGGGATGCGGCAGTGGGCAATTCCTGGTACCTGACTATGGCACATATGATTTTAAGGTGGATGCTAGGTATGAGGGGTTTGTCAATCTGGAGTTCTGGGTGCCGGGAGGAGAAATCAGGGGCCGCGGGCCGCGGGCAGCCAAAATTCCGCCTGTATTCTTCAGCCATACCGTGATACAGGATGATAAGAAGCAGCAGAGCTTCATGGTGCTGGAGGAGGATCTGTTTACGGATCCGGACGGGGAATCCGTGAAGATTGAAAAAGTGGTGCAGTCTGATGCCGGGAATCCTGTGTATGCGGTACAGAAGGATGGGGTTGTGGTATTTACCGCTAAGAAAACAGGGGCTTTGGAGATAGGGCTTCAGCTGGTGGATGAATCCGGCATGACAGCCGTCATCAATGTAAAAGGATATGTGGTGAATAAGGCCCGGATGATTACCGTGCTGGTGGTGTTTGCGGTTGTCCTGGCAGCAGTAGCAGCGATGATTACATCTTCTAAAAAGAGTGACACGAGGAAGCGGAAATTCATCAAAAACTCGGCAGAGTCCATAAGGCAGCTGAGAAAGGAAATCCAGGAGATGCGCCATACATATGATGAGCTGATGCCTCAGATTGATTTGGACGGAATCAATCTGGACCAGGTCCTGCTTTGCAGGCTGTCTGAAAGACTGGCGGATGTTCAGATTGAACGCTGGGGGATAAAACAGTACATAACACAGGATGGGATACAGCCTGCCAACACAGCGGAAAATCTGGTCCAGGCACTGGATACATGCTTTTCAAAGGCAGGCAGCACTGACACATGGGACGGTAAGACGGACGGGCTGAGCCGGAAGCAGCTGAATGAGACATATGGGAAGGCAATGGAGACCCGGAAGGCGCTTCTTGACCTGAAATCGGATATCAGGAAATATCTGGAGGAGATGAAAAAACTGCCGGACAGCCTGGAAGCATTACAGGCGGAGATGGATGAAAAGATTGATTATATACGGAAAACCCTGGAACAGACATTTAAATGCTCCCTGACCCTTGAATGCGGGGAAGAGCTGATTGGGGCAAAGGGAGCCAGGGGACTGAAGGGATTCTACTGTCTGGACGATGTGAGGGTCAGCGGTATGAAGCAGATAGACACATTGGGAGAAGCCCTGGCTGGAGGCACCACAGGTATCATTGTCTATCCCCTGGGTGAGGACGGCAGGGACGGATTGCGGTTTGAGGGCAATGATAAGTTCAAGATCCGGGATGAGGGACAGGAGGATTTCAACTATACGGATAGTGCCAATCTGCTGAAGGGCAAGGTTTACCGCCTTTATATCCGTAAGCTGGGCGAGGTTATAGTCAGCATATCCTGAGAACGGAAAATACAAAATCGAAAAGGGGGACCTGATATGAATATATGTCCATTTAAGTTTGAAACGTTTGATGAAAACAATCTGTCCTATGAGATACAGTTCCTGTCAGAGTATAAGGTTGAATATCTGGAAAAGACCATTATAAAGGATTGCTATAAGGAATTTCTGAAAAAGGAAACCGATGACCGGCAGGCGGATAAATTGCGGGGGAATAAAACAGCGGAGGGGAACAGCAGATATCTGTTAAAGGCAGGCGGAGCAGGCCAGAGGAACCAGATGGAAGTTCTGCTGGAAACAGTGGAGAAGGAAAGAACTGCGTATCTGGCCAGATATGAGAGGTCCAGGCAGCGTCTGTTAAATAATCCGGATATGCCGGGGGATGTGGATGGGAAACAGATTTCACACAGTACAGGGAACGAAGATAAAGAATTACTGGATATGGAGATAACAGAGAAACCGGCTGGGAGTAAAACGTATTCGATAGCAGTTGACGGAATCGAGGTGATGAAAGCATATCCATGCTGCCCGCGCTGTAATACGATGCTTCCTCTTGAATGGTTCAGGGCAGAGGATTTCTGCGGCATATCCATGCTGGCGCTGGTGCACGGAGGAAAATCCACCATGTCCCTGTCTATTATCGGAAATAACTTTGAACGTTTGAGAACGCCGGGAGATGGAATCGTATTTTCCCCAGCACAGAAAAAGAGTACGGATGTATTTTACAGAGAAAAATGTAGGGATGCCGAGCGGATGATAAGGGAAAAAGTATATCCAATCGGCACGGAACCGGTCTACGTCCATCCTATATTTGTAAATATGGACTATAAAGGGCACCGCATGGTGATTGGATTATATGATGTATCCGGTGAGACCATGATGGATGCAGATTCCATGAACAGCCTGGTCAGCCACCTTAAGCACATGTCCGCCCATATCTATCTGATTGATCCCAAGGATATGAAGATTACGCTGGAAGACACAAAAAGTAATGGGGAAGAAATAAGGGACTGCAAGGTCCTGGACATTGAGGCGCAGGGGGAATTGCAAAGGAATAGCAGAGGTAAGACGGTTGCTGCGTCCAGCCTGGTCAGGACGAAAAAACATACTCAGACAAAAAAGCGGAATACAGACCCATTTTCCCTGTTCTTTAAGGTTGTGGACCTTCTGGACGAATCAGGTGAAATAGGGGAAATCCGCACAAGACAGCATATGGCGTTTTCCGTTATCAAAAGTGATCTGTTGGAGGCGGCGCCGGAGATACATGAACTGCCGCACCATGACCTCCTGTTTGAACGTCCGGAGTGCTGGGAATTATGGGATGAGGATAGGAATCTTATGAGGGTGGACGTGGTCCGGAAGGTATTTGATAAGTGTGTCATGGACCGCGCCATGATGGACCGGCTCGCAGCGCTCTTTGGGACGGTATCCTGGCACTGTGTCAGTGCCACGGGCTGCGCAGGCGAGGGAAAGCTGGAGGGGGATTACGATCCTATCCGTGTGGAGGAGCCGTTGATTGAATGCATTAAGGCAAAGATTAAGAAGAATAAGTGGGATGATGAGGAATAGGAGGTGGATGTATGGTGAGTTACCGGTATCATCAGGCGTATTATACTTGGGAGACAGCGTCCCCTTCCTGTCCGGTCACAGGATGGGAGATTCATAAGGCAAGCCTGGAAGATGACAAATTTTCCCGTGAATGCAAGAAACTGGCCTCAGGGTTAGATCAGGGACAGGGCGGGACGACCAGTGAATATCTGGTATACTCTGCAGATTGGAACTGCTTTGTAAGTGTCGGGGTCAGTCCCCGGCCTGAGGGGGATGAGGTTGGAAGAAAAAATATCCTGTGCCACCTCTTTGTGCCTCAGAGCCACTGGGTGCCGCCAGATCCGGCTGATTATCTGCTGGATTTTCAATTTGATTCTGTCCCCAGACCCGGGGACAGGCTTTCTGCCGTCACCATAAATAAGGGGAACTTCAATTACCGGGATATACTGGACCGTTTTGCATTGGGAAGTGATGGAGTCGGTATACATAAGAAAAGGCTGGAGGTTCTTTTGCGGCTTCTGTACCAACGGATATTGTCGGATGCGCCGCCGCTGCTGTTTTATATGAGGCATGATGGGCTGGATGGGATGGAATATGCAAAAGCTGCCAAAAGCCTGGTGTATCTGCTGCATTTGTGGGTCCCATCCGCCACGGAGGAACAGATGCGCCGTTACAGGAGGAGCCTGACCTTCAGTATTAATGCGGAAGGCAGGACAGGAGGAATCGGTATCCTTTTTAACAGCGGGGATAATGGCGGTTACAGTCTGGAGCACCTGGAGATGTATGGGGAGGAAAATGACTTTGAAGGCGGATTTTTTTGCACATTGGCAGAAAAAGCGCAGGATTCGGCGGATTCTCTCCAGCAATATCTGAAACAGCTGTCAGAGGTTTTTGATGGGAAGGCAGGCAGCCTGGATGAGATATTGCTGGCCTATAAAAGAAAGAGGATGGACGAAGGCAATCCGATCCCGGAGGAGGAACTGTATGAAAAGCTGGGAAGCCTTATAAGAAAGTCAGAACGTATTCCATGGTATAAATCCTTCTGTATTGACTTTCTGAAGCAGCTGGATCTGGAACAAAGCGTACACCTTGACGGATATTGGGATGAAATGATTGACTGGCTGGACAGGGAGCGGGAACCTGAGATTGAGACAGTTACCGCACGTATTCTGGAATGTGTGGGCAGGAAGAATCCTGACCGCCTGAAAAAATACTGCTGTCAGATACCGCAGCGTTCCGGACCGTTTATCTTGGATGAACTGTACAGAAGGCTTGAAAAAAAAATCCGGGAAGAAAGGGATGCCAATGTCCCGGATAAGATTGGAAATCTGGCTGTCATTGCAGACAGGTATTCACCTTTGTGGAGCATCGGCGATTTCAAATGGAGTATGCTCAATCATGGCGTGGAACTATATAAATCCGAAAACCTGGATGCTGGCGGCAGGGAAAAGATTACAGGCCTGATGGTCCGTTATGATGAGGAAAACTGGGATAAGGAGATTCATGATTATTACATATGCCAGGGAAATGACTATATACAATGGCTTTTCGGACAGGCTGGCCGTGTGGATTCCAGATATGTCCGTTACTGCTATGGACAGATGCTTGCATCCCTGCGTGAATCTGCAGATGTGGATATGGAACTATTATCAGAATTGGAGCGCAGTCTGGCAGAGCGTGCGGATGGACAGATTACAGATGGGCAGAGGGAGGAATACAGGAGCCTGGTATGGGAGATACAGGAACCGTTGATTACGAGGCAGATTAACAATCTGTCCTCAGATGATCTGGACGGACTTATGGGTTTTAAGAACTCGGTGCTCAGAGGTAATTGCCTTGAGGCCTGGGAAAATAAAGCGTGCCGGATTCTGGAAAAACGCATTCCGGTTGAACTGGAGACACTGAAGCAGATTGAGCGGCGTTATAATGGACTTACCAATAACGGAAAGGAACAAACAATGAAGACGCTGGCCTGCAGGCTGGAACGGGCGGCGGAATCGGATGTGGAATTGTATGCGTGGCATTGCTTTTTGAGCCAGACGGGGGCAGGGCGGTTCTGGAGCATTTTTAAACTGAAGGAAGCATTTCCATGTATTTATACAAAGATAAAGGATGCCCATTGCCGTAACTATATCCTGGGCGATGACACTTATATGGATAAGCTGTTTCATATCTATGAGCAATTTTGTGATTCACGGTCCATCGATGAAGCCTATGTCAGGAATATCGTCCTCGGGACATCAGATAAATCGCAGGAAAACTCAGGTCTGATTGCACTTATGGAAATTCACCTGATGCATAGCGGTAAAACAAGCATACAGGACTGTATCAATTATATGGCGGTACGCATGACCTGTGCTGAAGCCAACGGAAAAAGTGCCTGGGATATATATGATGCCATATCAAAAAACACAATGGTATACCATATTCTGGTTGATACTTTGAAACGGGCCGATGGCTGTACGGAAGATGAAAAAAAGAGGATAAACAGTATTCTGACCATGTTTCATCAAGTTGAGACATTCCAAACACAAGATTCCTGGACATTAGACATGCTGAGGGAGGCAATCAGGATTTATAAGGAATCAGGGGCCGGAGGCGGTGCGGACAGCGGCGGTTTCGGCAAGAAGATTGAAAAACAGCTGGAATATCAGAAAAAACGGATTTATGATGAGTGTTCACAGTATAATGAGCTCTGCAATGATTTCTATGGCACGAACAAAAGCAGGGTGATGTCTGAGACTGAAAAGGGGCGGATAACTGCGCGGACGCAGACCTGTGGGCAGGCCCAGTCCTATGGCCGGAGTCAATCCTATGGCCAGAATCAATCCTATGGTCCCCCCCAATCCTATGGCCAGAACCAGGGATTTTCGCAGGGTCAGTCCTGGGGTCAGGACACGGGTACCGCACAGAACAGGTCCTATGAGCAGAGACAAAAGACTGGGCAGAAACAGTGCTGTGCCCAAGACACGGAATCAGTGAGGCGGTCCTGTGCCCAAGAACCGGCAGCGGCCCGGACCCAACCTGATATACCAGGCCTGCCGCGGTTTTCATCCGATGCGGAATTAAATGGGACAAGAATCGTACCGGTGGGCAAGACACCGCCTGGTAAGGAGGCGGATTATAAAGAGCCGGATTATAAAAAGCCTCAATATGATTGGCCTCCACCATCGGGTACCAATATACAAGGAGGAAAATAGTGATGAAAAAGTCAAGGGAGGAATACCGTGCGTGGATCTGTTCCATACGCAAAAGGTGCGGCATGGACCTGGATGAGTTCGGCGCCAGCCTGTGCCACTATGTCAGGGACAGGACGGTTGGGGAAGAGGTATGCCGGCCGTTTTTAGGGCGAATGGTGCATCTGTGGGAGTGCGGCCAGAACCAGTGTAAGAACATTGAGACATTCCTGGCCCTGGCTTTGGTGGAGTACTGCGGCACCATCGATGCGGCGCCCTGCATTTCACAGGAGGAACGGCAGGCCCGGTATGACCATGTGAGAAAACGTATGCTGGAATTTCATGGGAAGGAACTGTATGTAAGGAATCTGAACCATGTCCTTCTGGTGGGAGCCATCAGAGGCTTATATTCCCTTCGGGATGTGATTGATAAAAGAAAGGAATTAAATGAAAGATTAAGGGGCAGCAAACTCTCACTGGGGCAGAAACGGGATAACAGTGTAAAGTTCATGACGGTTATTATTGAGCCCAGGATTATGCATGCCGCAACATATGAGGAAATGGAAGCAATCATCATGGAACATAAGGATTATTTCCTGGGCGGCCGCGTGGTAGGGGAACGGATGAAGAAGCGCTATGGGGAAATTCATGGACTGAACAGGGAATTTGGTTTTAAAGAGGCGGTCTGCCTTTATGCGCCGCGGTTTAAGAACAGTTTCAGCCACCTTTTCATGGAGGATGTGGCCATATCCAGGGGGTGGCTTCTGGAGTTCTGCATACGGATGAGAATGGGCCGGGAAGAGATAAATGAAGTCCTGAAGGATGCGAGGATGGAACCTCTCAGCGATGAGAAGGAACATACCGAAAGTCTCATACAGCCCTACGGGGAAATGGGCGTGGGAAGCAAGATGTGGTTTGCGGCCCTGGAACAGGAGGCAAAGACAAGGGTGAGGCATGGACTCATGCCGGAGGAAGATACTGTTTTTTTGCGCAGGTATGCGGATATATACGGGCTTCCGTTCCATATGAAGGTGCTGGCAGCCGCGGTATCCTGCCTGCATATCCTTGAACGGAACCAGGAATACCAATACCCGGCTGATTTTTACCTGGAACGCATCATCCAGAATGGGGAGATGGTTTCCTTCCTGAATGCCTTTTGGGAGGAGTGCAGGGCATATGATGGGGAAGATGAAGACGATGGAGGAAGGGAACGGTGGATAGCTGGACGGCTCCTGGACGAGGCCTCCGAGAGGGTATACATGCTGGATGAACAGGAGATATTCACGGGGCTGGGACGTCTTAAAAGCACATATAAAAAGCGGGCACAGGACTGCCTTGAGGAGTCGGCGCCGTATTACCGTATGCCAGAGGAAAAAGGCGTGTTCCTGACACCGGCTGAGTTTAAAGAAGCAGAGGCCCAGTATACATGCGCGGCAGTCCTCTATTCTATTTTTACGGGCAGGCTTTGGAACGGAAGGTATTGTGAGCCGGAACCGGAAGAAAGCAGGAAGATGAAAGCCGGATGCTTCGATCTGTATTATTTCCTGAAAGCTTTATGGGAGGCATATCTGGATAAGAAGCCCCTGGTCAGGGCAGGGGAAGGATACCGTATCAAGCTGCCGTCGGGAAAGCCGGTAGGACCCCGGTTCGACGATGAGGGGATAACAGGCGCTCTGATGGAGGCATTGGCAATCATGGCGGGAAATCCGGATTACTGCCCGGAGTCTTTCCAGTAAAGTTGTGTGGAATTTTTTTTGGATCAGGTATGCTAAACTGGTAACATAACAAGATGGCATGTCTAAATTTCAAAAAGGGGGAAGCACATATGTTGTCAAAGCTGGGTATCTTATTGGTAATGCTGGTATTGTTGGGAATGGCGGTACTCCTGTTTAAGGAGTCCATGATGCCGGGGGCATTTTCACGGCCCAAAGGCAGCAGGGAGGAGGATAAAAAGAAGTATAAAAAAGAACGGCGTGAGACAGTACTCATCGGAGGGCCCAGACTGTATCTCTTTACAGGGAAAAAACAGATGAGGGAGTTTTCCATTAACCGCCCTAACTGGCTTCTGGGGAGCTGGACCAAAGCGGACTGCGTTCTGGGCGATGCGACTATTTCGGCAAAACACTGCCGCATATTCAGGGATATGGCAGATGGGAAGCTTGTTTACTACCTGCAGAACCTTTCAATCCACAATCCTGTGGAGATATACAACCCTGAGAGACAGTGCTATGAATTCCTGAGGTACAAAGAGTGCGTCCCCCTGAAAGAGGGCAGACAGAAATTCTACATAGGGGAACACAAGGCGGTGATTGACATGGAATCCATGGGACATGGGCCAGAACCGGAGATGGAAGACGCAGACGGCATCATGCCGGAGGACCGGGGACACGGGGCAGAACGGGGGAGGACCAGGATTTATGAGAAGCACAGCACGGTATAAGATAAAAATCCGTTATTGGATACTGGAATTAAAGCTTCCTCTTGCCATGACCCTGGTGCACATCATGCTTTTAATGTTCATGTGCCTGAAGGATAAAGGCAGCCATTATCTCCCTGTTTTCTGGATCCTCCTGTTTACGATGTGGACAGGCTGCCTGTTGGCCAGGCTGTGCCATGGGAGCCAGAACCTGGTGGCCTGGGTTTTAATACTGCTGACCGTGGGCGGCGTGATGCAGGTAATGCTGATGGGGGAGGATGCAGCAGACGGGTTCCGCCTGTGCAGGAAATTTGCGGCTGCCTTTGTTCTCTCCGCAGCGGGAGTAACTGCATTTTACAAAATGTCCTGGTATAAGAAGGAGCATGCGGTTGCAGGCATGGCATGCCTGAGCCTGATGATTTTTGGGATCATGTTCCTGTTTGGAAGCGATGTGGGGGATGGGGCGGTGGTCAACCTGAAGGTGGGAACCCGTTCCTTCCAGGTGCTGGAACTTTTAAAGGTGCTGTATATTTTCGTCATGGCGGGGCTGCTTGGAAAAGAACAGTTAAAAGATAAACAGGTAATGGGGCTTAAGCGTCCGTGGGCGGCATTTATATTTACGGTGTTGAACATAGGTTTCCTGGCCCTGCTGGGGGAACTGGGGACAGCGCTTTTGATAGCGGCCCTTGGAGGCGGAATGTTCCTGGCCGGGGGAAGGCTCCATATCACCAGGAAAAGGGCGGTGGCCGCCGCCGTGGTATCGGTCCTGGCAATGGTCATCCTGGCACTTTTGGTCTGGAAGGCTCCATCGGGGATTTTCCTTAAGATATATAACCGGCTGTATTATTTCCTCTATCCTGAAAAGGACGCCTCCGGCCTTGGCCTTCAGTATATACAAATAAGGAGGGCCTTGGCGGTGGGGGGAATGCTTGGGCCTGAGTCCACAAGGTATCTGTTCCATATCAGCGAGGAGAACACGGACCTGGTGTTTGCAAAGCTGGTGCAGACCTGCGGTATGCTGATGGGGTTGTTTGTGATTACGTCCTATCTGCTGATGCTGAGGGAGGGATTCGGGATTACACTCAATGGCCCGGATTCATATTACCGCATGATAGCAGCAGGAATCATACTTCTGATTGCCATCCAGGGAATTGTCCATATAGGGTGCAACATATGTTTTATCCCTATTACGGGAATACCTCTTCCCTTTATATCGCACGGAGGCGTGAATCTGACTGTGAACCTGGTGCTGTCAGGTATACTTATGGTTATATCAGGCGGCAGGATGGAAGGGAGATGGGTGCATGAACTTTAGGAAAAACCTGACCGTGATTTACCTGGTGCTCTTTGCCGTCCTTGTGGCTGAGGCAGCCGGACTGCTCGTCCGGAGTGCCGTCATCCCGGGTCTGAGCAGACAGGCGGAGCATGACCGGGATACGGCTATGAGCCGCTGCAATGCCAGGACCATTGCATCCGGTGATATATATGACTGCAGGAAAAACCGGCTATTCAGCGCCGGAGGTCCCGGGGAGAAAGGGATTTATGCGGATGATGAGGCCTATTCCCAGATCATCGGATATGCGCTTCCCGTCACCAACCAATATTACCGTCTGATGGCATATTATAAGGAGGAACTGTTTTTACCGGCAGGGGCAGAGGGAAGAAAGGGCGCGGACATTTATCTGACCCTGGATCAGGGAATCCAGATGAAGGCGCTCCAGGTTTTAAAAGACGAAATCGGCGAGGACGGCGAAGGGTCGGTGGTTGTGATGGATGCAAGGACGGGAGAACTGAAGGCCTTTGTCTCTCTTCCTGCATTTAATGCCAATGATTTGGATTCCAGCTTAAAGGAAATGAACAGCAGCAAAGAAATATGGTACCCTGTCACCCATAAAAAGGGGGTGCCGCCCGGAAGCATCTTTAAACTGGTTACAGTGGCGGCTGTCCTGGAGAACGGATTTGAGGATTTCCGGACAGCGGACAAGGAATTTGATGTGGATGGGGTACGCATTACCAATTCGTATAAGCCGGATGGAAAGGAAATCGGTTATAAAGAGGCGCTGGTCCGTTCATCCAATGTCTATATGGCATCAGCGGCATTGGCAATAGGAGGGGACAGGCTGACGGAAATGGCCGGACGGTTCATGGTTGGAAAAGAACTTGAACTGGACTTTGGAACGGTTGTGAGCAATTGGGATCTGGATTCCGGCAATGCCCTGGAGACAGCCCAGAGCGCCTATGGACAGGGAAAGATATTGTTTTCAACTATATATGGCGCCATGATGGCCCAGGCCATTGCCAATGACGGAACGATGATGAAACCGTACATGGTAGGGGCCATCATAGACCAGAACGGAAAATGTCTGAAAAAGGGAGAGGAACAGGTGCTGAGCAAGGCTGTCAGCAAAAGGACAGCCAGGATGATAGGCGGGGCCATGGAGGAGGCAGCCAGGTCCTACAAGATGGATGATACATATCGTATTGCCGCAAAGACGGGGACCGCGCAGATTGGCGATGCGGATAACCGTTACGAGGCATGGATGGTCAGTTTTGCCCCCGCAGATAATCCCCGGTATGTGATAGCGATGAATCACTGCGGCACAAAAAATTACGGCATTTCCCTGAAGAAGCCGGTGTTGGAACTGTATGGTTATCTTTTGCAGTAGGCGGTTTCACTGTGCCAGAAGACTATCCAGCCACTGATACCAGTTGTGGAATGAAGAGTGGTTGGAATCACCGCGCTCCGGATGTAATCCGTATTTAAAGAGCATACCATAGCTGCTGCTGGCGCTGCTCTGTACAAAATTCAAGTAGCTATAGTGGTTGTTAAAGTCCGTTCTGTCCCTGTAGAAAAGCCGGGCGCAGAAAAGTGCAAAGAGCTGGGTCAGCAGATAATCTGTGGGGAGATTCAGCTCAAGGTGGATACTGCTGGCCTTCACAAAGCTGTTTAATGGCCTGTGTTTAAAAAAGCAGGAGGTGAAATCCACCAGCTTCAGATGGAACCGGTTATCTGTCAGTATTATATTTTCAGGTGTCAGATCCAGATAAAGAATCCCGTTTTCATTGAGATAAAGCAGTGTATCATAAACCTGCCTGCAGATGACGCGCATGTCTTTCCTGCTCAATATCTGACATGGGGTGGAAGTACTGCAGTACTGGCTGAGATACCTGGACAGGGACATTCCTTTTACATACTCCATCAATATGTAAGTGTGATTCAGGCTGTTAGCGTGATAGTACTTCGGGATGCATCCGCATCTCAGGGTTTTCATTACCTCCAGTTCATGCTGGAATCTTGTGTGGTATGCCTTTATTTTAGGAGATGAGGAGGGGCAGGCTTTTACAAAAAACCACTCCTTCCAATCCTTGGTCACCTGGTAAAAAAGGCAGTCCGGCTGGCAGTCAGACACAGGATATATCTGTTCATAGTAATAGTTGCGGTAATACATGCAATCACCCCCCTCGCACTTGCTTATCATGAAGTATAACACAGGGATATTGCCCTTTCAAGAATAGGAGTTGGAAAATGTCGAATTATAAGGTTTTTTACCGCTCGGTAAAGTCTGCCGATACACACCACCGTGTAAATGAGGACTGTTATATGCATGTACAGTATTATATGATGAATGATGCCAAAATCAATGTTCTGGCGGTTGCAGACGGAATGGGAGGACTGAGCAATGGGGAGACCGCCTCAAGGTCGGCGGTTGCGGGTGCACTGGAAAGCGTGCACAGGGAACTGCTTCGCAGGTATCAGGATTCCAGAGGGAAGAACTTTTCCATGACCCATCACATTGAATGGCTGGAGGCCGCTGCCAGGACAGCATTGGAAGACGCCAATGAGGCTGTATGCGCCACAGCGGAACCCGGGGTGGAGACAGGAACTACATTAAGCCTTCTTTTACACATGGGTGACTGCGCGGTGGCTGCCAATGTGGGGGATTCCCCCATCTATTATTACCCGGCAGCGGAAAAAGAACTGGTACTTGTATCGGAGATACAGACCAAGGCGGAGATGGAGGCTTGTGCGGGCAGGTATGAACGGTTTTCCCAGGAATATTATGAACAGTCCCATATCATCATGAACAGCCTCGGGTCGTACACAAAGCTGCCGCAGGGCAGCGTCAGTATCAATGTACTGGAGGACGTGAGGCATGGTGACATGTTCCTCATTGGTTCGGACGGCGCCTTTGGACGTCTGAAGGCAGAGGATATCCTGGAACTGCTTGAGGAGGAACAGGGGGATGTATTCCTGGGCCGGCTGTTTTTTGAGGCGGGAAAGGATAAGGAGGACGACCAGACAGCTGTTTTATATATGATATGTGAGGGCTGACATATGGAGAAGACGTTGTGCAAAGGTGATGTGGTATGCAGCGGAACCAGGGAATACAGGCTTTTGGAAGATCCTGTCATGAATCAAGACAAGCTTAACTGGCATGTATTGGCAGCCGAAATGAATGTACCGGGCGATGCCAGGCGTTTCATGAAATATACTTTGAAAGATAACGTGGCTGCGTACCTTCCTCTTAAGCGGGAATCCAAATTCAGAATCAGGTATCCGTATATTGAACGTGTATATGATTATTTTGAAACATCCGGGCCGTTGGGGAGGGAAGCGGCATTCCTGATTGCAGAGTATGAAGATGGCGTGGACCTTAGGGAGTTCATCTGCCGGGAGGGCGGACAGGGGGAAGATACCCCGGTTCAGGAACGGCAGTATTTTTCCTATATGCTCCAGCTTCTGTATGCGGCTGATAATTACAGCAGCTATAACAGGTCGGATCCGCTGGTGCACCGGGACTTAAAGCCGGAGAATATCATGGTCAGCCGGGACGGCAGGCGCATCAAGATAGTGGATTTTGACTGGGCGCACACGGACCGGAGGGACAGGATTACCGGGCGCCTGTCATTCTCGTCGCAAAAAACAGGCGGGACACCGGGATATATGGATCCGAGGGCGGAACATCAATATGTATCTGATATACAGGCGGATATCTATTCCCTGGCAATGGTTTTCCTGTTCCTGCTGTCAGGCAGGGACTATATCCGGGATGATGAGATATATTCATACATGGAACCGGAAGGACGGGATTTAGCCTACCGGCTTCAGGTTTGGCGGCTGAAGGAACAGTACAGGCAGGAAAGATACAGGGGACTGCGCAATATCATCCAGAAGATGATGGATGTCTTTGAAAAACGCTATGATGGAGTCCGCAAGATTCTGTCTGATTTCAAAGGATTCCTGATTGGATACTGTGGCAGCCAGGAGGAGTATGACCTGTATTTTACATTTCCGGAGCTTTTGCAGGTACCGGAGACTATGAGAGGCAGGACAAGGGAACCAATTGTTGTCAGCCTGTATGACAATGAGAGTGACAGATATACATCACTGGAGATTGGCAGATATCAGATGAACGATGTCAGTATAGGAAAACATATGGTGATGAGCCTTTGTAACATAAAGCAGGAACTATACTACATACCCCTGGAAGAAAGCCTTAAATGTATCTCGGGCGCAGGGGAGGATATGAAAATCCGGTCAGGGGCGGAATTTGAATGCAGATACGGAAAATTGAGCCTTAGACTATACATGAAGAAAAGGGGAGGGAAATCCTATGAGGAATAGACAGGAACGTTACATGGGGATGGATGAAGACGAACTGTACCGTATGAAAATGGAAAGAAGCAGCCGCAGGATATCTCCAAGAAAGGATGAGGAAGAAGAAATCCTGGACTTGGGGGCGGAGGGGGAAGAGGAAATCCTGGACTTGGGGGCAGAGGACGCAGAAGACTGGTATATGGGGACGCCGGAAACCGAAAATCAGGATTTAACGCAGATGGAGACAGCGGCCACCCAGGAGAGGTACGGCTATATCAGACAGGATTCACGGCAGCCGGACATCCACAAATACGTTTACATACAGATTGTTATTGACGGGACATATTCATTTTCCACCTTATTTGCCGCTGTGTACCGTACCTTGGAGCATTTTACAGAGCACCTGAAAAGGGAAATCAGGAAATATGAGGGGGTACACTTCTTCTTTGGAGGAATGGTGATTGGTGACACAATATCGCAGATAACATTCAGGGAAGAGGAGTTCACGGAGAATCCGGACGAGTTCCTGAACGGGATCCGGAAGATAGAATTTACAGGCGGTTCTGATTCCGGATATGAGAATATTAACGACGCAATTGAGAATGCGGTCCGGTCCCTGGAAAATAACAGTCCAAAACGGGCGAACCGGGGGCTTTTGATGTTCACGGATTCCAGGCCTGAGGAGACAGGGGAATTTTCATTCCAGAATATTCCTGGCTGTCCCAACCATGGACTGAGGTTTGAAACGCTGTTTATGAAGGAGCCGCAGTATTATGTGCCTCTGTTCAGGAATGTGGATGGGGCGGGACTGCCTGAGAATAACCAAAAGAACGGAACCCATCTATATGATATTAAGCGGATTTTAAAGGACGGGGACAGACTGATTGAGACGGTAGTGGATGAGATTCTGCGGCAATCCTCCATTGACTGTTAACAGGGGGAATGGAAATGGCACTTAAAGACTATACGAAGTCGTTTGCGGACAGGGTGAAGGTATGGAATGTGGTCTTTTGCATTCTCCAGAAGCAGAACCCGGGGAGAGACAATCTGCTCAATGAGAATCTGGCGTTGGCACAGGAGTACCTGCTGCGCAGAAAAAATGAAGATGAAGAGATTACCATGATACGGAAAGCCTTTGTTTTCGGGAATCATCTGATTTCAGCCAGGGATTTCGATGAGACGGACCTGGAGCAGATTTATTATGCGGGTTATGATATAGACCCATATGAATTCAGGCAGGCGCTCTGTATGGCTCTGCAGCTATTGGGACAGCAGGAAAAACGCGATGGACAGAATGATGTGGAGGGTAAGAACTTTCTTGTCATATTGGCTGATTCAGGTATTGGACGAACCAGCCAGGAGTATATGACAGCCGCTTTGCGGTATCTGGACCTGGATATGACCCCGGTTTTGATTAAGGGGGAACGGGATGACTGCGGCTGGATAGAATATTTTGTGGAGAGCAGGGGCGGCAGGATATATCTGGAACAGGAAATGGGACGATTCTGTCTGTAGAGGTTTGGGAAGGAGCAGATCAGGTGAAATCAGCTTATTTAGATGATGTTGCGGTCATGTTTGGCGCTGGGGGAATACCCGGGAAAGAATTTGAAAAAAAGTTTGAGTGTTGTATGAAGAATATGGACCTTAGCAGTATAGAGCTGGGGGGACGCATATACAAAAAGTTTTTGCCGGAGGAATGGCGGGGCTTATGGGAACGGTCACTGGCAGTTGAAAATGAATCATGGAAACTCAGTTACATGGTATACTGGGAAATGTATGTCCTGTTCAAGGATAATGGGGAGGATGGAAAACGGATACAGGATACAACTGAACGTATACTGAAAGAGGTTAGGAAGTGCGGACAGGAAGAAAAAGAGGAAATCCTGAAGCGGTGGATCCTGGCCGCATACAGTATGAAATGGAATGATATCCTGAATCCGATGGCTGTTTTCTATGATATGACGGGCCGGTATAGCGAATACAGTGGGTATGACAGGAAACTGATAGTGGATACCTTTCTGGAACAGGTGATTTCTGCGTGCGGGGCAGGTATTCAGGGGCGCAGTATGACTCAGCAGGAAAGACTCTCCATTCTCAAAGACTGGGTATCGGAATACATAAGATTCACGGATGTAGACATGCCCTATAAGAAGAGGGCGCTGGCGGCCGTTGTGGAGTGTATAGGGGATACATATATAAAAGAGCAGGACAGGCAGATAAAAAAAAACAGGAGTGCAGTAAGGTTTGGCTTTGTTGCACTTGTCCTGTCCCTGGGCTTCTTGGGCATATCATCCGGTTTATATATGGGCAGGGCCGGTGAGCGGCGAAAACAGTATCTGGAGGATCCGGCTGCTGCCGTGGCGTCGGGGATAGCCGGAGGGGAAGAGCAGACCGGATTGGAAGAGGAGACTGGAGCGGAAAAGGAGATAGGAATGGCAGGGGAGACATCGGCGGTACCGGCGGGAAGACTGCAGACACAGTCCGGAATGGGCAAAATACTGGGTGGAACAGCAAATGAGGACAAAACCGCTGACAGGACCGTTGATTCAAATGGGGCGACCAGCTCGAACGCCATGATGCAGGAGGCCGACAGTGAAGAGGAAGTAAATTTCAGCCAGACAAAATCAATCGTTATAACGAAAGATATGAATATCAGGAATCAACCATCGATAGAAGCGGAAAAAATAGGGAGGGTCCTGTCAGGAGACAGGGTTGAGGCTATGGGGAAAAAAGGGGACTGGCTGAAAATCCGCTATACGGAAAGTGGAAGTGAAGAGACAATTGAGGGGTATATATTTTACTCCCTTCCAAAGTGACCGGATTTTCGCTAGTGCTCCATCCGGCGCCGGATTAGACTCCTTTTCATCGTCATCTATTCCATTTTACATAATATGGGAGGTATTGGGAATGAAGTTTGATTTTAAGGACCTGATGGCTTTCGGAATGTTTATTCTGGCGCTTCTGACGTTTATTAACCTGATTGGCCGGTGATGCTGACAAGATTCACCTGTGGTGGTAGAAAACAGGATTATGGGCTTTGATACGGTCCCCTCTTTGTATAGACACAGGTTTTGCGGGATCTTTTGCGGTTAAGCGCCGAGTCCCTGTATTCTCCTGGAAGTTTTTTATGGGCTGTGTTATTTATACCATTGCAATACTGGCTATCCGATATTGGAAGAAAGTACCAGATTAATCATTTCGGCAGTGTCAACGGTCTTAAAAGGCGGGGATGAAGAAACAGACCATCCGTGGCAGAAGGTCACGGCGCCTGATGGGCCTGCCGGGACCGGGGGTGCTGACGGGATGCGGAAAAGAGATGCAATATATAAATACAATAAATATGGATAATTTACATAATAAATAAGGATAAACCAATACGAATATATCAATAATGTTGAAAAATATTTAAAACATATTGACATCATCGTTGAAAAGTGATATATATAAACCATAAGATATTTATACGTATTTATAAAACATAAAAGAAAGGAAGAAAACATGAGCAAAACAGTTACCCGCGAAGACGTTGCCAGGCTTGCGAATGTTTCTCCTACCATTGTATCGTATGTGCTGAACAATTCCAACTATGTCAGCCAGGAAAAGAGGGAGAAGGTATTAGAGGCTGTCAGGGAGCTGAATTATATACCGAACCAGCTGGCAAGGGGGCTCAGGACCAGCCGCTCCGCCCAGTTCATATTTGTCTGCGACAATATTCAGGCGGAACTTTTTGAGGCAGTGGAAACCAGGCTTTTTGAGCATGGATACTATATATCCCTTAATTACAGCAGGAACACCAAGGAGTTCCTGGATATGCTGATCAGCAGGCAGCCGGAAGGAATCTTCATGGCTACCAATATGTTTGACGCCCAGCAGCTGAACACCATTGCCATGAACGGCATACCCATCATCCTTTACAGGACAAAGCATTACGAGGCGCTGGACCCCAGGATTGTGACCGTTGTACCGGATTACTATGACGCGGTCAGGAAGTCGGTGGATTATCTGATCCTGAAGGGCCATACCTGCATCGGCATGGTGCCCCCGGTCAAGTATCTGACAAAGGGCGTGGAGGGAGATGACTTCCGTGTCAGGGCATACGTGGAGGCCTTAAGGCGCAGCAACATTCCGGTCAGGCCCGAGCTTGTGTGTACCAGGACCCAGACCGTGGATGATATATGCGAGGAGGTATTCCGTATGCTGGTGTCCTCTGAGAAGGATGGGAAGCCCACGGCCCTGGTGGTGGGGAACGACTATCTTGCGGCCCAGATCATGCAGTACCTGAAGAAACTGGATATTTCCGTGCCGGATGACCTGTCCGTGATTGGATGCGATAATACACAGATAGCGCCCCTTACCACACCAGCCCTTACCACGGTGGATGTGTCAAAGGAGAGACTGGCTAAGACATATGTGGATAAGATGCTTGCATTGGTGGAGGGACAGCAGGTGGAAGATGAATATATGGGCGTAAAGCTTATTATAAGGGAGAGCGCCTGAGAACACCCGGGCAGATGAAAAATGAAGAGGAATCCAGGTATTCCTTTTCATTTTACCCAATATTTATTCGAATAAATATTTTGATACTTAATCCCGGATAAGGGTTAAATATAATAAACACCAAAAAGAGCAAAAACTTTTTCTAAGAGAGGGAGAGAAAATGAAAGAAAAGAAAATCTATGAAGCATGCGAACGTCTGCTGACCGTGTGTTCCCACTGCAAAGAGGATGAGAATATCCTGATTGTGACGGATGAGGAAAGCATGGACATGGGAATGGCGCTCTGGGATGCCGCCGAACGGTTTCCCAACCGCACCCTGGTTCTGATGAATCCCAGGAAAATGCACGGAGAGGAGCCAACGGATCTGGTAGCTGCAGCTATGCTGAAAGCCGACGTCATCTTTCGTGCAACCACCTTTTCCTTATCCCACAGCTATGCAAGAAGGAGGGCGTGCGAGGCAGGTGCACGCGATTTAAACTGTTGTGACTATGACTTCGGAATGTTGGAAAAAGGCGGCCTCTACACGGACTTCGAGGCCAACAAAAAATACGTGGACCAGATTGCCAAAGGTTTTGCAGGAGGAGACCAGGTACACATCACTTCTGCCCTGGGAACGGACTACTACTGCAGCATCAAGGGACACAAGATATTCCCGCAGTACGGGATGAGCCATGAGAAAGGCCAGACCTGTTCACCGCCGGATATCGAGTGTGCCACCGGCGCCATCCCTGGCACTGCCCACGGCAAGGTGGTGATTGACGGAAGCATCACCCATCCGGCCATGGGGCTTTTGAAGGAACCCATTACCTTATATATTGAGAACAGCTTTGTAACAAAAATCGAGGGCGGCGAGGAAGCCCGGAAGTTTGAGAAGGTCCTTAAGGAGATTTACGACCCCAGGATTTACCGCATCGGTGAAATCGGCGTGGGACTGAACCCGGATGCAAGCCTCTGCGGAAGGATGCTGGAGGATGAGGGCTGCATGGGCTATGTACATGTGGCGCTGGGCAACAATGAGACGGATAACCAGGACTGCCTGCTCCACATCGACATGATGTTCAAGGACCCGACCATTGAAGTGGACGGCAAGGTGATTTTCGATGAAGGTAAGGTAGTGTTTGATTAAGAAGATAAAATATAGCTCAAACCAGGAGGAGCACAGAGATGAATATTAAGGATTACCCACACGGTTTATTATTTGATGAGAAGCTTCAGGCAGAGATAAAGGACAGATTCTGGAATGTAGATTCAGACCCGGAGGCAGGTAAGAGGCTGTTTTTTGAAAATGCAGGCGGTTCCCTGAGACTGAAGGCCGTCAACAAGGCTTACGGGGAAGCGGATACCTTCCCGGACTGTGATTCCAGGAAGCATCCAAGGGCAAAGGCATTAAGGCAGCTGACCTTAAATGGTTTCAGGGATTTGAGGATCATGTTCAATGCCCCCAGGTATGGCCAGATAATTGCTGAGAAATCTTCCTCAAAGGTAATGTTTGAGATGGTACGCACCGTCCTTGAGAACATAAAAGGCACCAATGTGGTTGTAACTGACCTGGACCATCCGTCCGCATATGATTCTGTTATGTACTATGGAAGAAAGGCAGGCATGGAGGTGCGCATTGCAAAGCCCAACAAGGTGACGGGCGGAATTGACGTGGAAGAGATTGAGCGTCTGGTGGATAAGGACACGGCCCTTCTGGTGTGCATCTATGCATCCAACCACACAGGCGCAGTGATGGACATGAAGGAAATCGTAACCCGCGCCCGCGCCATCAAGCCGGACTTATACATAATTTCCGATGCGGTACAGCACATGCCTCACGGACTGGTGGACGTGCAGGATTTACAGCTGGATGGAATCAACTTCGCAGCATACAAGATTTTCGGATGCAGGGGATTCGGCGCAGGCTATGTATCCGACCGTCTGGCAGCCCTGGACCATCCCGGAATCTTCGGCAACCTGGGTGACCCGTGGGAAATCGGCGGCCCTGCGCCAGCCATGTATGCCAGCGTGAGCGCTATCGTGGACCATGTATGCTGGATTGGCAGCCACTATATTGACAGCACGGACAGACGGGAGCTGTACGTGGAAGGTATGGAGCGCATTGAGATGCATGAGAGGGCGCTGCTTTACAGGGCCCTGGAGGGAACGGAGGAAGTTCCGGGAATCCGCCACATTCCTCATGCCAGGGTTGAATTTGACAGGGAGTCACTGGAAAACAGGGATTTCATCATGCCATTGACCTTTGATAACATCAGCTGCCCGGATGCGGTTACGGAGTTTGTGAAGAGGGATGTCATTGTCTATGACAGAAGCGATTCCAATTATTATTCCGTCCGCTCGCTGCATCCCTTTGACCTGGCAGGGATTGTGCGCGTGTCACCGCTTCATTGTCATGGGGTGGAGGATATTGATACGTTTTTGAAGGCGGCGGCGGAGATTGCGGCGTTGTAAGGTGTGGGGCGGCGGATTGGAGTAGGGTCCGCTGCGCCCCGGGCATCCTCCCTGTTCAGACCCGCTCGCGCTTGGTTTACGCGCAGCGGTACTAAGACGCGTGAAGGACCGCGTCTAAGTGCCGGCGGGTAAAGATGGTCTTCTCAGGAAGGATGCCCGGGACACAGCTACGGTATTGGCAGGCCGGACCACAGCTTACTGGGTGGGAAGGAGTGGCAGCCGTACCGTAGCTTAATGGTTGAGATTGATTGGCAGGCCGTGCCATGGCTTAGTGGTTAAGATTGGTTGGCAGGCTATATCGTAGTTTAATGGTTTAGATTGATTGGCCATGCCACGGCTTGGTGAATATGAGTTGCTAGAAAGCCTGGGATGTGGAGCTTTGTGGTTTTTGCTGGGAAGTGGGTAGGGGGCCTGCTTTTGGTGGATGTGAGGTTTTTTGGAGCTGTTAGTTAAGAGTATAGATAGGGAAGGGGTTTATTTTATGAGAAGATATTGGAAGATAGCAGCGGTTTTGACGGTGGCGGCCATGGTTATGGGGACGATGTCGGGGTGCCAGGGGGGTACGAAGGGGAAGGATGGAAAAGAGACGGTCGTGCTGGGGTGCGTGGGACCTCTTACGGGGAATGCGGCGGCCAGCGGTCTGGTGCAGGCCAATGCGGTTGAGATGGCTGTGAATGAGATTAATGAGGCCGGCGGTATTGACGGGAAGTATATGATTGAACTTGTGAAGGAAGATGATGAGGGGGTTCCGGCAAAGTCTGTTACGGTTACGCAGAAGCTGGTGAACCAGAATAAGATAACGGCGCTGATCGGCGCGCTGAACAGTTCCTGTACCATTGCTGATATGGAGATTACGGCGGCTTCTAAGATACCGCAGATTACACCGTGCTCCAGCGCACAGAGTATTGTGGAGCAGGGGAATGAGTTTATTTTCCGTACGACTGCTACGGATACAACCCATATAAAGACGTTGTTTAAGTATTTTAAGGAAAAATTAAATGGACAGAAAGTGGCCGTGCTTTATGAGTCGTCTGATTTCGGTACCGGCGCCTTTGGCATTATCCAGGAGCTGGCGCCGGAGTATGGGATCGATGTGGTGGCCAATGAAATGTATAATTCGGGTGAGAAGGATTTTTCCGTGCACCTGACTAAGATGAAACAGGCTGAGCCGGATGCCATTATCCTCTGGGGGTATTATACGGAGGCGGCGCTGATCTGTAAGCAGGCGAAACAGAATGGGATTGATGCGCCTCTTATCGGTACGGGATTTAATTCACCTAAGCTGGTTGAACTGGGCGGGGATGCTGTGAATGGGCTTATTTTTACAACTGCTTTTACAGAGGCTAACCCGGATGAGAAGGTCCAGGCATTTGATAAGAAGTATAAAGAGATTTACCAGCAGAGCTATGACCAGAATGCGCCTCAGGCTTATGACTCGGTTTATCTTCTGGCGGATGCAGTTAAGAGGGCCGGTTCGCTGGATGGGCAGGCTGTCAGGGATGCGCTCTTGGCAACCAAGGATTTTGAGGGAGCCGCAGGTGTCTATAACTTTGCTTCCAATGGCGAGATGATTAAGGATTTGATGGTTGTGCAGATTGTGGATGGCAAGCATACCATCGTGCCCATAGATTGAGGACGGCGTGTTAATGACAGACAGAGCCGCGGGGATGACTGTACTGCACGTAAGCGTTAAGGATAATGCTGGGTGCTCATAATGTAAGGAGGATACTATGGTCTTTCAACAGATTTTAAACGGTCTTACCAATGGCAGCATCTATGCTTTGCTGGCCATTGGCGTGACCATGATATATAAATCACTGGGTATGCTGAACTTTGCACATGGTGATACGATTATGATTTCTGCTTTTATCTGCCTGACCCTGATTACGGTGGGGATTCCCATCCCCCTGGCCATTGTGCTGACCATTATCGCGGCGGCGTTCATCGGGTGCTGCTTGGAGCGGTTTATCTACAGGAAGCTGGAGTTCAGCTCTTTTACCAATCTTCTGATTGCAACGGTGGGCGTGTCCTACATCATGAAGAATCTGGCCATTGTCATCTGGGGGGCTGAGCCTCAGGTGTTCCCGGCGCTGTTCAGCACGGATTCCATTAATCTGGGCCAGCTGCTGCTTCTGCCGCAGAACATTGGGATTATCTGTGTGGCTGCATGTCTTGTGGTGGTGCTTCAGCTGTTTTTTTATAAGACCAAGACCGGTAAGCAGATGAGGGCGGCTGCCACTGATTCCGAGGGCGCGTCCATGATGGGCATCAATGTGAATAAGTGCAGGCTGGTTACATTCGGCATCAGCGCCGCCTTTGCAGCCATTGCCGGAATCCTTCTTTCACCGATTTTCTATGTAAGCGTGGACATGGGTACGCTGGTTGGGCTGAAGGCATTTTCCGCTGCTATCCTGGGCGGGTTCGGCAATATCGTGGGGGCCATGCTTGGCGGAATCATACTGGGGATTGTGGAAGCGCTGGGGGCTACGTATGCCACGGCTGCTTATAAGGATATCATCTCGTTTGTGCTGCTGTTCCTGTTCCTGTATTTTAAGCCAAATGGGATCCTGGGCAAGCGCATCGAGCAGAAGCTGTAGGGAGGTATTGTGATGAAGCAGACAAAGAAAATTACCTTAATTGCAGTGGTTACGGCGGCAATCCTGATCCTGCCCTTCCTCCTTCCCAATGCATATATTATCCAGATTGTCAATATGATAGGCATCTATGCCATTGTTGGTACAGGGGTGAACATCCTGACCGGGTACACGGGACAGCTGTCCCTTGGGCAGGCGGCTTTTTATGGGATTGGCGCATATACCACGGCATTGCTGAACACAAAGCTGGGCTGCCCGTTTTTCGTGGTGCTTCCCGCGTCCATCCTGGTGACGGCCGTGTTCGGCGTGGTTCTTGCCATTCCGGCCCTTAAGGTGCGGGGCAGCTATCTGGCCCTTCTGACCATTGGCTTTGGCGAGATTGTCAGGATGGTGCTGGTGAACTGGATTGACCTTACCAATGGCCCGGCCGGGGTGGTGGGAATCAAGGCGCCGGACCTGTTTGGGTTCAAATTTGATACACTGTTCAAATATTACTATCTGATTGCATTTTTCGTGTTCATCGGAATCATGTACCAGAAATGGCTGATGAAGTCCAGGACAGGAAGGGCGTTCATGGCAATCCGTGATGATGACAAGGTTGCCGAGCTTACGGGAATCAATATCACTACCTTCAAAATCAGGGCATTCGTGCTGTCTGCGGTCTACTCCGCGGTGGCAGGCGTGCTGTACGCCATGATGATCCACTATGTAAGCCCTGACAGCTTTACCAGCAACGATTCCAACATGTTCCTGTGGACAGCCATCATGGGAGGCATGGGAACCACCATCGGGCCTGTGATTGGCGCCATTATCATGAATATCCTTCCGGAAGCCCTGCGTTTCCTGGGAGACTGGCGCATGGTTGTGTACGGGGTCATCCTTCTGACGGTCATTATCCGCTATCCGGGCGGCATCACGCCCTATGCGAAAAAACTCATTGGCTATGCACAGGCTAAATTCGACGGAAAGGACAGGTGAGGATTGTGGCAGTATTGGAATTAAAGGGAGTTACAAAACAATTCGGCGGCCTGACAGCTGTTTCTGAAGTTGACCTTAAGATAGAGAAAAACCAGATCTGTTCCCTGATTGGTCCCAACGGCGCAGGAAAGACAACGGTATTCAATATCATTACCGGCGTATACCAGGTGACCAAAGGCGATATCTTCTTTGAGGGCAGCTCCATCTGTGGCTGCGCCCCATATAAGATAGTGGACATGGGAATCGCCAGGACCTACCAGAACATCCGTCTGTTCAAGAAAATGACGGCAGTGGAAAATGTCATGACAGGCTTCCACTGCCGGAGCCGGGCCGGACTGTTCAACATCATCTACAACCGCAGGAAAATGCTGGAAGAGGACAGGGATATCCGTAAAAAGAGCGAGGAGCTTCTGGAGTATTTAAAGATTGCGGATTTAAAGGATGAGCTGGCCTCCAGCCTGCCTTACGGCCACCAGCGGCTGCTGGAAATCGCCAGGGCCATGGCCACCCAGCCCAAGATCCTCCTGTTGGATGAACCGGCAGCAGGTATGAATGCCCAGGAAAAGGAGGAGCTCATAAGGACCATCCGGGGCATCCGCAATGACTTTGGTATATCCGTCCTGATAGTGGAACATGACATGGACCTGATCATGAACATTTCAGATGATATCACGGTGTTAAACTATGGCGCGAGGATTGCCCACGGGGTTCCGGAAGAGATTCAGAACAATGAGGAAGTAATCGAGGCGTACCTGGGAAGGAGTGATTCTTAATGGGCCAGAGGGAAACGGTTTTAGACATATCCGGCTTACATTCCAGCTATGGGATGATTAAAGCCATCAAGGACATAAACATCCATGTGGACAGGGGAGAGCTGGTTTCTCTGCTGGGAGCCAACGGCGCAGGCAAGTCAACCCTTTTAAAATCCATCATCGGCACGGTACATATTGAAAGCGGCTCCATCAAGTACCAGGGCGGGGAGCTTGTGGGAAAGAAATCCCATGAAATCATCCCCATGGGAATCTCCATCGTACCGGAGGGGCGTAAGATATTCGCCGATGCCACGGTTATGGAAAACCTTGCCATCGGCTCCTACACAAGGGCTGCAGACAAAGCGCTGGACCAGAGGATATTAGACCAGGTATTTGAGTTTTTCCCGCGCCTTGCGGAGAGGAAAGGCCAGATGGGCGGGACGCTGTCCGGGGGCGAGCAGCAGATGCTGGCCATCGGAAGGGCCATGATGTCGGACCCCAAGCTCCTTTTGTTAGATGAACCATCCATGGGCCTTGCGCCGCTGGTGGTGGAGCAGGTATTCAACATCATTGAAAAGCTGAAACAGACAGGGATCACAATCCTCCTGGTGGAGCAGAACGCCAGGATGGCAATAAAGGTCAGCGACCGCTCCTACATGCTGAATACCGGAAAGATAGCCGGAGAGCTGGATGCCTCCGACGGCGCCAGCCAGGATGCGCTGCTGGAAGTGTATCTGGGCAAGAGCGGGAAATAAAGGGGGAAATGGGTATCATGAATCTGGAAAATGTTAAATTCAATACGGACACAAAGCTTGTGTTAAATATAGGCGACCCCATGGGTAAGACCAATGCGCCCAGGGCGTACAACAAACTGTTTGGGGAACTGGACATGAACGCAATCATGCTTCCGGTGGAAGTGGAAAAGGGAAAGCTGCCCCAGTTCATGGAGGCATGTAAAATGCTGGGCATCCGCTACATTTCCCCTACCATGCCCCACAAAAAGGATATCATCCCCCTGTTGGATGATGTGGATGAAAGTTCCAGGATATTCCAGTCCGTCAATGCAATCCGCATTGACGGGGACGGCACCAGCCACGGCGTGGGCATGGACGGTAAGGGCGCCCTGAACGCCATCCTTAGCAGCGGCGCCCAGCTTGAGGGGAAAGAGGCGGTGATGTTGGGAAGCGGCAGCATCAGCGGCGTAATCGGGCTGGAGCTGTCAAAGCACGGAATCAGGAAGCTTACCATATTAAACAGGACCGTTGAAAAGGCACAGGAAATCGCCGACATACTGAACACCCATACGTCCATGGAGACAAAGGCCCTGGCATCCACGCCGGAGAACCTTGACAAGGCGGCCGGGACAGCAAAGCTGTTCCTCCAGGTGACGCCCCTGGGAATGGCGGGATACGGTAAGACCCATGAATACCTGGGATTCATGGACTATCTTCCGCAGGACTGCGTGGTATTTGACGTCATCATCAACCCGGCGGACACTCCGGTAATCGCAGCCGCCAAGGCAAGGGGCCTTAAGACCGTACCCGGGCTTAAGATGCTGGCCGGACAGATGGAAGTCATTTTCCGTTTCATGTTCGGTGTGGAGCTTACCCAGGAGAATAAAGATGCCTGTATCCAGGAATTATGCCGGTTCCTGGGCGTTACCGTTGACTGATGATGGAAGTTAACCGTTATCTGGACCTGTTTGTGGACATAGGGCAGGCAATGCTTGAAGCAGGAGCCGAGATACACCGGGTGGAGGACACCATATACCGCCTGTGCGGCGCCTATGGCCTGGGAAGGGCGGATATATTCGCAATCCGTTCCCTGATCCTTGTGACAATCAGGGAGGACACGGGAAGGCTATACACGGACTCCAGAAGGATATATGGCATAGGCACCAATATGGCCAGGCTGGAGGAGCTTAACGCCCTGTCCCGCTATATCTGCCGGGAACGGCCGACGGCCATGGAAATCAGCAGGAGATTTAAGGAGTCCATGGAAAAAAATCCGGTTCCCTGGCAGGAGACCATGTTTGGATACATGCTGGCAGCCTCGTCCTTTGCCTGCTTCTTCGGAGGGCGTTTAAGGGACGGGGCTGCCGCTGCGGTATTAGGCTTCCTTCTGTTTGAGATGGACCGCCATATGGCGGGCAGAAGACTGCAGCGGTTTGTATACATTGCGTTCTGCTCCGTCATCCTCGGCTTTCTTGGGATGGGCTGGGGATGGACGGGATTGGGGCTTTTGCCGGACAAAATCATGATAGGCACAATCATGCTGCTCATACCGGGAATGGCCCTGATGAACTCTGTCAGGGATATGCTTAACAACAATGCCATCAACGGACTGTTCAGCTGTATAGACGCAGTCCTGACAGCAGGAGCCATTGCCGCGGGCTTCGGGGTTCCGCTGATACTGCTGGGAGGATTATAGGGAAATGATGGTTTCAGGAATAGCGGCAGCCGGCTCCTGGCTTCAGGAATCATGCTTTCAGGAATTAGGCTTCCAGACCCTTACCGCTGCCCTTGGCTCCCTGGCCTTTGGCATTGTCTACAAGGTAAGGAATGAGCGCCTTCCTGTGGTGGCGGCCGGAGGCGGCATTGGCTGGTTTTTATACAGCGTGATATTTTGCAGATGGGAAAGCATTTTCATAAGCAACGTGGCAGCCTCGGTATTTGCAACCCTATATTCGGAAGCAATGGCCAGGAAGCGAAAGGCCCCGGTGGTGGTGTTCCTGCTCCCGTGCCTGATACCCCTGGTACCGGGAGGCGGCCTGTACTACACCATGAGTTATGCCGTGTTAAAGGAAATGCAGCAGTTCCGCATCTATCTGTCCAATACGGCAGAGGCGGCCATCGGTATTGCGGCAGGAGTGATACTGGCTTCGGTTCTGGTACACCGTCAGATGCCGGGCCGGTGAACCGCAGCGCAGCCCCTGAAAAGGGGAGGATGAGAGGAGAAGAAGATGAGAGTAAAATATGAGGATATGGTAAACGAATTTAAACGTGTTCTGGTAAAATACGGATTTACGGAAGAAAATGCAGAGGATGCTGCAGGGATATTTGCCCAGAATTCCCTGGCGGGCGTATATTCCCATGGTCTGAACCGTTTTCCCAGGGTAATTGATTACCTGAAAAAAGGGGAGATTGACCCGCAGGTCACGGCTGACTGTGAGATGGCCATGGGCGCGTTTGAGCGTTGGGACGGACACAGGGGATTCGGCCCCCTGAATGCCAAGAAGGCCATGGACCGCGCCGTGGAACTGGCCAAACAGTATGGCATCGGTGTTGTGGCGCTGGGCAACAACAACCACTGGATGCGCGGCGGAAGCTATGGATGGCAGGCAGCCGACCAGGGATGCATCGGAATCTGCTGGTCCAACACACAGCCCAACATGCCTGCATGGGGCGGTATTGACAAGAAGATTGGAAACAACCCGTTTATCATGGCAATCCCAAGAAGTAATGGGGAGCATGTTGTAATTGACTGCGCCGTATCCCAGTTCTCCTATGGCAAGATGGAGGACTGCAAGCTGAAGGGCATTAAACTGCCAGTACCAGGCGGATATGACACCAAGGGCAATCTGACCACGGACCCTGCGGAGATTGAGAAAACCTGGCGCGTGCTGCCCATGGGATACTGGAAGGGAAGCGGCATTTCCATTGCCCTGGACCTGATTGCAACCGTGCTTTCCAATGGGAACTCCGTACATACCATAGGAACCTTTGGGGACGAGGTCGGCCTTACCCAGGTCATGATTGCAATTGACCCGTCGAAGGCCAACACACCGGAACTGACGGACCGGATAGTGACGGACATTGTCAACGATGTTAAATCCTCTGTTCCCGAAAAGGAAGGCGGCCAGGTCCTGTACCCAGGCGAGCCTGAGTTAAATGCCATCCGGGAGAACCGTGAAAACGGGATTCCTGTGGTGGAGGAGAAATGGAATGAAGTACTGGCCATGTAGATATCCATGCACAAAGCTATGAAAGAAGAGAGGTAGGAAAGATTATGTATGCAATCAAATATGACGAGCCGTGGAAGGTCAGGTGCGTTGAGGTTGACAGACCGGAAGCAGGAGAAAATGAAGCCCTGATTAAGGTCAGGTCGGCAGGAATCTGCGGAAGCGACATTGGTGCGTTCCGCGGCACCAACGGACTGGTTACATATCCGCGTATCATCGGTCATGAGGTGGCAGGGGAAATCCTGTCCATACCGGAGAATAATAAAAAGGGCCTGAAAGCAGGAGACCATGTAATTGTCGACCCCTATCTCTACTGCGGCTCCTGTTATCCCTGTTCCATCGGCCGCACCAATTGCTGTACGGACTTAAACGTGCTGGGCGTCCATGTAGAGGGCGGGATGGCTGAATATTTTGTCCATCCGGCAGATATGCTGTGGAAGCTGCCAAAGGATATGCCTTGGGAGCTGGCACCCATTGCCGAACCCCTTACCATTGCACTCCACGGAATCCACAGGGGAGGTTTAAAGGCAGGGGAGCATGTGGCAATCATAGGAGCAGGTCCCATCGGCATCCTGGCGGCCATGGCAGCCATTTCGTACGGCGCCCATCCCATCATGATAGACCTGGTGGATGAACGGCTGGAGGAGGCAAGGAAACTGGGTGTACAGTATACCATCAACTCCGGCAGGGAGGATACAGCGGCCAGGGTTTCAGAGTATACCAATGGACGGATGGCTGAACTGGTGATGGAATGTTCCGGAGCAAACCCGGCCGTGCGCTCTACCCTGGACCTTGTGTCCAACGCAGGGCGTATTACCCTAACAGGCTGGCCAAAGAAGGAGACGCCCCTTCCCACGGATGTGATTACCAAGAAAGAGGTGGACATCCGCGGCGCCCGCACCAGTGCCAATGAGTTTGAGGAGGCCATTGACCTGATCTATTCAGGAAAGGTGGATGCCCGGAAGATACTCACCAAGGTCATTTCCATAGAAGAAGCGCCTGAGACAATCATTGATATCGAGAAGAATCCCGGGGATTACATGAAGGTGAATGTTGTGATGTAAAAATGGTTTCCAGCCTGCGGTTGTGGGCTGGAAACCATTTTTTGCTTTTCAATTAAGAAATCACCCGGCCCATGGAGGAGAAGGCCCCAGGGACGGATACCCATCTTTGGGATACCCTGCATAAAGTCCGAAAACAATAGGAAAATGCCGGATTATGTGATATAATACGCTCCAAGAAATATTCCATTAATTGAAGACTTAAGAAGGAGGAATGCAGCAGTGACTGGAAAGCGTGCGGATTATATAACATGGGATGAATATTTTATGGGGGTTGCCCTGCTGTCAGGCAGACGGTCCAAGGATCCCAGCACCCAGGTAGGTGCGTGTATCGTGAGCCAGGACAACAAGATCCTGTCCATGGGCTACAATGGGTTCCCAAAGGGATGCTCAGATGACGAATTTCCATGGGGTAAGGAAAAGCAGGAGGAAGACCCCTATAATTCCAAATATTTCTACTCCACACACAGCGAGTTAAATGCTATCCTTAACTACAGGGGAGGAAGCCTGGAGGGAAGCAAGCTGTACGTGACCCTGTTCCCATGCAACGAGTGTGCCAAAGCCATTATCCAGGCCGGAATCAAGACCATTATCTATGGGGAGGACAAGTATGCAGAGACTCCTGCCGTCAGGGCGTCCAAACGCATGCTGAACGCAGCTGGTGTGCGTTATTACCAGTACCAGCCCACGGGCAGGAAGATTGAAATAGAGGTATAAATCCCATGAAAATATTACTGGTGGCTGTCAACGCCAAGTATATCCATTCCAACCTTGGTATTTACAGCCTGAAGGCATATGCTGGGCAGCAGCTGGACAGCTTCCGGCCGCGGCAGGCCACAATCGAACTTGCAGAATATACCATCAACCATCAGATGGATGCCTGTCTGCAGGACATCTACAGGAGAAGACCCGATGTAATCGGGTTTTCCTGTTATATCTGGAATATCGGAGCCATCCGCGCCCTGGCAGCCGACCTTAAAAAGGTACTGCCCGGCATTCCCATCTGGTTCGGCGGACCCGAGGTATCCTTTGACTCTGAGAAGGTTTTGAGGGAAAATCCTTCTGTCACAGGAATCATGAAGGGTGAAGGTGAGGAGACATTTGCACAGCTGGCCCAGTATTATGTGGATAACCTGAGGGAAAATGAAGGATATTGTGGAGGAGCAGGCCAGGACGGGAAAGGGGATACATGTGGCCAGTCAGACGCCGGCGGCCCTTCTGTCTGTGATATGTCAGGCGCCAGCGGCCCTTCTGCTTGCGGTATGTCAGACGCCAGTGGCCTTACCTGCTGCAATATACCAGGTTCCGCTAGAGCGTGTTTGAAAATTCATTCCCGCCATCTGCACGCCCCACTTTGCGGCATATTTGGTCCCAATTCGGTCAACGTAGCCCGCTGCGCCTCCCTCATCGGGACCAAATCTCCCACAAAGTGTGACGCACAGCTGACGGAAAGCAATTTTCAAACACGATCTAGTCCCCGCCCTGGCTTGTCAGAAATCCCCGGTCTGACTTACCGCAATCCTGATGGTACAATCACAGATACAGGAATCCGTCCGGTGATGGACCTGAGCAGGATTCCATTTTCCTATCATACCGTGGAATTGGAGGATTTGGAGCACAGGATTATCTATTATGAAAGCAGCAGAGGCTGTCCATTTTCCTGTAGTTACTGTCTTTCATCCATAGACAAGCAGGTGCGGTTCCGGGATTTGGAACTGGTTAAGGAGGAACTTTGCTATTTCCTGGATGCCAGGGTCCCGCAGGTGAAATTCGTGGACAGGACGTTTAATTGCAAAAAGAGCCATGCCATGGCCATCTGGAAATTCATACAGGAGCATGACAACGGTGTCACCAACTTCCATTTTGAGATAGCGGCCGACCTGTTGGGTGAAGAGGAGATGGAACTTCTCGCAAAGATGCGCCCCGGTCTGGTGCAGCTGGAAATCGGCGTTCAGACCACCAATACACAGACATTGGAGGCCATACGGCGCAAAACCGACCTGCAGGAAATACAGCGCATTACCGCCAGGATTGACCAGGGCAGGAATGTACACCAGCATCTGGATTTAATTGCAGGACTGCCCTATGAAGGCATGGACAGCTTCCGGCGTTCCTTTAACGATGTGTATGCCATGGAACCGGAACAGCTTCAGCTGGGGTTCCTGAAGGTTCTGAAGGGTTCTTATATGGAAGAGATGGCTTCGGCTTACGGACTTACCTACTCATCCCTTCCTCCCTATGAAGTCCTCTCCACCAGATGGCTGTCCTATGACGGCATTCTCGAATTAAAGGAAGTGGAGGATATGGTGGAGGTCTACTACAACAGCAGACAGTTTACCTGTACGCTGAAAGCCTTTGAAAAGGAGTTCGCATCCCCATACGATATGTTTTACTTCATGGGAGAGTATTACAGGAACCGCGGACTGGCGGGAATCAGCCACAACCGGATTGCCAGGTATGAAATCCTGTTTGATATTATAAAGGAGCGCCTCATTTTGTTTGGTGGGCAGACCTATGATGTAATAGGGCATGCAGATAATGCGGCCGTGTATGCAGATGATATGTCCAGACCACACTGTCCGAAACAGCAGGCCAAGCTGGCGGAACCGGTCCATCTGGATGATACGCCCCAACGTGAGCTGGAAACATACCGTGACCTTCTTATGACTGACCTTTACCTTCGGGAAAATGTCAAAAGCCGTCCTGGATTTGCCCGTGACCAGTCAGCGTTCAAAGCCCAAATAAAGGATTTCTTCATAAAAGAGGAAAAGGCCCCGCGGTATCTTACAGACTACAAAGGTTATGATTCCAGGCAGATGAGTAAAATGGCCCATGTGGAAGCCATGGCTGATGGAACCCTTGTCCTGTTTGATTACAGGAACCGGAATCCTTTGACCTATAATGCCAGGGCGTGTGTGATAGATAAGACTGATAATGGATAAAGGAAGTAAATAATGAAAAAAACAGCAGTAAAAGCCCAAACAGTAAAGGAATCAGCAATGAAAGCCCCAACAACAAAAGCCCCGGCAGCAAAAGCCCCAACAACAAAAGCCCCGGCAGCAAAAGCCCCAACAACAAAAGTCCCGACAACAAAATCCCCGACAACAATCCCGCCATCCCCCGCCCGCCCATCCGCCTCCAAGCCCTCATCTGGAAAACCGTCCAAAAAACGTGAGACAAAAAAGGAGCAGGCCGCCCGGATTGAGCGCATCCTCAACGCGCTGGACAAGGAGTACGGAATTGAATACCGGTGCTACCTGAACCACGAAACCCCATGGCAATTACTGATTGCCGTCATCATGAGCGCCCAGTGCACGGATGCCAGGGTTAATATCGTGACCGCGGACCTGTTTAAAAAGTACGACACCCTGGAGAAATTCGCGGCCGCCGACCTTAAGGAGCTGGAGAAAGACATCCATTCCACTGGCTTTTATCATATGAAGGCAAAGAACATCATTGCCTGCTGCAAAGACCTGGTGGAGAAGTTCGGGGGCCAGGTGCCGGATACGATAGAAGATCTGACCTCCCTGGCCGGCGTTGGACGCAAGACTGCCAACGTAATCCGCGGCAATGTTTACAATGAGCCAAGTATCGTGGTAGACACCCACGTGAAACGGATTTCCAGGAAGCTGGGGCTTACCAAGGAAGAGGACCCGGAGAAAATTGAATATGATTTGATGAAGGTACTGCCGAAGGACCACTGGATTCTCTGGAATATCCATATCATAACCCTGGGAAGGACCATCTGTATTGCCCGCAGGCCGGGGTGCGGCCAGTGCTTTCTAAGGGAAGATTGCCCGAGCCGCGAAGAATAGGAGAAAATGTAAAACAATGACAAATTCATACATAGCCCTGGACCTGGAAACAACGGGACTGGAGCCAAAGCAGGAGAAAATAACGGAGATAGCCGCCTTAAAAGTAGTGGATGGCGTCATTTCCCAAAGATACGTCACATTTGTAAATCCAGGCCGGAGCCTTGGAGCATATATTACCCAGCTCACAGGAATCACGGACGGGATGCTGGCGGACGCGCCTCCCATTGAGGAACTCATAGAAGATGTGGTGAAGTTCTGCGGTGACCTTCCCCTTCTTGGCCATAATATCCGGTTTGATTACAGCTTTTTAAAACATGCGGCGGTCAACCGGCGTCTGGAGTTTGAACGTGAAGGCATAGACACCCTGACACTGTGCCGTGCATTTATGACAGGAGAGACCAGGAAGAACCTGTCCTGCGCCTGTTCCTATTTCCATGTTCCACAGTCCACGGCCCACCGGGCCCAGGCGGATGCGGAGGCCGCCCATCTGCTCTATCAGGAGCTGATGTCACGCCACGGCCAGGACCAGCCATCCATGTTTGACCCCAAACCATTGATTTATAAAGCAAAAAGGGACCAGGCGGCTACAAAAAGGCAAAAAGAATACTTGCAGGATTTATTAAAATGTCATAGAATAGACATAACTGTGCAGATAGAAGACATGAGCCGCAGTCAGGCATCGCGGATGATTGACACCATTATCTCCCAGTATGGAAGAATACCAAGACAAATCTCTTAAAAAGAGTGGTCTGCAGCAGACTAAGTAAGAGATTCTGAGGCATATTATTATAAAGAGGTGAATGTACATGATGAATATGAGTGATCCTAAATTTAAGAAAATCATTTCCACTGTCATTGTAGTGGTTTTAGTGCTGGCAATGATCGTGCCCATGGCGCTCAGTGCTTTGATGTACTAAGTAGTACTGGTGCTGGGATTCTGGATCCGCAGCATTGAATTAAAATCGGGAAGAGGAGAAATTATGAGAAAAGCAATAGGAAATGCCGGATTGGCGGCAGTCATCAGTATGGGGCTGCTTGCGGCATTTCCAGTGATGGCCTGGGCCGCTCCCGTACTGCCTGAGGGTATCAGCGCAGGCAGCCAGAGTCTGGCGGGGATGACGGCCGAAGAGGCAAAGGCAGCGGTGGAACAGTATGTGGACGGATTGGCGGGTCAGAAGGTGATTCTGAGCGTGGACGGACAGGATGTGGAAACCACGGCAAGGGAACTGGGCTTTCACTGGAGCAATGAACAGGCAGTAGACGAGGCGGCCAGCCAGTATGCGGGAGGCAGCCTGATTAAACAGTATATGGTTCAGAAGGACCTGGCGGCGGCGCCCGTGGACCTGGAACTGGACACGGCGGTGGATTCCGATAAGGTAAAGGCCTTTGTGGACACCCAGTGCCAGGCTGTGACGGCACAGCCCCAGGATGCGTCCATTACAAGGGAGAACGGCCAGTTTGTCATCACGGACTCCGTGGCAGGCAAGGTGGTTGACGCGGCGGCAACAGAAGCAGCGCTCAACGAAGCCTTGGAAGGCGGATTAGAAGAACCAGTTAAGGTAACGGCCCAGGTAACGGAACAGCAGCCTGCCATTACAAGCGAGGACCTGGCAACCATTCAGGATGTGCTGGGTACCTATACAACCGATTTCAGCAGCAGCGGCGCATCGCGCTCCACCAACCTGGCAGTAGGCGCGGCCAAGATTAACGGCCATCTGCTCATGCCCGGGGATGTACTTTCCGGCTATGAATGCCTGCAGCCATTTACAACCGCCAACGGCTACCGCACAGCGGCGGCTTATGAGAATGGCCAGGTAGTTGACAGCATTGGCGGAGGTGTGTGCCAGATTTCCACCACACTGTATAATGCATCGCTGGAAGCAGAAGTGGAGATTGTCCAGAGACAGAACCACTCCATGATAGTAACCTATGTCAAACCGTCCAGGGATGCTGCCATTGCAGGCACATACAAGGATCTTAAGATTAAGAACAATTACGGCACCCCCATTTATGTGGAGGGGTATACCGAAGGCAAAAAACTGACATTTACCATTTATGGTAAGGAAACCAGGCCGGCTAACCGCAAGGTGGAGTTTGTTTCGGAGACAATTGGAAGCACCAGCCCGGGAGAACCCCAGCTGATTGTGGACAATTCCCTGGCTCCAGGCGCCCAGGTCAAGGTACAGTCTTCCCATACAGGACTTAAGTCCAGGCTTTGGAAAGTGGTGACCGTGGACGGCGTGGAGCAGGAAAGGACCCTTCTCAATAAGGATACCTATAATGCATCCAAGGCAATCTACCGGGTAGGGCCAGCCCTTCCGGCTGTTGTACCCCCGGATCCCAATATGACAGCGCCTGTGGAGACGGCCCCGGCGGAGACAGCGCCAGCAACCGGCGTTGACGGCGGACCTGGAGTCACACAGCCGGCCCCGGAGAGTCCGGCTCCGGCAGCCCCAGCGGATCCGGCCCCGGCAGCCCCGGCGGATTCAGCGCCAGCACCGGCGGCGCCAGCTGATCCGGCCCCGGCAGCCCCGGTGGTAACGCCCATACCGGAGGCAGCGGGATGAGGACTGCAGGCCAGGGCCCGGAAGGGTTTGAGAAGCGGGATGGCTTCATGATACCAGGCCAGGATCTGGTGATGGCTGGCTTCACTGGTTTTGAGGGTACACGCAGGATTGGCCAATGTAAGAGGGAAGAACTTGAGGCACATTTTTCCCCTATGTTCTTAAGGTGTCTGGACCAGACGGAAGACATTTCCGTAAAACAATGGATGGAATGTGAGACTGCACAGGGCAGCTGCCCTGTGTCGTCCTACGAATATGCAGGAGAGGGCGGCGTGTTAGCTGCCCTTTGGAATTTATCCGGGATTTTTAATGCCGGGATTGATGTGGATCTGAGGTTGTTTCCTATCCGGCAGATAACGGTGGAGATTTGTGAATTATATGAGCTGAATCCTTACAGACTGCTGTGCGGCAACTGTGTTGTCATGGCGGCTGACCGGGGAGGACAGCTGGTCAGAAGATTAAGCGCGCAAGGGATTCCGGCGGCAGTCATCGGATGTGTGACAGAGGGCATTGCAAGGCAGATACGTCACGGAGAAGAGACAGCTGGCTATCTGGAACGGCCAAAGCCGGATGAACTGCTTAAAATTGTCACTACAATATAATAATCAGGATGGAGGATGTTGAACATGAGAGAGAAGATTCTTGCAGTCATTGAGAAGAACAGCAGGATTGATATTAAAGACCTGGCGGTCCTGCTGGGGGAAAGTGAAGTAGCGGTTGCCAATGAGATAGCGCAGATGGAGAAGGAACACATCATCTGCGGATACCATACCCTGATTAACTGGGACAATACCAGCGATGAGAAGGTGGTTGCCCTCATCGAGGTGAAGGTGACCCCTCAGAGAGGCATGGGATTTGACAAAATTGCAGAGCGCATATACCAGTACAGCGAGGTGGAGGCGGTTTACCTCATGAGCGGCGCCTATGATTTCACTGTATTCATTGAAGGAAAGACCATGCGCCAGGTGGCACAGTTCGTATCTGACAGACTGGCGCCGATGGAGTCTGTCCTCAGCACTGCAACCCATTTCGTACTGAAAAAGTACAAAGACCACGGCACCATCATAAGTGAGCCGGTACAGGATGAAAGGATGTTGATTACCCCATGAGAAATCCCTTATCAGAAAAAATTGTAAACATACCGCCCTCAGGCATCCGCAAATTTTTTGATATTGTAAGCGAGATGAAGGATGCAATCTCCCTTGGCGTGGGCGAACCGGATTTTGAAACCCCCTGGCATATCCGGGAGGAAGGCATCTATTCCCTGGAAAAGGGACGCACCTTTTATACCTCCAATGCAGGCTTGAAGCCACTGAAGGTAGAAATCTGCGAATACTTAAAGCGCAGATGTGGCGTGACCTATGACCCGGACCGGGAAGTCCTGGTGTCGGTGGGCGGCAGCGAGGCCATTGACCTTGCCATGCGGGCCATGCTCAATGACGGGGATGAGGTCCTGGTTCCCCAGCCCAGCTACGTGTCCTACATGCCCTGTGTCACTCTTGCGGATGGCGTACCCGTGGCAATCCAGCTGGAAGAAAAAGACCAGTTCAGGCTGACCCCGGAGAAGCTGCTGGAGAAGATAACGGACAAGACCAAGATTCTTGTGCTTCCCTTTCCCAACAACCCCACAGGCGCAATCATGGAACGGGAAGACCTGGAGAAGATTGTTGAAATCGTGCTGGAAAAGGATTTGTTTGTTGTATCCGATGAGATATACTCCGAGCTTACATATGGGGATGAGCCGCATGTGACCATTGCGTCATTCCCGGGCATGAAGGAGCGGACCGTCCTGATTAACGGATTTTCCAAGGCATACGCCATGACTGGCTGGCGTCTGGGCTATGCAGCTGCCCCGGCGGCCATACTGGAGCAGATGCTCAAGATTCACCAGTACGCCATCATGTGCGCCCCCACCACCAGTCAGTACGCAGCCATCTCTGCCCTTAAGAATGGGGACCCAGATGTGGCCATGATGCGCGAATCCTATAACCAGCGCCGCCGTTTCCTTCTTCATGCATTTGCTGAGATGGGAATCGAGTGCTTTGAGCCAAAGGGCGCATTCTATACCTTTCCCAACATCAAACGGTTTGGCATGACTTCAGAGGAGTTTGCAACCAGGCTGCTGCAGGAGGAAAAGGTGGCAGTTGTGCCGGGAACCGCGTTCGGGGACTGCGGTGAGGGATTTGTAAGGATTTCCTATGCTTACTCATTAAAGAACCTGAAGGAAGCCTTAAGCCGGATTGAGCGCTTTATTAACAGGCTGGACGGAAAGGCGTGACTGTATTATGATGAACGTAGTATTACTGGAGCCGGAAATGCCGTCCAACACAGGCAACATCGGCCGCACCTGCGTGGCTACCCAGACCAGGCTCCATCTGATTGAGCCTCTGGGTTTCAAGCTGAATGAGAAGGCGCTTAAGCGGGCTGGCCTGGATTACTGGGACAAGCTGGACGTGACCGTGTACAGTGATTACCAGGATTTCCTGGAGCGCAACCCGGATGCCCTGGGGCGCATGTACTTTGCTACCACCAAGGCCCACAAGGTTTACTCCGATATGAAATACGAAACAGACTGCTACCTGATGTTTGGTAAGGAAAGCGCTGGGATTCCCGAGGAAATCCTGGTAGAGAACGAGGACCACTGCGTCCGTATCCCCATGTGGGGCGATATCCGTTCCCTGAACCTGTCCAATTCTGTTTCCATTGTGCTGTATGAGGCGCTTAGGCAGCATGGGTTTGAGGAGATGGAGCTTATGGGGCAGCTGCATCAGCTGCATTGGAAGAGTGATATGTAAGGCACCTCACCCAATATTGAGCCGTTTGGATTCCCGGTATTGACTCGGTGTAAGACCAGTGTGGTTTTTAAATAGTTTCACAAAATATTGTATATCTTCGTATCCAGTTGCCCTGGCAATATTAGCGATTTTATCGTTGGTATTTTCCAGGGCCTTTTTTGCATCCTCCAAACGCAGGTTGGTCAGGTATTTTGTAAAATGGATTCCTACTTCATTTTTAAACAGTTTACTGAAATAAGACGGATTGAAGTAAAATGCCTCTGCTACTGTTTTGGATGTGATTGATTCCCTAAAATGCTTTTTGGTATACTCCAGGATGCCTGTTATGGTACTGGAGCGGGTATCTGGATTGTCCATCCGGACATCAGATATGATGACATTTAATATCGCAGTTAAAAAATTCCGGAAGGTGGGGATATCCTGTATTTTATCCAGGTTTGTAAACAGGACAATGGTGAGCTGGGAAAAACTTTCCTGAGGAGAGGCCCCGTATTCAATTAAATGTTCGATAACAGAGTTTATGATACTAAAAGCTGTCATCCTTAAATCATATTGCACGCATCCGGAGGGAAGGTTTAAAAGCGTATGATTTACCCATTGTGTGGTTTCGGCTATACTTCCATGGATGATGGCGTAGGTCAGGGAGTCAATGTTGTCTGGTCTATAATAATTCAGGGAGTATTCTTCAGGAGGTACATGTGTATCCATCCTATAATTGAAACTATTGTTTTTTCTCTTCAGGCATAACACCTCTTCCCTGGCCAGTTGGAGATGGGTGGGGGATGTATATATGCTGCTCATATATAACTGGAACGAATAATGGGATATGGTGTTCAGTATATGACGGATATGTATTAAAACATCGTCCATACGGTGTGATAGATAACTTATATCTTTGCAGGTAAAAAGGAGTCCGGATATTATGTCATGTTCAACTGAAAAGCAGTAACATTTTATGTCCCTGTCTGATATCTGTTCCGATAGTGCCTCAATGGTGGAACGTAATAATAGGACATAAGCCGTTGATTCCGCAGGACGTTTTTTTATGAAAGTAAACTCAAAATACAGACAGGGCAGATTCCTTATTGATAACTGTAAATCTGTTGCCTGCCGGTAAAATTCATCATCTGTGTTGATTCTTCCGAGAATTGTGTTCCAGAAAAATTCTTTGCGTAGTACATCCAGGTTTTCGTGTATCTGCTGGTTGGCAAAATGCAGTTTCTGCTGGTCCTCCCGCTCCTGTTTTATCATTTCAGTGATTCGCAAAACGATTTTTATCAGTTCATCTGCAATAACAGGTTTCATAACATAATCAATGGCCCCCAATCTAAGCGCTTTCTGTGCATATTGAAAATCCGCATAACCACTTATAAGAATAACCTTAGCCTTACAATGCCGCTCTGCAAGGGCTTCCAATAATTCAATACCATTCATTATCGGCATTCGTATATCTGTAATAATAACATCAATACTATGTTCCAAGGCAAGGTCCAGGGCTTCTTTTCCGTCAGCAGCAGTCAATACCTGGGAAATTCCAAAGTCTTTCCACGGGATTGTTTTGGTCAGGCGCTCTTTTACAAGCGGTTCGTCATCCGCAATTAATAAACGGTACATATCGGTTACCTCCCTTAAGTCTGTTGATTGGTCATAGGAACCCGGATATAAACAAGGGTTCCCTCACCATATACACTTTCAATCCTGACACCATAATCATCACCGAATTTCAGTCTGATCTGCAGGTTCAGATTGTGGATTCCAAAGTTTTCTCCTTCTAAATCCGGTTGTTCTATCTGACTTTGTATTAGTTTCAGCTTCTGTTCAGGAATCCCAATCCCATTATCCTGGATGATGATAATTAATCCATCCCCATCTTCATGTGCCTGGATGGTTACCGTGGTTGGCTTGGACAGGGGTTCCGCGCCATGGTAAATGGAATTTTCCACTATGGTCTGTATGGAGTATTTAGGTACGATGACTTTATTATATTGCGGGGGGATTTTTATATCATAATGGATCTTTCCCCTAAAACGCGTGCATTGGATAGTAAGGTAATACTCGGCTATTTTGATTGCATCCTCCAGTGGGATTTCGTTCCTGCCTTCGCTCAGGCTAATCCTGTAGAAATCCGACATGGCCCGTGTAACAGTGGAAACATCTTCTATCCGCCCAAGTTCAGACAAGCTATAGATGGTTTCCAGGGTATTATAGATAAAATGCGGGTTCATCTGCTCCTGGAGGAGGTGGATGGTGGCTTCCTTATTAAGCAGCTGTTCATTTGTAAGGTGGGCAATCAATGATTCTACTTCTGATACCGTGGAATTGAATCCCTCATAAATCAGGCCATATTCATCCTGGCGTTGTTCCTTAATCCGGAAGGATAGGTTCCTGGCAGCTACCTGGCTCATTGCATGATTTAAAATAGATACCGGCTGATAAAAATAGCTGGCGCCGCCAATGGCAATTAATAGCAGAAAAACAATAAGCAGTGCTAAAAATATCAAAAGAGGGGTGAACACATTTTTTATATCCTTTAGATATACATCTTCTGAGAGAAGATGAAGGAAGGTTACGCCATATTCAGAGGAATGTCTCGCAATTGCCAGATATTTATCCTGACCAATATGTAGATACGAAGGAGTCTTTGTATAATCAGCGGTTTTATCCAGATAATTGGTTAGTTCGGGGGTAGGTAAATATTGTCCGTCATTTCCGGACGTACATATTAAGATTTCATTTTGATTAAATACCAGTAAATCCCCCTTATCCTCAATCTGGTTGCGTCGGTAACTTTCGCTGAACAGACTGACAGGAAGATTAAAACTTATATAGGCCAGAGGAGAACCATCAGGTTTACAAAAGCTGGTGAGATAGCTTAAATAATTTTGTTTTTTTGCATATCTATCCATTAGATTAAGGGCGTAGATATCTATTTTTGATGTAGGAACCCAAAAGTGCCTTTTATCAGAATTTATGTATTTGCAGTAATAATCCAGGGATTCAGGGTCGATATCCTCATAATAAGTTGTGGATGAATCAATGAATGTGTGTTCTCCTGGAAGATATATATAAATGCATGAATTCTGCGTATATGCGGGAAACTGAGTCTGTATAACGGTATCTAAACGTTTGAGGACCCGGAGGAGTTCATGGTAATCATTAATCATGACGCTTTCATTTTTTGACTGGTCCTTGTCCGGAGCTTCAGAAAAGAGGTTATTGATAGTTATTTCCAGATTTTCAATCTGAGGCTCACATATGTTCAGCACGGACATTATGTGGTCCTGGGTATTGGACAGGGAACTGTTGATGGATTCCATGGTACGTTTGGTGATGATGGTTTTAGCTGATATAAAAAAATAACAGGTAATAAGGATACAGGGCATAAGTGCAATCACTAAAAATACAAATATTATTTTAAAACGAAAACTGCCCATGGATTTCGTGATATTATCTTTCTTTTTCATGCCCCCACCCCATTTGATTGATAATTTTAAAATTCATATCTTAATATTAACAAAAAAAGTACAATAAATCAAAAAAATCTCAAATTGTTAACAGTGGATAAATCCGATATAGTTGATTTAGATCATAGATAACCTAAAAACCATTAAAAAAGAAAAACGGAGGGGTAACATGAAACGAAGAGCAGGAAAGTGGATAGCAGCAGTTATAGGCATCAGCATGGTATTGGGCGCCTGTGCAGGTGGTAAGGCAGAACAGCCAGTACCGGGGAACAGTCAGGAAAACGTCCAGACGGAGGCACGGACAGACGGGACAGTAGCGTCCGAAAGCCAGGATTCACAGGGGACGCTTCCTGTAAAACCCAAAGATGCGCCAATGAAACCGGAGGATATTACCATTGCATGTGTGGTTTATCAGGAAGACCAGCATCAGGGAATCATAACCCAGGCTGCACAGCAGGCTGCAAAAGACTATGGTGTACAGATTCTGACAGCCAATACAGGAGGGGACAACGCAAAGGATTTGGAATTGATGAACACGTATGTTACCCAAGGGGTTGACGGTCTTGTCTGGGCACCTTCCTCGGAAGTGGTACTGACCCCATTAAACAATATTGCAGATAAGGGTATTCCGGTTACGATTGTCAATGGTACTCCAAACGCAAATGTAGATTTAAGCCATCTATATGGCGTATTTGCAAATGATAATGCCAGTATGAGCAAAACATGTGGACAGATATCAGCGCCGATTGTCAAAGAGATGTATGGGGACAAGCAGGTAAAAATAGCAGTCCTTCAATTTGCAGCGCTTGCCAATGAAGCCTCCAGTACCCGTGTAAACGCTTTTCTGGATGCATTAACCAATGAAGGAGTGAATTATAGCGTTGTTACTGATCAGGATGCCTGGATGCAGGATGAGGCAATTCAGGTAGCAGGGGACGTAATTACGGGTAATCCGGATTTGGATATTATATTCTGTGCAAATGAAGGGGCTATTGTCGGGTCTACGATGGCAGTGAAAAATGCGGGTAAAGAAGGACAGATATATGTGTTCGGAATCGACGTCTCTGTACAGATATCACAAATGATGAGGGAGAGCAATATATGCCAGGTAGCAGTAGGACAGAATTCCTATGAAGGAGGATACAGGGCCGCAGAACAGTGTATTCAGGTATTGATGGGAGATACATCAACAGAACAGTATGTACAGAAGTGGAATGCATGTGAGGACATGGTGCTGAACCAAAGGGAACCTGAAACAATTGAGATATATGAACAACAGATGAAGGACTTAGGTGTAATGAAATAGAGGGAAGGAGCAGGACCATGAGTGTGCTGGAGACCAAAAACATAAGCAAACAATATCCCGGGACACTGGCTTTAGATCATATCAATGTCAGTTTTGACAGCGGAAGAGTCCATGCTTTTGTGGGAAAAAACGGGTCAGGTAAATCCACTTTATTAAAAGTATTTTCAGGAGCAATAAGCCCAACGTCAGGAGAGTTTTTCCTGGATGGAAAGGAAATGCGGTTTAACAGTCCGAAGAATGCGTTTGAAAAGGGAATTGCAACTGTCTATCAGGATTTAAGCCTGGTACCGGGACTGAATGTGGCGGAAAATATCCTGTTGGGCAGAATGCCCATGAAACATGGGATGATTAACTGGAAAGAGGGGCAGCGTATTGCGAAGGATATATTAGATGAATTGCAGCTGGATATACCGGTGGACATACTTGTAAAAGACTTAAGCGCGGGAAATAAGCAGATGGTGGAGATAGCAAAAGCCATGTCCTTCCATCCGAAGGTCCTGCAGCTGGACGAACCCACCTCTGCGCTTGCAAAACATGAAACACAGGCACTGTTCGCCATGCTGAGGCGGTTAAAAGAAAAGGATGTGATTATCATCTATGTATCACATAAACTGCATGAGTTATGGGAGATTGCGGACACCTGCACGGTTCTTAGGGATGGAAAACTCATAGGTACTGAGAACATGGATAAACTGGAACGCAAAGATGTGATACGTATGATGTTTGGCAGTGTGGAAATAAAAAAACGTCCGGAAGATTTAAAGCCAGGCAATAAGGTGGTGCTGCAGGTAAATAATCTTTCAAGGAAAGATAAATTTACTGATATCAGCTTTTCTTTAAAAGAAGGTGAGGTACTGGGGATTGCAGGTATGCTGGGGTCCGGGCGTACAGAACTCCTGCGGGGGATATTTGGGGCAGACAGATATGACTCTGGTGAAATCATCATGTTTGGCGAAAAGATAAAAAAGGCAACACCTCAGCTAATGAAAAAACGGGGACTTGCCATGATTCAGGAGAACAGGACAACAGAAGGCCTTGTGATGGTGCACACAATCAAACAGAACATATGCATGGCAAGTACTGACTTGATTTCCAAGGGTATTTTTGTGAAAAAGAGTCTGGAAAAGGAGTTTGCCCAGCATCAGATTCAGAATCTGCAAATAAAAGTGTCCAGTCCCGATGATCCAATTACTTCGTTATCAGGCGGAAACGCCCAGAAGGTAGTAGTGGGAAACTGGCTGAATACCAATCCTAAGATAATGTTCTTCGATGAACCCTCAAAAGGAATTGATGTCAGCGCAAAACAGCAGATATTCCAGATTATATGGGATGAGGCACGTAAGGGCATATCCAGCATCATGGTATCTACAGAATTGGAAGAATTACTGGAAGTGTGCCACCGGATCATCATCATGCATGAGGGGCGCCTTGTAGGAGAAATTTCTGAACAGGATATAGGCCATCTGGGGATTGATGATTTATATGCAATGTGCATGTGAGAAAGGAGGATACAATGGAAAAGATAATGACCCGGACAAATATCAAACCAGGACAAAGAAACATCAGGATATCATTGAATCAATATTTACTGGAACTGCTGCTGCTTGTCCTGATTGCCGTGATGGCGTTTGCAAGTCCATATTTCCTTACACCTGGTAATTTCCTTAATATTTTAAGAAACATATCCATGCAGGGGATTCTTGCTTTTGGTATGACCATGGTAATTATATGTGGGGAAATTGATTTATCGGTCAGCTCCACGGTAGCAATGTCAGGTGTTATGATTGGATTGTGCTGGGGGAAATGGGGGAGCAGCGGTGTAATGCCTGGGTGGCTTGTTTTTCTTATAGGAATTCTGTCAGCCTGTGCTGTTGGGACGGTAACAGGACTTGTAAATACATATTTTGTCACAAAATTCAAGATGCCATCAATGATTGTCACATTAGCAATGATGAATGTATTATATGGTATCTGTGCAATGATATCCAATGGCTTTCCGGTAGTGACCTTTCCCGGATGGTACAGTACAATCGGGGCTGGCTTTACAATGGAGGTAATTCCTAATGCGGCCATATTCATGCTGATTGTCTTTCTGCTTATCTATATCATAATGCACAAGACAAAACTGGGGCGGGACGTTTATGCATCTGGAGGTAATGCAGAAGCAGCCAGGTTATCAGGCATTAATGTTGTCAGGACAAAGGCAGTATGCATGGTGCTGGTCCAGATAACTGCGGTTATCAGTGGTATCATCCTGTCTTCACAGGTTATGGCTGGAAATTTTACTTTTGCAAAAGACTGGGGAATGACAGTCATATCCTCTGTTATCATTGGAGGCGCCAGCTTTAACGGAGGCATCGGTACAATGAAGGGAACTTTGGTGGGCCTTGTATTCCTGGGGGTGGTAAGCAACGCCATGACCCTGTTAAACGTTGGGGAATATGCCCAATATGTGGTAAGGGGTTCATTGATGATATTTGCAGTGGTGATGAATACACTCCAGGGCAGAAAACAAGCGTAGGAGGAGAATATATGCAGATGGATTATATCAATAAGGTATTCAGCCTTGAGGGAAAGAAAGCCATTATTACAGGAGGCACCCAGGGAATCGGAAGGGCAATTGCTATGTCCCTGGCAAAGCTGGGCGCAGATGTGACCGTGCTGGGAAGAAATAAAAAATATCTGGAAGAGGTAAAAAATGAACTTGATGGTCTGGGAGTCAAGGGGGCGGCATATGAGATAGATGTTTCGGTCCAGTCCCAGGTAGAGGATTTTTTTGATATATATGAAAAGGAAACGGGACGCCTTGATATATATGTGAACAATGCTGCATTCACCATACGGAAACGGGCTATGGAAACCACGCAGGAGGAAATGGATGCACTGTATGCAACGAATGTAAAAGGGGCGCTGTTCGGACTGAAGCGGGCTGGAGAAATCATGAAAAGACAGAAGGATGGGAATATAGTAATCATCACCTCTGTTAATGCGTTAAATCCATTGCCTCCCCAGGCCGTATATACCAGCACGAAGTGTGCCTTGGAGGGGTTGATGAGATGTCTGGCCGCAGATTTATCCCCCTATGGGGTTAGGGTCAATACATGTGCCCCGGGTGCAGTCCTCACCAATATGAACCCGGATTTAGCGGATGCAAAGGAACTTGCTGAGACAGAGCAGATGATTCCATTGAAAAAGGTTGGGGCTCCAGAGGATATTGGGGATGTGGTGGCCTGCATGGTATCAGATGCGTTCCGCTATATGACCGGTGCCACGGTGCTCGTTGACGGAGGCTTGATGCTCAGGGTTTGTTAGGAAGGCCATGTATGATAGAAAATGATAGAAACTTAGCTGATGAAATGAATCATTACAAACCAAGGGATGGGGAACTGGCAGTATGGTGGATGGGACAGAGCGGTTTTCTTGTGAAGTCCCGGGATTGCTGCATACTTTTTGATCCATATCTGTCCACATCCCTGGAGGATATAACCAGGAATAGTCCTGTCATTCAGCATATAAGGATGATGCCCATACCCGTGCAGCCATCATGGATTACATGTGTGGATTATATATTATGCAGTCATGACCATAAGGATCACTATGACAAGGATACGGTGATACCGGTTTTAAAAGCAAATCCTGGTGCCAGGATTGTGGTTCCATTTTCTGCCCGTCCGTCCTTGCTGGAGGATGGAATCAGTGAGGATGATATCCTGGCCTGTCAGGCAGGAAAAAAACTGATGGCTGGAAATATATGCATCGAGGCTATTCCGGGTAAACATAACGGATTTGACTATAGCACTGCTTCCGGGTACCCGTATCTGGGCTACATCGTACGCATGGGGCCTTTTACCTTATATCATGCAGGAGATACCCTATACTATGAAGAGCTCCCTGGCCTGCTGGCCAAAGCAGATGTGCATATGGCATTTGTACCAGTAAACGGATGGGATGAGGAACGGCGCCAAAAAGGATTTGCATCCAATATGATGTATAGCGAAGCAGCAGAACTATGCAGGGAAGCCGGTATCCGCCTTATGATTCCCTGTCACTATGATATGTTTACATTAAACACGGAGCAGATTGGGAAGTTTGTAAATTATGTAAATAACAAAAAAGGAATGCCTGATTATTGGATTCCGGTTATTGGGGAAATGCTTCTATATAAAGAGACGAGGAGGAATTGATTTGAAAATTGCATATTCATTTTATGGGGAACACCATACCCCGTTAAAGTATTTTGCAAAACAGCTTGGTATAAAGTATGCAGTTACAATGCCCCAGGGCGGCAAATATACCAGCCTGGTCCCACCCTGGCATTATATGTCCCTGCGGGAACTCAAACAGGAAATGGAAGATTTCGGGATGGAATGGTCTGTACTGGAAGGGGTGGATTTTATCGATAGTGCAAAGCTGGGCCTGCCGGATAAAGATGAAGCCATTGCCAGATTTTGTACTCTGTTGGAAAATATGGGGAAACTGGGGATAAAGACCGTATGCTATAACTGGATGCCTGTATGGGGATGGTTCAGGACCAGGGTAAATGTGGCTGCAGAAGGAGGAGCGTCTGTTACCGGATTTAAAATGGAGGATGTAAAAGACTGTCCGCCGCCTGCCTGTGGTCCTGTCAGTGCGGACGCCCTATGGACTAACCTGGAGTATTTCCTGAAAAAAGTGGTTCCTGTGGCGGAGAAATATAAGGTACAGCTGGCCGTGCATCCGGATGATCCGCCAGTCAGTTGTATTGGAGGCGTTGACCGTATACTTACCAGTGCGGATGCAATGTACCAGGTTACTAAGCTTGTGCCCAGTGAATATAACGGTATAACCATGTGCCAGGGAACCTTTGCGTCCATGGGTGAGGATGTACCGGATTGTATCCGCAGATTCGGAAGGGAAGGAAAGCTCTTCTTTGCGCATTTCAGGGACATACATGGTCAGCCGGAAGAATTTGTGGAAACCTTTCACCATGTAGGGGATACCGACATGTATGAGGCAATGAAGGCCTATTATGAAATTGGATATCAGGGAGTCATGCGTCCTGACCATGTTCCGACCATGTATGGGGATGATAATTCCAACCCGGGTTATGGGATAAATGGAAACTTATTTGCAACCGGTTATATGCTTGGCCTGATGGAATCAATCGAAAAGGAATTGAAAATAAAAGAAAAAGAAGGTGTATGGAATGGATGAAGCTAATTCAATCAAAACACTTATGTCAAGGATGGAAAAGAACCTGAGGGAGTGTATCCTTCCATTTTGGTGCAATAATATGATGGATGAAAAAAATGGGGGCTTTTTCGGAAAGGTGGATGGGGATTTAAAGCCGGTTGAAGGATATCCTAAGGCCGTGGTCCTCAATACCAGGATGTTATGGGCATTTACCAGCGCATTTGACACATTTGGGGATGAATGTTATGAGAAATTGGCTAAAAGGGCATTTGAGTATCTGCGGGATTACTTCTGGGATAATACATATGGCGGTGTTTATTGGATGGTAAATGAGAAAGGAATTCCTCTGGAAATAGAGAAGAGGACGTATGGACAGGCCTTTATCGTATATTCCATGGCAGAATATTATCGTGTTTTCAAGGATGAAAACGCACTGGATATGGCAATGCGGACGTTCAAGCTTGTAAACAGCTGTGCAAGATATGAAAATGGCGGATATGCAGATTCTGTTTCCAGGGAATGGAAAAAGGATTTCTGGTTATGGCGCTGGGTCATGAATGCAGATGGGGCCCCAAAGCTGTTAAACTCCCATCTTCACATGATTGAGGCAACCATTACACTGTATCAGGCCACCGGGAATCCGTATGTCAGGGAAGTACTTAAGGAATTTCTGGAGTTTCTTCTGGATGTGGCGGTGGATAGGGATAACCACCATTTAAAAGCTGGAATGGATGAGGATGGAAACCGTATTGATGATGAAATCAACTATGGCCATGATTCAGAATGCTGTTATCTTCTTACATGGGCAGCAGATCTTTTAGGCGATGGATCTTTAATAAAAAAGGCCAGAAACACCGCTTTGGATATTATGGATCATGTATATCTGGAGGGTTTGGATCCCATTAATGGCGGTATGTATTCTGATATGGATTTAAGGACAGGTCATATAAATAAATCCAAGGTATGGTGGACACAGGCAGAGGGCATCACCTCTTTCTTCAATTGCTATGAGCTGACTAAAGACCAGAAGTATCTGAAAGCCGCCCTGGATATATGGGACTATGTGGAGGCTTATGTTGCGGACCATGAAAAAGGAGAATGGTTTGCCTTAGGAAGCAATAAGGTATTTGACAGCGAAATGGTTAAGGATATGGAAGCAATGAAAAACATGGTAGGGGATGAAAAAGCCAGCAAGGCAAAGTGCCCCTATCATAATACCAGGACCTGTCTTGAAATAATGAAGCGGGGAAAGCGGGTACTGGACAAAATATGATGGGGAAGCAGATGTCCGAAGATGGAAGCGGCTGGTGTATAGGCCTGTATGTTGATACCCCGGATGAGTTGTCGGCGTGGTTACAGAAATATCTTTTTTTCCAAAAGGCCAGGAACAGGGAGGATACACTTGAAAATGGGGACTGCCGGTTGAAGCTTCATAAGGGGAGGCGCAACATTACCGGAAGATATGGGTTCTGTCACATTGCACTGGCTGTAGGCGATGCAGCGGCAGCGGTTCAATATTGTGAATCAGAAGAACTCGTAATTGAATCGGATGGCAGGAAGCCGTTCCACAATCCAAATGTATGGGGAACTGGTACTGATTTTATAAATATCCGGGGAAACCAGGGGGTGCCATTGGAGTTATGCCAAAGACTGGATTGCAGTTGGAAGAATGTACCTAATATATACGGTCTGGAACATTTGGGGATATATGTGGATGACATGGAAAAGGCCTCTGCCTACTTTAAATCCAAAGGTTTTTCAGTGGTTTATCCAGAAGTTACTGTTTCTTCAGGAAACTCCCCAAGGGTTACCTGTTCCATGATGTACTGTGCCGGAATGATGTTGGAACTATTCACTGTGGAGGGCGAAGCCTGGGAGACCGGGATTCAATGTGATTGTATTGGTTACATTCATGATGGAAAAGGCAATTATATATACAATCAATCCACATATTAAAAAAATTGAAAGAGAGGTAATGCTATGCTTCCGGAAAAACGTCAATATAATATTGCCAGAGAGACCATACGGCATCTGGATATAACGGATTCGGAACGGATTGAGCGGTTCAGGAGGGCCGGGTATGGAGGAAATGTTTCCGACAGCCTGTGGGAACTGGGGGTATGTGATACTGTATTATCCCAAAGGTTTAAACCTCTGCGCCAGGGTATGGTGCTGGTAGGTAGGGCATTGCCGGTAAAATTACATACACTGGCCATCGATAACTCCTATACGCCGCCAGATGGGATTCAGGAATTTTATAAGGAATATCTTCAGGGAAAAGAGCATCCCCAGAAAATCATGATGCGCAAAGTGGCTTCCAGCCCGGCGGGGAGCGTGCTGTGTTTTGATTGCGGAGGAGATATGCAGCCTGCGCATTTTGGGGAGATGAGCTGTCAGCTGGCTTATTCCCATGGATGCAGGGGAATGCTTCTGGCAGGAAACTGCCGGGATACCCAATATGTTTTAAAAATGGAAGACTTTCCTATGTTTTCTTTTGGAACGGCGCCAAATGCTTTTGGAGGATGGATTGTAACAGAGGTTGATGTTCCGGCCATGCTGCCTGGCCATCTGACCCATTATGTCACCATATACCCAGGCGATTTTATTTTTGGGGACAATGATGGTGTACAGGTGATTCCTGGAGAGGTGGTGGATGAAGTCCTTTTACGGGTAGAGGAAATATATGAAAAGGAAAATTCCCAGAGACAGATGCTGGCAGATGGAATGCCTATTGATGAAGTATATGCGCAGTTTGGCGTATTGTAAATAAGCCCATGGTTTTAAGCTGGAAACTGCCTGCCGCACCTTTGCGTCAGGCAGTTTTCTTTCCGTCCACCTGTCATAATCCCCCCATTTTACACATACCCTAGAAGTAGCTGAAACGGCAGCTTCCCGTTTCGACTAAATGTGATGGGATCAGAGTGTGGAGGGGTTGTAGATGAACGAGAAGTACGTGGAAGCCTTAGAGCAATATGATATGGATATTTTATCAGTCAGGAAGGGCCGTGGTTCATGGATCTGTGAGACCAGGAACGGATGCAGGCTTTTAAAGGAATACCGTGGAACGGTCAAGCGTCTGGAATTCGAGGACGAGGTCTTAAGGATACTGGATACAAGAGGAAGCCTGCGGGCGGACCAGTACATCAGGAACCGGGAAGGCAGTCTTCTGACCGTGACCGGGGATGGGACCCGATACATATTTAAGGACTGGTTCATGGACCGGGAATGCAATATCAAGGACGGCTTTGAAATCCGCCAGGCATTGTCCCGTCTGGCCATGCTTCACAGTCAGTTAAGGGCAGTTGAGTTTAAAGAGGAATGGAGCATGGGCTCCAATCTTTGCGCGCCATTGGAAGAAGAATTAGAGCGCCATAACAAGGAAATGCAGCGTACCCGCAACTATATCCGGGGAAAACGCAAAAAGTCCGATTTTGAGCTGTGTGTCATTGGAAACTACAATATGTTTTACGAGCAGGCCCAGGAAGCCGTGCAGGGAATCAAAGGGCTGTGGTCGGAGGAAGATGATCCAGCCTTTGAATATGATGCCCTGGAAGCAGCGGAAATACGGGAAATCGCCGCCAAAAGACAGCAGCGCGGTCCCGGCGGCGCTGATGACCGCGCCGGAAAGCCCGTCTACCTGTGCCACGGCGACCTGGATCAGCACCATGTGCTGATGGGCAATGGCTATACCGCCATTATTGAATATAACCGGATGCATCTTGGCATCCAGGTATCGGACCTTTACCGTTTCATGCGTAAGGTCATGGAAAAGCATGGTTGGAATATGGACCTGGGGCTGTCCATGCTGGACTCCTATGAGCGGGTCCTTCCCATGGACCGCAGGGAGCGGACCTGCCTGTACTACCTGTTCCTTTATCCTGAAAAATACTGGAAACAGCTGAACTTTTATTTTAATGCCAACAAGGCCTGGATACCGGAGCGCAATATCGACAAGCTCCGCGGCCTGGAGGAACAGCAGCAGTTGAGGAACAGCTTCCTGAGGCGCCTGAGGGCGGACTGTGGCGTTTAGGAGCGGATTGCTGCGCTTAGGAGCGGGCTGCTGCGCTTAGGAGTGGATTGATGCGTTTAGAAGCGGATTGCTGCGTTTAGAAGCGGGCTGCTGCGTTTAGGAGTGGACGCTGCGTTTAAGAGCGGGCTGCGGCGTTCAAGAGTAGATTGCTGCATTTAAGGGCGGGCTGCGGCGTTTAAGAGCGGGCTGTTGCCTCCGGACAGACGCCTGTAGCGGCGCTGTGTGGCGAAAAATAATGATGGCTTGTACTTCCTTTTTCTGGTTGGGTATAGTATAATCTTAATCAGAATATGCAGGCAGATTATGCATAGAATATCACATTCAGGAGGGAGTACAGAATGAAAGATTACATGAAGATATACCAGGAATGGTTATCGAACCCTTATTTTGACGAGGCCACAAAAGCTGAGCTTCGCGCCATAGAAGGCGATGAGAATGAGATTAAAGAGCGTTTCTATATGGACCTGGAGTTCGGCACGGCCGGACTGCGCGGTGTAATCGGTGCCGGCATTAACCGCATGAATATTTATGTAGTAAGACGCGCCACACAGGGCCTTGCCAATTATATCATCAAACAGGGCGGGGCAGATAAGGGCGTTGCGATTGCGTATGACTCCCGCCATATGTCACCTGAATTTGCCATGGAAGCAGCCATGACCCTGGCAGCCAACGGAATCAAGGCATACAAGTTTGAGTCCCTGCGTCCCACCCCGGAGCTTTCCTTTGCAGTGCGTGAGCTGGGATGCATCGCAGGAATCAATATCACGGCAAGCCATAACCCTCCGGAATACAACGGCTACAAGGTATACTGGGAGGACGGCGCCCAGTTCACCCCGCCCCATGATAAGGGCGTTACCGATGAAGTACTTGCAATCGAGGATCTGTCCACGGTTAAGACCACGGACGAGGCATCTGCACTGGCAGCAGGCAAGTATGAAGTGATTGGAAGGGAAATTGATGACAGGTACATTGCCCAGGTCAAGGCCCAGGTTGTGAACCAGAAGGCCATTGACGAGATGCAGGACCAGATTACAATCGTTTACACGCCGCTTCACGGAACCGGCAACATCCCGGCCAGAAGGGTGATGGAAGAGATTGGCTTTACCCACGTATATGTGGTTCCGGAGCAGGAACTACCGGACGGCGATTTCCCAACCGTAAGCTATCCCAACCCCGAGGCTGCAGAAGCATTTGAGCTTGGCCTCAAGCTGGCAAAGGAAAAGGATGCGGACCTGGTACTGGCAACCGACCCGGATGCAGACCGTCTGGGCGTATATGTAAAGGACAGCGCTTCAGGGGATTACATCCCGCTGACAGGCAACATGTCCGGTTCCCTCCTGTGCGAGTACGTGCTCAGCCAGAAGCAGGAAGCTGGCAGGATTCCTGCCGATGGACAGGTCATTAAGTCCATTGTATCCACCAACCTGATTGACGCGGTTGCAAAGGAATACGGCTGTGAGCTGATTGAAGTACTCACCGGCTTTAAGTGGATTGGACAGCAGGTGCTTAAGAATGAGAAGACCGGACACGGAACCTATCTCTTTGGAATGGAAGAGAGCTATGGCTGTCTGATTGGCACCTATGCCCGCGATAAGGATGCGATTTCCGCAACAGCAGCCCTCTGTGAGGCAGCAGCATACTATAAGCAGAAAGGCATGACGCTGTGGGATGCCATGGTTGCCATGTATGACAAATACGGCTACTATAAGGATGCGGTCAAGTCCATCGGCTTATCCGGAATCGAAGGCCTGGCCAAGATCCAGTCCATCATGGAGACCCTGCGCAACAACACCCCGGCCCAGGTGGGCAGCTACAATGTGGTTTCCGCAAGGGACTACAAGCTGGATACCATCAAGGACATGGCTACCGGGGAGGTGAAGCCTACCGGACTTCCATCCTCCAACGTGCTCTACTATGACCTTAATGACGGCGCATGGATCTGCGTAAGGCCGTCCGGCACGGAGCCTAAGATTAAGTTCTATTATGGAATCAAGGGAAGTTCCATGGAAGACGCGGACGCCAAGGCGGAAAGCCTGGGAGCAGCCGTGATGGCCATGGTGGATAAGATGATGTAAGATAATATCATAATGGATATAAGGAGGGATGCCCGGCGGCGATGGCTGCAGGGCATTCCTTTTAAGCTATGGAATTTGAGCGGTTAAAGGCCTGCATGACGTTATTTTACCAGGTAACAATCCGGTCTATCATTTCCCTCTGTTCATCCGTTGACTTATTAAGATAAATACGTGTAGTCTCAATACTTTCGTGCCCCATAAGATCGGCCAGAAGGGTAATGTCATTAAAGTTTGCAAGGAAATTCTTGGCAAACCGATGCCGGAAGGCATGGGGATACACGGTATCTGCCGGTATTCCATAACGGCGGGCAAGTACCTTTAACTGGCTGCTTATACCTCTTGGTGTGATGAGCTGTCCGTGGGAAGTGATGAAGATAAAGCCGGAATCAATGCCCCTTTGATGGACCCAGTCAAGGGCTTCCAGGCAAAGGGTATCCGGAAGGTAAATCCTGCGGACCTTTCCTCCTTTTGAGTATAAGTCCATGTACCTCATATCCAGGTGTTCTGCCTTCATCTGGATTAATTCACTGACCCGGGCCCCGGTGCAGGCTAGGAACCGGACCACAAAATACCAGAACATGTTGCCATCGGATTTTAGGGAATCTTTGAAAACAACATAGTTTTCCTGTGAAATCACGTCATCCAGGAAAGAAACCTGTTGTGTCTGGACTGCCGGAAGGCGGAAGGACAGGACACTGTTGGCGTCTGCACTGTTGTCCTGGGACTGTACAAGACTGTCCAGATACCGGTTGATTCCGTATATCCGGTTATTAACAGTGGCCGCCTTATAATGATTCAGAAGATAATCTTTATACTGCATCAGGTTTGTCATGTTCAGTCCGTCAAACAGGGAGTAGTAGAGCCGGCATGAGGCCAGACAGCTTTTCACGGTATTGGGGGATGCCTCCTGCTTCTTTAAGTAATTTATAAAATTTAATTCTGCTTCTTCTGGCATTTGTCTTGATGCACACATAAAAATACAACTTTCTATATCTGGTATGGCATGAGCGGATTACGGATTACCAGTTCACTACCTGATTAAAAATCTGTGCCTGTTCGGTACTGGTCCTTCTCAGGTAGATTCGGGTGGATTCAATGCTGTCATGTCCAAGTAAATTGGAGAGAAAAGCGATATCCCCTCCGTTTTCAATGAAATTCTTCGCAAAACGGTGGCGGAAGGAATGGGGGTATACCACCCTGGGGTCCAGGTTATAGCGGCAGGCGTAAGTCTTTAACTGCGCCCGGATTCCCGAGATGGAGATACAGCATCCCAGATGGCTGAGGAACAGGGGACCGGAGTGCCTTCCCTCTGCCTCAAGCCAGTGTATGGCGTTTTTCTGCAGGGAGGATGGGATATAGATGCGTCTCATTTTGTTCCCCTTGGAATAAATATCCTTGTATCCCTGGTATACATCCCTGACCTCAAACATCACCAGTTCACTGACCCGGACACCTGTGGCCGTGATGAATCGTATGATGAAGTAAAAGGTGTACTGTCCGTCTTCCCAAAGCCTGCGTTTCAGGTATTCATAATCAGCCTGGCTGATGACGCGGTCCAGATAGCATTTCTGCTGGATGCGGATTGCCCGTATCTTGTAATCCCTGATTCCAAGGAATTTCAGGAAACAGTTCAAGGCCCGGATCCGTATATTGACGGTTTGGGGCTGGTAATGATCCATTAGGGAGACCTTGTAAAGACTGATGTTATCCGGCGACAGCTGGTCATAGCAGGAGTAGAAATGTTTCACCCCGTACATATAGGCGGTTATGGTATTGGAAGACATATTCTGACGTAGAAGATAGTTTTGAAATGCGTCTAAAGCCTCGATTAGCTCCTGATTTTCAGCGGCTGCATGGACGGAAATTTCTGACATTTGCATGCTGATACACGACCCTTCTGTATTTTATCGAATATAATAGCATAAATGTTTGACAAAATAAATATACAATTATTGAAAATCTGTCCATTTTGCCTAAAAAACATACCAACCTAAAGATTCCACCCCTTTACCGGGGCAGTAGTGGAAAATAGACAATATGGAGAAAACTGTCACCCTATAGGTAAAAATATAAGTGGTATGAGATGGGGTATATCAATACCCCCATACCACTTATAAAAATGTTTTACTGGTCAACTACACCTGGTCCCAGGTTTTTATTGTCCTGTGCTGTCCTGGTGGAGGGATTGCCGTCCCAGACTCCATTTGCATCAACATAGTACCCGTCTGGAGTTGTGGAATCCTTTTCCATATATGCAGCCATATCAAAGTAATACCACTTGCCATCCGCATCCTGAATCCAAGTAGCTGCTGCATAATAACCGTTCTTCATGATATAACGCCAACCTTTTTCATCCTGAACCCATCCGGGGAAGTAGCTGGTTTTCTCGCCTTGAGGGTTCACGTAAATTCCATCGGGAGTAATTGTATCGGCAAGCATATAGCCATTGGTATCCATGTAATAAGATTTTTCGTCTACCTTAATCCAGCTGTTTGACACAAATGCTCCATCCGGTGTCTGATATTTCCAATGGCTATCTTCCTGGGTCCAGCCCGCAGTCATAGTTCCTTCATAAGCCCCGGCATCAGATCCATCTACATTAATAAGATACTTGCGGACCTCTGGGGGGAGTGTTGAAGTGTCTGTACCATCAGGCAGATGAACCACATCCACATAGCGTTCATTCGTGTCCATATTCTTATTATTTGTCAATAGTGTAATCCGTGTTACCGGTTGGCTTCCTTCCGGCAGGAGCCCTTCATTGTCCGGAATTCCCCATATGCCATTCATATTTACTAAATCCGGTACGGTACCCCAAGGCCGCGGATATTTCATTGAATTAAAAGTATAAGCATAATCATACCCTCTGTTCAGGATCACATTGCTCTCTGCAATATTATTACCACCCACCAGAATGGCAAATGCCCTTCCATTTCCACAATCTACAGGACGCCACTCAAAAAGATAAGCGCCACAGTTCTCCATTGCTACCTCATTCGTAGAATTCGCGGCTAGGACAGGATAAGGGGATGAAACAGTTAATGCTGCTGTCAGGCACAGCATGGTAAAAATTGATTTCCTCTTCATTAATTTACATTCCTTTCCATCTTAGTTGACTTTTATAAATTAAGGAATATGTTAAGAAACTATAGTTAAAAAGAAAGCGCCATAGCCAACATATTGCTATATCAGCTATAACGCTTCCCCCTTAATTCATATCAAAACCTTTAGAGCAATACAATAGATTAGTCTTCAACATAAACTGCATTGATACTGTTAGTGCCATCGCTCTTCTTGGATGTTACATAATAGTAATCATTGCCGTCCTTATTCTTGCTCTTGCCATCAACAATCTTACCGGATGTATTTACAAGGATATATTCATATTTAATACCCTTGGAATCAGCGCCTTTGTAGGTGATGGAATATGCTTCAGATAAATCCTCTGCCTTCTTGGTATTGCCATTTCCGATATTTACGGAATCTTTTTCAGCCTTGCCATCTAATTCATCGGTCGCTTTCACACCAGCAGCACTCAGGAAATCCTTAGCATCATCCAGCTTGCGGTAGGTGATGCAATCCTTGCCATCTACTTTTTCAGTTTTCTTCTCAACAACAATGTACTTATCGTCAGAATCGGCTTTCAGCAGCATACCGGACTGATACAGTTTATCGTCCTTCTCGCCAGTGATACCAGCACCTTTAGTACCGCCCGACTTCTCAAAATAGAAATTGTGGTTCTCGCCATCAATTCCAACGGTTGTTTTATTTGTTCTCATGGAGCCGTCGTCATCACCGCCAAAGTAATAGCACTTATAGCCGCCTGGCTCATAGAAATCAACTGCATGCTCAAGGAAATCATCCTCGTTATCGAAATTAGGAGTATCATCATCAGCATAGACATCGAGATGTCCATTACCGTCATCCTTGATGAACTTCAAGCCGGTAAGCATGCGGCCATCATCGCGGAATGCATACTTCTTGCCCTTGATTGTCTTAAATTCGCCTGCGTACAGGTTGCCGCTTCCGTCTGCATAGTACCAGGAATCTTCATCGTCATTGTATTTATCTTCATTCAGATACTCAGCAGATACTACCTTGAACCAGCCCTTGCTTACGCGGGAACCGTCATCAACGCTGTTGAAGTATTTCCAAGCCTGGCTATACTTAGAATCAGCTGCTTTACCGCTCTTAACATCATTGGTAGAAGCAATAGTGGAACTGAAGGAAGCAAGGCCGCCATTACCTGGCAGATCATCTTCATCAATGGACCATTCTGCTACCATTGCACCATATTCGTCAAATGCATACTTCCTACCGTTGATAGTCTTATCTTTTGTACGGTCACCGTCCTCGGCATAAATTTTCTTACCATTAGACTTGAAATAGAACCAACGTGTCTGGTCTTCATCATCATTAAATGCCGCTGCAGTGTACTTGTAATCGTCATTGGTTGCTTCATCATATGTAATGTCAAGCTGTAACCAACCAACGGTCATTGCGCCGTCGTCTTCACCGCCAAAATAGTATACACCTTCTTTGAAGCCATCGCCATCTGCATCATCTACACGCTCCGCGCTGTCTTCATCGACCCAGCCGTACAGCATCTTGCCTTCGTCATCAAAAGCGTACTTTTTGCCATTAACTGTTTTTAAAGATACCTTATCATTGTCTCCATTGGTTAATGCTTTACCATTAGCCTGGAAGTAGTACCAATAATGGTCTGGCTCATTGTCTTCTCCGGCGTCTTCATTGTCAATGGCAACCCACTGATTGGATGCCATTATACCGTTAATGTCCACATAATAGTAGTTGTCACCGTCCTCAATCAGGGTATCGATGGCCATCTCGCCATCGCTGTCCAGGTAATACCAGTTATTACCGGATTTCTTCCACTGGTCGGTTGCGCGCTCGCCATCTCTGTTGTAGTATACCCAAGTACCGTCTTCCTCAGCCCATCCTGTAGCTGCGAAAGAAGTCATGGATGCACCAATAGCGAGCAGTGCTGCTGTTGATAATACAGCAACTAATTTTGTCTGCTTTCTCATAATTAATGCACTCTCCTTTTTCTTTTTGAAATACTTTTTGAAATTCCTAATTGCATTACGAGTTGATTATACTTCGGATAAGGAAAAGTATAGACACTCCCGCCCCCTCCCGGATGCACACGGGTCCTATGCTGAAAATGACAAAAAAACAGAACCGCACCGTTTTACCGATGCAGTTCCATCCTGTTTAAAATATATCTGTCCTATCCGGACACCCGTCTACTTTTTCCTGTCAGCAATCTCCCTCAGTTCCTTCAGGGCCTCTGCAAACCTGGAAGAAGATGCGGTGGGGTTGCCCTTCAGCATGCTGCGCCTGTAATATCCCATGCGGCTGGACAGGCTGCGCCGTTTTTCCGTAATGGCAGTAAGCCGCCCGGATAGAGCCGCCATCCGTTCGTGGCGTGCCACGGCAGTGGCGCGTCTGTGCATATCTGTATCCTGCCCATCCGTATCCTTAAGTCCATCCACATCCTTCAGTCCATCTGTATCCTTCAGTCCATCCATATCCTTCAGTCCATCCGCATCCTTCAGTCCATCCATCCCCCTCTGTCCAAGGGAGGCGCTGACACGTGCGGCCGCGTCCTCGGTCAGTTCAGCCAGCCGTTCCGCTGTCCGGGCCACCTTATCGGCGGTTCCCTCCACCAGCACGCCCACGCGCTCAGCAGTATCCTCCATCAAATCTCCCATGCGTTCCATGGTATTCTCCACAATCACATTCAGGCGTTCCGCCGCATCCTCTTTCAACGCGGATGTGCGGGAAGCTGCTTCTGACCTGACCTGTCCAAGCTTCTGGGACGCTTCCTCCCTGGCCTCCTCCATCCTCTGTGCTGTCTCGGCCTTTAAAAGCGCCATCTGCACCTGTATGTCGTCCAGCTCCGCACGCATGTTGGTCATGGCGTCCAGAACCTTGGCCAGGTCCAGGGCGGCCTTGACGGATTCAGCGGTATCGGCTGCAAACAGCAGTGACACCACAATCACGCATACCAGATTCACCATCAGCGGAAGTCCCAGGACATAACGTTCAATGGGCCGGTGGATTACCTCCGTAAGAAAGATGGTAAGGAATCCCCAGGCAATGGAAGAACTGAGGCAGATATAGCCTTTTACATTAAAACGCTGGTTACTGTAATCCCAGTATTTCATCTTAAACAGCTTCTCCATACCCCATCCCGTCACGTACTCCAGGATGGTGGCGGCAATCACGCCGGAAACATATACAAGGAACAGGTTATCCTTGACCGGCAGCGATACCCACAGCATCATCACCGCCCCTGTGCCGTAGAGCGGAAGCAGGGGCAGTCGGAGGAATCCCCTGTTTACAAACTGTCTTTTTTTAAGGGACACATAAGTAGACTCAAAAATCCACCCGAAGAAACAATATATAAAGAAGAAAGTAAGCCACTGGTACCATGAATATTCATACATATAAATTCATCCTCTGCTCTGTTTTATGACTCTAATCATACTGGGTTTTACCGGAAAATGCAATCTACCAGGTGACAATTTTATCAATCAGCACCCTTTGCTCGTCCGAAGAGCGTGTCAGGTAGATGCGGGTGGTTTCAATGCTTTCATGCCCCATAAGGTCGGCCAGAAGTGAGATATCATTGAATTTGGACAGGAAGTTCTTGGCAAAACGGTGCCGGAAGCTGTGGGGATAAACCGTATCAGGACTGATGCGGTAATGCCTGGCAAGGACCTTAAGCTGGCTGCTGATACCCCGCGGCGTAATCTGGTTCCCCTGCCGGTTGGTGAACACAAACCCGGACCGGATGCCGCGCAGGGCCAGCCAGGACAGCATTTCCCCGCAGAGCTTTTCCGGGAAATAAATGCGCCGCACCTTGCCTCCCTTGGAATACAGGTCCATGCAGCCAATCTGTATGTGCTCCGCCTTAATCTGCACCAGCTCGCTGACCCGGGCGCCCGTGGCCCCCAAAAACCGCACCACGAAATACCAGAACATGTTGCCATCCCGTTTCAGGCAGCGTTTCAGGCGCTCATAATCACGCTTGGAGATGATATTGTTGAGGAACGGCTTTTGCTGATGCTTTACCGAGGGCAGCTTATACGGGGAAAGCAGGGAAATGCTGCAGGGCGGTATGTCACACCCACACTCGCCGCCGTCCATCCCATCCCCGCCGTTTTCCCCTCCTTTTCCCGCTGCTTCCTGAAGCGCAGTCACATACTGGTTAATGCCGTAAATCCGGGTATTGACCGTATTCGGCTTATAATGCTCCATGAGCCACACCTTATAAGCCTGCAGATACTCCACCGTCACATCCTGGTACAGCGAGTGGTAATGGCGCACTGATGTCAGATAGGAATCAATGGTATTTTCAGCCGACCCGCGTTTCTGGAGGAAATCACGGAAATATTCTAAGTTTGCCTGGAAATCACAGGTATTATTCATTATTTGTCCTTCTATGGAATCCATGTCATTCACCCTCCTTTGCAATCACCAGTCAACCACCTTATTTATGATCCGGTACTGCTCGCTGCTGCTGCGCCGCAGGTATATCCTGGTGGTTTCGATGCTCTCATGCCCCAGAAGGTCGGAAAGCAGTGTGATGTCGCCGCATTTCTCAATGAAATTCTTGGCAAACCTGTGCCTGAAGCTGTGGGGATACATGACCTCCGGGTCCAGATGGTAGCGGGCCGCGAACACCTTGAACTGGGCCCTTATGCCGGATGGGGAAAGGGGTGAGCCGAACCGGTTCAGGAACAGGTGCCCGCTCCGGCGGCCGATATGCTGGAACCACTGCTTAAATTCAATGCCCAGCTGGGTAGGGACATAGATACGCCTCATCTTATTGCCCTTGGAATAAATATCCTTATGCCCCCTGTCAATGTCCTCGATTTGAAATGTGATCAGCTCGCTGACCCGCACCCCGGTCGTGGTAATCAGGCGCACGATGAAATAGTAGGTGAACTCCTCATTTTCAACCAGCTTCCGTTTCAGATATTCATAGTCGGCCTGGCTGATGATTTTGTCCAGATACGTCTTCTGCTGTATTTTAATCATGGTAATGGGCGTGATGGATGTCTGCCGGTATTCCATGAAACAATTGAGGGCCCGGATTCGAAGGTTCACGGTCTGGGGCTTATAATGTTCCAGGAGATATACCTTATAGAGCTGCAGGTTGCGTGGGGTGAGCTGTGGATAGAGATGGTAGAACTGTTCCACCGCATAGCGGTACACACAGATTGTATTCGGCGATTTGTTACGCGCGACCAGATACTTCTCAAACAGGTCCAGCGTATGGTTAGGCTGTAGTTTCGGTGTAGCTGTCATGTTGTAATCCTCCTCTTTAGTGGTTAAATTTTCCATTTTTAATACTAATTTATATCTTCGGAAAATGTAAGAGGTGGGGGGATGGGCCGTGGACAAAAAGAAAGCGGATATTACCTATTTGTGGCTATCTTGTGGCTATCATGATGGGGAACAGCAAAAAAGAACGCCTCCCTGTGTCTCCACAGCCAGCGTTCTTTTTTGTTTTTTCCGCATGGCCCAGGGCCTGCGTGGGAATGGTAGGTATATAAAAAAGAAAATGTTATTAGGGGGGCCGGACGAATTTCTTCGTCCGGTATGAGTATGAAAAAGCTTTGTGATTTCAAGTAATCACTTGAAACAAAGGCCTCGTCCACCTCTCGGTGAACTTGATATAATCATAAGCAATAATTGTGACAAAAATATGTCCGCAACATAAAAAAAACCTAAAGAAAATAAAAAAGAAAAAAACCCTTTGAAAACTTTACAATATTGTATATAATAGAAGCAATGCTATAAAAGCAAAACAGAACAAGCAGCCAGACTTTAGGAATAATTGAGCAGCCGTTCCGGGAAAACAGGTTCCATAAGCCTGCGCGCCGGTATGGATAGCGAGGAGGAATTATCTATATGTTTTCGATGATGTCCAATGATATTGGAATTGATTTAGGGACAGCCAGCATCCTTGTGTATATTAAGGGCAAGGGTGTTGTATTAAAAGAACCGTCCGTAGTGGCCATTGACCGTGACACTAACAAAATCATGGCAATCGGCGAAGAAGCACGTCTTATGATTGGACGTACCCCGGGCAACATCGTTGCCGTGCGTCCTCTGCGCCAGGGCGTTATTTCCGATTATACCATTACAGAAAAAATGTTAAAATACTTCATCAGCAAGGCAGTGGGCAAGAAGACGCTGCGCAAGCCAAGAATCAGTGTCTGCATCCCCAGCGGTGCCACTGAGGTTGAGAAAAAGGCAGTGGAGGATGCAACCTACCAGGCAGGCGCCCGTGAGGTTGCCATCATTGAGGAGCCGGTAGCGGCAGCCATCGGCGCAGGGATTGACATAGGCAAGGCCTGCGGCAACATGATAGTGGATATCGGAGGCGGTACAGCCGATATCGCGGTCATTTCCCTGGGAGGCCCGGTTGTGAGCACATCCATCAAGATTGCCGGGGATGACTTTGACGAGGCCCTGGTGCGCTACATGAGGAAAAAGCACAACCTTCTCATCGGTGAGCGCACGGCTGAGGAAATCAAGATTAACATCGGCGCCGCATACCGCAGGCCCGAAGTCCTTACCATGGAGGTAAGGGGACGCAACCTGGTAACCGGCCTTCCCAAGACCATCGTGGTTACCTCGGACGAGACACTGGAAGCCCTGCGTGAACCGGCCTTACAGATTGTAGACGCGGTGCACAACGTGCTGGAGCGCACCCCGCCTGAACTGGCAGCAGATATCTTTGACAGAGGCATTGTCATGACAGGAGGCGGTTCCCTGCTCAGCGGTCTGGATGCCCTGATTGAGGAAAAGACAGGCATCACCACCATGATTGCGGAAGATCCCTTGACGGCAGTGGCAATCGGAACAGGTAAGTTCATTGAATTTGCCCACGGAATGAATATGATGATGGAAGCATCCATGGGCGGAAGCAGCAGAGAAGACTATTAAGAATCAGAACCCGGACATGCATATCGTTCCGGGTTCTTTCGGTTAAAAATATGGCAACGATTACAGGATTCATAGAGCGGATTAAATTCCGCAACGAGGATAACGGATACACGGTCTTAAGCGTCACGGACCAGAATGACGGCGATGAAGTCATCATGGTGGGAACCCTGGCCTATGCGGCAGAAGGCGACATGATAGAAGCCAGCGGCCATATGACGGAACACCCTGTGTACGGCGAACAGCTCCAGATAGAGAGCTACGAAATGAAAACACCCCAGGACGAGCTGTCCATGGAACGGTATTTGGGCTCCGGTGCAATCAAAGGCATCGGGGCCGCTTTGGCTGCCAGGATCGTGCGCCACTTTAAGGCGGATACCTTCCGGGTGATGGAGGAAGAGCCGGAACGCTTATCAGAGGTCAAGGGCATCAGTGAAAAGATGGCCATGGCCATTGCGGAGCAGGTGGAGGACAAGAAAGACATGCGCCAGGCCATGATGTTCCTTCAGAACTATGGCATAACCATGAACCTGGCAGCCAAGATATACCAGCAGTACGGGCCAACCCTCTACGGAATCATCCGGGAAAATCCTTACCGCCTGGCCGATGACATCCCCGGCGTGGGATTCAAGATGGCTGACGAGATAGCGGAGCGGGTAGGCATTTTCACGGATTCCGACTACCGCATCAAGGCCGGAATCCTGTACACCCTTCTCCAGGCCACCTCAAACGGCCACACATACCTGCCCCAGGCAGAGCTGTTTGCCCAGGCATCCGAACTTCTGAAGGTGGATCCCTCAGCCATGGAAAAGCACCTGATGGACATGCAGATTGACCGCAGGGTGGTCGTAAAGCAGGCAGAACAGGGCCCGGTAATCTACTCCTCCCAGTATTACTATCTTGAACTGAACGCCGCCAGGATGCTTCACGACCTGAACATCAAAGGCGACACGCCTGAGGCGGAGATAAAAGAAAACCTCAGGAAGGTCCAGGAAATCCAGGCCCAGGAGAGCCAGGCCCGTCAGGCCCGAACCCAGGAAAACCAGACCCAGGCAGACCAGACCCAGCTAACCCAGGATAAGGAGCGTCAGACCCAGGATTCCATCTGCCTGGACAGCCTCCAGGAGAAAGCTGTCTACGAAGCTGTCAACAGCGGGCTTTTAGTCATCACAGGCGGCCCCGGCACCGGAAAGACGACCACCATCAACACCATTATCCGGTATTTTGAGATGGAGGGCATGGAAATACTCCTTGCAGCGCCGACCGGACGGGCAGCCAAGCGCATGACGGAGGCCACGGGCTATGAGGCCAGGACCATCCACCGCATGCTGGAACTGGTGCCATCAGGCCCGCCGGGCGGGGACAATGATAAATCAGGAATGGGCACCTCCGGCATGCATTTTGACCGGAATGAGGAAAATCCCCTGGATGCGGACGTAATCATCATCGATGAGATGTCAATGGTGGATATAAGCCTGATGCACTCCCTGCTGCGCGCCGTCAATGTGGGCACCCGTCTGATCCTGGTAGGCGATGTGGACCAGCTTCCAAGCGTGGGTCCGGGCAATGTGCTCCGGGACATCATAGATTCCGGCTGCTTCAATGTGGTCAAACTGACCAACATCTTCCGCCAGGCAGCCCAAAGCGACATTGTGGTCAATGCCCACAAAATCAATGCAGGGGAACGTGTGGACCTGGCAAAACGCAGCAATGACTTCCTGTTCATCCGGCGGGACAATCCGGACGCTGTCATAAGCGCCGCCATCACGCTGATTCAGCAGAAGCTGCCAGGCTATGTCCATGCCCAGCCATTTGACATACAGGTCATGACCCCCATGCGCAAGGGCGCCCTTGGGGTGGAACGGCTGAACCAGGTGCTCCAGAACTACCTGAATCCCCCGGATAAGTCAAAAAAGGAAAGGGAAGCAGGCGGAATCATTTACCGTGTTGGCGACAAGGTGATGCAGATAAAGAACAACTACCAGATGGAGTGGGAGGTCTGCAACAAATACGGCATCCCTACGGACCGCGGCGCCGGGATTTTTAACGGGGATGTGGGAATCATACGTGAGATTAACGAGTACGCGGAACTTCTCACCGTAGAGTTTGACGAGGGCAAGAAGATAGAATACAGCTTCAAGCAGCTGGAGGAGCTGGAACTGGCCTATGCCATCACCATCCACAAATCCCAGGGAAGCGAGTACCCGGCCGTCATCATTCCCATGTACAACGGTCCCAGGATGCTCATGACCCGCAACCTCATATACACGGCCGTGACCCGTGCCCGCGCCTGCGTATGCCTGGTGGGCCAGCCGGACGCCTTTTACACCATGGCGGGTAACTGCGTGGAACAGAAGCGGTACTCCGGGCTGAAGGTACGGATACGGGAGATTTATGAGATGGAAGGCTAGGATGAATGGCAAGATAAAGATTAACATAGTGAGATTGTCTATTTATGGTAGAAATTGCTGCCTGCATCCAGTAAAAACCATCCCGCACGATATGCCGCTACGCCAGGATGGGAAAAGTACTGGTTCATGGACTTATGGGACTGTTGGATGAAAGTAGGCAGGATAAGTGAATAATGGACAGGATAAGGTTTCCGGGACGATGAATCCCGGAAATCCTTTATTTGTGTTACTGTATTGCCAGGAGGAATCTCCTTCATTTTATTTTTGTCCAAGGTCTGCATCAAGTCAGGTTCAGTTATTTTATTAGCATTCCTTCTGTATCATCTGATTGGAAAATAAGATGTGCAAAGCTTTGGCAGGCATTTTTAAGTTTTAGAAGGCTTTATGGAGCTTTAGCAGGCATCACACGGTTTTAAAAGGTATTACAAAGCTTTAGCAGGATTTATAACTGCTTACAAAGCTGCTACAGCTTTATAAGCAGTTGATTTTACAAGAAATCTGTGTTAGTGTAATCAATATACCCCAGATGTCCCTTCTGACATTAAAATTCCACATCATAATTCTGGATTCCTATATCTATACCCACACACCTAAGACACCTAAGCCCACCGGGCTGTCAATGAAGTCAAACATATCCCATGAGAAGACAAAACAATCCATACAAAACGGAGAACCACGAAAATGAACCCAATCCAATCAATCACCAGCCATCTCTTAGACCTCCTGTTCCCGCGCCGGTGTCCTGTCTGCGCCCGGATTGTCATGCCCAGGGGCAATCTCATCTGCCCTGAATGTATGAAAAAACTGTCCTGGGTGCACAGGCCAACCTGCAAAAAATGCGGAAAGGAGGTACTAAGCGACACCATTGAGTACTGTTATGATTGTACAAAGCACAGAAGGAGCTTTGATTACGGCCTTTCCCTGGTTAATTATGATGACATTGCCAGTAAGTCCATGGCTCAGATAAAATACAACAACAAGCGCGAATACCTGGACTTTTACAGTGAAGCCATGTTCAGGGGATTGGGGAAGCGGATCCTGCGTATGAAGGCAGACGTCCTGGTACCTGTCCCGGTCCATCCGTCCCGTTTAAGGATAAGGGGATTCAATCAGGCAGAAGAACTGGCATGGCGGCTGTCTGAAAAGACAGGAATACCTGTAGACAGATCAATCCTGAAACGCAGCAAAAAGACTGCCCCGCAGAAATCATTAGACCCATCAGGCCGCCTGAAAAACCTGGAACAGGCATTTACAGCAGGACACATTCCCCCGAATATCCATTCCGTAATCCTGGTAGATGACATCTATACCACTGGAAGCACCATTGAAGCATGTACACGGGTGTTGAAAAAAGCCGGGATGGAACATGTGTATTTTGTCACGATTTTTATCGGACATGGGCAGTAATAAGTAAACATTAAAACCCTGCAATTCTAAAACGTAGTCTGAATCCGTCATCTAAATCCATCATCTAAATCCATCATCTGAATCCATGACCCGAATCCATCATCTGAATCCATCATCTGAATCCATCCCCTGAATCCATCCCCTGAATCCACCCCCCCTCCCGCCGCCCCGCTTCCGTGGCCGTGTTTCACGATTGGATTTCAATACAAAAACCGTAAGAAAGCATGCATTGACGCCCCATATTGCCCACAGTATAATAAAAGATACATATAGAAAGGACAATGCGTATGGTACAGAACAGAACCGAAGGGATTAAGAAAATGTCTCCGGTGCCAATGCCTGAAAATATCAAACAGGCGAAGCTGGTGTCAATGCTGCACAGAGGCAAGATCATACTTGCAGCTACAATACTTGCATCCATCTGCCTGTGGTTGCCGGGAAGCGGAAAACTGCCCGGAACATCTGTTTTTGCTCAGGAAACCGTGCAGCAGGAAACTGGAACACCGGAAACAGAAGAGAAAATAAATACCCCTGCTGAACTGAATGAATGGTATAGTCGCCAAACAGGGACAGATAATAAGATTGGTGTTATCTCCAAAGAACTGGTCATTACGGATGAAACCATATTGTTGGGAGCGCCCATAACTGATGGAGCCGGAGCTAACCGTTACTCAGACCAGACCGTAAAGACCGGAAACCGCAATACGGCCCGGAATCCAAACCATGGCCCGGTCCAAATCAAAATCCAGAGGGAAAAAGACGGGTCAGGCGGCATTATCAGGATTAGGGGCAATGGTTCCCTTATCATCAATGACCCCAATCTGCTCATTACCGGGCCGGACCGCCTGATTTCAGTGGAAGGCAATGGAAAACTGAATTTAAACCAGGGAAAAATAAAATTGGACAATACAAAACCGGATACCCCGGCCATTGTCTGCAGGAATAAGGAGCAGCAGATAAAAGTAAGCCCGGAATTCAATGAAGGCAGTCCGTTATATTTTGCCCCTCTTCCTGAGCCTGTTCCGCCGGATGAAACCGAGCCCCAGCCAGAACCGGAACCCCCGGGGCAGAATCCGGAAACATATCTCACGGAAGCCCTGCTCATGAACATCAATGCAGATGGAAGCGGAACCGCCAGGCTGCGGTTCCAGAACCTGCCCCCTGATATCACCGCCCTGTACATTTACCGCAGTGAAGACGGAAAGTCATGGACAAAGGAAAAGAACCGTGTGGAGACATCCGTTGCCCAAGGCGGCCAGGGCACGGCAGAATATGAGAATTTCCTGAAGGAGCCAGGCAATATCCTGAACCGCAGTATTGTGGAGGATGAATACCTGACCTACCGTTTCCAGTCAGATAACCGCTCATTTTATGTGAAGGCCAGAATAGAATGGCCGGACGGAGCCATCGACACCCCCAAGATAAGGGTGGCCATACCGGATTATACCGGACAGGGCCTGACCTTCTCCTACGGATGGGGTGGTTATGGGGGAAGCGGATACGGAAACAGCTATAATTCATACGGAAGCGGTAAAGGCATCTCCTATGGCAATTCCTCCGGCACAGGAGGCAGTGCGGAAGGGGAAACTGATGCACCGGAAGGCCCGATTCGGCGGGGAGGAGGCCGCAGCAGGAATCATTACACGCCATCCCTGCCGTCCCAGCCATCCCAGTCATCCCCAATAGCAACCAGACCCATTGCCACAGCCACGCCATCTAATGCCATGGCTGCCGGAAGCGGCATATCAGCAGGGGAAGCCGGTGAGGCCCAGGAAGATGATGGTGAAAATGCAATACCCGTCCAGGAACCGGAATTGATGGAAGAAAATGATATCCAAAATATGGAATCCGGCCTGCCCGGTGAGCCGGAGGAAAATCAAGGCCCGGACAAAAAGCTGCAATATACGGTAATGGCCGCAGCGGTAATCCTCCTCACAGGGGGGACGGTCTTCTGTCTTCGCCATAGAAGGGGAAACAGGATAGGACAAAAAGAGACAGGACAAAAGGATAGAGGACAAAAGAAGAAGCAGGATAAATAAAAGGAAAACCAAACAGGACAGGACAAAATACATCCGGAAACCATGTGGAACTATGCGGAACACATGGGGAACCAGCCAGAAAAAAGACCTAAAAAACCTTGACGTATCGACATATATATGGTATAGTAGTCAGGCGAATGGAAGAGCTTAGGTCTTTTTTTTATGCTCAAAATTAAGTATCTAAGCAGCAAAATGTGAACTACGATAATATAAGTGGAGGTGGAAGTCGTGCGCACAAAAATTACACTGGCATGTACAGAATGCAAACAACGCAACTATAACATGACTAAGGACAAGAAAACTCATCCGGACCGTATGGAAACCAAGAAGTACTGCAGATTCTGCAAGAGACATACCATGCATAAGGAAACCAAGTAATCCTGTTCAGTAAAGGACGTGATAATATGGAAGAGAATACAGTGTCAACTGTAGAAACCACAGAAAAAACGGCCAAGGCTGACAAGGCAGAGAAGAAATCAGCTAAGAAGGAGAAAAAGCCTAGCTTTTTCAAAGGGCTGAAAAAAGAGTACAAGAAAATCGTCTTTGCTGACAAGGAAACAGTAGCAAAACAGACAGTGGCAGTGCTGTTCATGTCAATCTTCATCGGCGTGGTAATTGCTGTCCTGGACCTGGTCATGAAGTTTGGTTTAAGCTTTATTTTATAAAGTGAAGCAAACTCATGATAGGGATTGAATTAAAGGCGAGGGTGATTGTATGTCAGAAGCACATTGGTATGTAGTCCATACCTACTCAGGTTATGAGAACAAAGTCAAGGTCGATATTGAGAAGACAATTGAAAACAGAAACCTTCAGGACCAGATCTTAGAGGTATCCGTACCCATGCTTCCTGTAGTGGAGCTTAAGAACGGTGTGGAGAAAAAAGCTGACAAGAAGATGTTCCCGGGTTATGTGCTCATCAACATGGTCATGAATGATGACACATGGTATGTGGTGCGCAACACCCGCGGTGTCACGGGCTTTGTGGGTCCGGGCTCCAAACCGGTTCCTCTGACAGAAGAAGAGATGGCCAGCCTGGGCTTCAGGAGAGAAGAAGACGTCTTAGTCGATTTTGAAGTAGGAGATATGGTTGTTGTTATCTCCGGTGCATGGAAGGACACTGTCGGAGCCATCAAGGCTATTAACGACAGCAAGAAAACCATCACAATGCATGTAGAAATGTTTGGCCGTGAGACACCGGTTGAACTGGGATTTGCTGAAGTCAAGAGGATGTAGGCGGTCCTTTGCAACACAAAGAATCAGCTTTTGCAGGGCAAGGGCTGGTGGGAGGGACATTCCCGACAATACCACATAATTTTAGGAGGTGCCTAAGATGGCAAAGAAAGTAACAGGATATATCAAATTACAGATTCCAGCTGGCAAAGCAACACCAGCACCACCAGTTGGACCAGCACTTGGTCAGCACGGTGTCAACATCGTTCAGTTTACCAAGGAATTCAATGCAAGAACAGCAGATCAGGGCGATATGATCATCCCTGTAGTCATTACCGTATATGCGGACAGAAGCTTCAGCTTCATCACCAAGACCCCGCCTGCAGCAGTACTGATTAAGAAAGCCTGCAACATCAAGACCGCTTCCGCTGTTCCTAATAAGAACAAGGTTGCTGTCCTTAAGAAGGCTGACCTTCAGAAGATTGCAGAGACCAAGATGCCAGACTTAAATGCCGCTAGCTTAGAAGCTGCCATGAGCATGATTGCAGGAACTGCAAGAAGCATGGGCGTTACCGTCGAGGAATAAGAATTGGTGTATGAATCCGTATGCCCTTGAGCAAGGCACCGGGTTACTGGAGCATTTTCCCGTTATATGAACGTGGGAGGGAGATTCCCCGTCAATACCACTAGGAGGTTATTAAAATGAAATCAGGTAAAAGATATGCAGAGGCTATAAAGAATGTAGACCGTACTGCACTTTATGACGTAGCAGACGCAATCGCATTAGTTAAGAAGAATGCATCTGCAAAATTTAACGAGACTGTAGAAGTCCATATCAGAACAGGATGTGACGGACGTCATGCTGACCAGCAGATCCGTGGCGCCGTTGTACTGCCTCACGGAACAGGTAAGACCGTACGTATCTTAGTATTTGCAAAAGGACCAAAGGCTGACGAGGCTCAGGCCGCAGGTGCTGATTACGTTGGTGCTGAGGAGCTGATTCCGAGAATCCAGAACGACGGATGGCTGGATTTTGACGTTGTTGTAGCTACTCCTGACATGATGGGTGTTGTTGGCCGTCTGGGCCGTGTACTTGGACCCAAGGGCTTAATGCCAAACCCAAAGGCCGGTACCGTGACCATGGACGTAACCAAGGCCATCAACGATATCAAAGCTGGTAAGATTGAATACAGACTTGACAAGACAAACATTATTCACGTGCCAGTAGGAAAAGCTTCTTTCACAGAGGAGCAGTTAGCGGACAACTTCCAGACGCTTATTGATGCAATCATGAAAGCGAAGCCAAGCACAGTTAAGGGTGCATACCTTAAGAGCGTTGCCCTGACCTCAACCATGGGGCCTGGCGTTAAGCTGAATGTAGGTAAGCTGGTCAACTAATTGATTGCAGTAATATAGACGGTGTCACCCCGCAGTAAAATGAGGCTTGACATCAATCATACAATGTGATATGATACCACAGTATTGAATGCCCTGAGACAGCAGGTACCGTAAGGTGTAAGGCGTAACCGCCTGCCGAGGAACATACAAAACTCTGATTATTTATGATGAGATTTTGCAGACCTCTCTGTCCATATGGCAGAGAGGTCTTTATGTATTCCATGCTATGACGGTTTTCAATGCAAGAATAAAATAAGGAGGTAAACCATTCATGGCAAAAGTTGAATTAAAACAGCCAGTTGTAGACGAAATCAAGGGAGTACTTGAAGGCGCTGCAGGCGCAGTCATCGTTGATTACCGCGGTCTGACTGTAGAGCAGGATACCCAGCTGCGTAAGAAATTAAGGGAAGCTGGTGTGACCTACAAGGTATACAAGAACACCCTGATTAAGCGTGCAGCAGAAGGAACCGAATTTGCAGCACTTGAACCACAGCTGGAAGGACCGACCGCATTAGCAGTATCCAAGGAAGATGCGACCGCTCCTGCAAGGATTTTAGCAGAATTTGCTAAGACAGCACCTAAGCTGGAACTGAAGGCATCCATTGTTGAAGGAACCTACTACGATCAGGCCGGAACCCAGGTTATTGCAACCATCCCATCCAGGGAAATCCTGCTGGGCAAGCTGCTTGGCAGCATCCAGTCTCCTATCACCAACCTGGCCCGCGTACTCAATCAGATTGCGGAGAAGAACGGTGGGGCTGCAGAAGCATAATCACCTTATCTTTTTCATGGGACAGCGGGGCGTCATCAGCTGCCTGATTAGGAATCAGCGATTAGTATCAATAGATATATAATCAATGATAAGGAATAAGATTGGAACATCATTCAGGCCCATCAGGGACTGAAGATGAGTTAAAACAACATTTAACATGTAATATCGAATACCAAATACTAAATATCAAACAGGAGGAACATAAAATGGCAAAGTTAACAACCGCTGAGTTTATCGAAGCTATCAAGGAATTATCCGTATTAGAACTGAACGAATTAGTAAAAGCATGTGAGGAAGAGTTTGGCGTATCCGCAGCAGCAGGCGTTGTAGTTGCAGCAGCAGGCGCTGGCGCAGCAGCAGCTGAAGAGAAGACCGAATTTGACGTAGAGCTGACCGAGGTTGGTCCAAACAAGGTTAAAGTCATCAAGGTTGTACGTGAAGTTACCGGCTTAGGCCTTAAGGAAGCTAAAGACGTAGTTGATGGCGCTCCAAAGGCAATCAAGCAGGGCGTATCCAAGGATGAGGCTGAGGATGTTAAGGCTAAATTAGAGGCTGAAGGCGCTAAGGTTACCCTGAAGTAATTTAACTTTATATCTTCAACATTACATCTTGAAAAAGCTTGTAACAAGGCGGCTGTCAGAGAAATCTGGCGGCCGCTTTTTGTGGACTTATTTTACAACCGCCAATTACCGTGCTTGTCATATTACCTATTTTTCAGGTTAAAATAGTATTGGCTGTGTTCAAGCTTTTCAAGTCGTTTTTTCTACCATGTGGCATTGCTTGTGTGGTGGATTGTATGATTTACCCTTGTTTATAAAAATGATACCGAACCGTAGTTATTAGATGACGGGGATGTCAAATACACTGGTGTACTGACACGATGACATTCAGGCAAACCGCCTTGTCTATTTTCCTGATAGCACGGGTTAAAAATACTCAGCGTAGTCCGCTACGCCTCCGTTTTTTTACCTGCACTCTCAGAAAAATATCCTGCGGAGTTTTACCAGAAGTCATCATGTCACTACACTGGATTCGTTGGAAAATGTTGTATTTCAAAACCCCATATAAGAATCCTGTAAAAATCACATGTAAAAGCCGGATGTTAAGAACTTATATAAGATTCCTGTATGAGTGAGTGGATAAGGATTTTTTTTTGAAAATGTAAACACTTACAATTTTCCATTAAAATCCCTTGCATATTTTTAGATAATGTTGTATAGTAATCTCAGAAATAAAGCGATAGTGCTTCATATGTGAAAATGTAAGCACTTACAAAAAACAATCCAATTCTTAATCCTATGGAGGTAGCAGACATGAGCAATAATGTAAAAGAGACAGTTATCCAGTTTGGCGAAGGCGGATTCCTGCGTGGATTCGTAGATTACTTCTTCCACAAACTTCAGGAAAAAGGCTTATATGATGGAAAAATCGTTGTAGTGCAGCCAATTGAAAAAGGAATGTGCCAGATGCTGGCCGACCAGAACTGCGAATACAATCTGTTTCTCCGCGGCATTGATAATGGAGAAGTGGTTAATGAGCATACCCATGTGACATCCATATCCAGAGCGCTGAATCCATACACACAGTATGAGGAGTATATTGCCCTGGCAGAAAGCCCTGACTTAAGGGTACTGGTTTCCAATACAACAGAAGCCGGAATTGAATATCTTGGAACAGAAAAACTCAGCGATATGCCGCCCAAGTCCTATCCTGCAAAATTGTGTCAGTTCTTATATAAAAGGTACAAAGCAGGATTAAAAGGTCTGATTCTCCTTCCATGCGAGCTGATTGATGACAATGGTGACAACCTGAAAAAATGCGTTCTTCAGTATGCAGATCTTTGGGAGCTGGAAGATGGCTTTAAAAATTGGCTTGAAACGGACAATGATTTCTGCAGCACACTGGTAGACCGTATTGTTACCGGTTATCCGAGAGATGAAGTAGAAGAACTGACAAAAAAGATTGGCTACGAAGATAAGTTAATTGATACAGCAGAGATTTTCCATCTGTGGGTAATCGGCGGGCATCATGAGGACGAGCTTCCATTCCAGAAAGCCGGCTACAATGTTGTGTGGACCGACGATGTGCATCCATATAAGAAGAGAAAGGTCCGTATCCTGAACGGCGGCCACACCTCCATGGTTTTAGGCGCATATCTTTATGGGCTTGAGACGGTAGGTGAATGCATGAAGGATGAAAAAGTTTCTTCCTTCCTTAAGAAATGCATCTTTGAAGAAATCATTCCTACCATAGGGGATACAGAAGACAACCGTAAGTTCGGCGCAGCTGTGCTGGAGCGTTTCTCCAATCCATTTATTAAGCACCTGCTGTTAAGCATTGCCCTTAATTCCGTGAGCAAGTTCCAGGTACGTGTCCTCCCAACCATACTGGAATACAAAGAGAAGTTTGGAAAATACCCTGCAGCCCTGACTTTCTCCATGGCAGCCCTGATTTCCTTCTACCGTACCGACAAGGCAAATGACGGCGAAGAAATCCTTGCGTTCATGAAGACTGCCTCTGTAGAAGACATCATGAAGCGCGAAGACTACTGGCACGAAGACCTGAGCGAGATGATTCCAATGGTTCAGGAATACTACGATTTAATCCAGGACAAGGGAATGGCAGAAGCATACAGCGCTGTTTTGGCAAAATAAATGTCAATAAAATGAGCATCAGAAAAATGGTACCTGATACCAAAAATCGGGTATCATTTTTTATTACCCTCAAATTGTACAAATATAAGTACAAATTTCGAAAGACCTTTGCTTTTTGTAATAATTACGTAAGAAAATGCACAGGTAAATGTTATGGTATTTTCCTCGGATTTATACTATACTAAATGCGTGTGATGGAGTTGGAAAGCTTCCATTGGTAAATTGTCTAATTTACGCATTTTTAGTAGAATTTGCAAAAAATGCAAAAAAACTATTGATAATTTTCCTTATCCGAAGTATAATCAACTCGTAATGCAATTAGGAATTTCAAAAAGTATTTCAAAAAGAAAAAG